>NZ_JBJURN010000002.1:0-242993 GCF_046622475.1 Enterobacter sp. LM3 | reverse complement strand
CATGCGTTCATGCACCACTGGAAGATCTAACTGTCTTCCAGCACACATCGCCTGAAAGACTAGTCAGGATGATGGTGATGATGGTGGTGTTTAAATTGAACGCGTGTCATATAAATTCTCGATGAATGCTTATTCATTTGATGTCTTTTAACCTAAACCACTTGTACGCCATATTGCAAGGGGTTTTTTTGATCATTAATTCATTTCATATTGATGCTATAAATTGTGTGTTCCTCAGTGCTGGCGTAGCCTTAATACAGGTGGTTGAGAGTCAGGAGAATTCGCATGAAAAAGGTCGCGATTGTCGGTTTAGGATGGTTGGGAATGCCGCTGGCGATGTCATTAGCCACGAAAGGCTGGCAAGTGACCGGGAGTAAAACCACAGCGGATGGGGTGGAAGCGGCACGCATGTGCGGTATTGATGGCATCGAGCTGCGGCTTGAGCCTGAACTGGTATGTGATGCTGACGATCTTGACGCGCTGATGAACGTCGATGCGCTGGTCATTACCTTACCGGCACGACGCAGTGGCCCGGGTGAGTCATTCTATCTGCAGGCAATGCAGGAGATTGTCGACAGTGCGCTGGCGCACCATATCCCGCGTATTATTTTTACCAGCTCGACATCGGTCTACGGTGATGTTGATGGTCTTGTAAAGGAGACCACCGTACGCCGTCCGGTGACGGCGAGTGGCCAGGTGCTTAAAGAGCTGGAAGACTGGCTGCACAATCTTCCCGGTACTCAGGTTGATATTGTGCGTCTGGCAGGGCTGGTTGGCCCGGGACGACATCCGGGACGTTTTTTTGCCGGGAAGTCAGCCCCTGACGGACAACATGGCGTCAATCTCGTGCATCTTGACGACGTTATCGGCGCAATTGAGCTACTCTTACAGGCTCCAAAAGGTGGGCACATCTATAATATATGTGCGCCTTCTCATCCAGCGCGTAGCACGTTTTATCCGCTGATGGCGCGTCAGTTAGGTTTGGCTCCGCCAGTGTTTGGCGATGCTAAAGGCGAAGGTAAAGGCAAAATTATTGATGGTAATCGCATTTGTCATGAACTGGGATTTGAGTACCAGTATCCCGACCCGCTGGTGATGCCAATGGAATAATGCCATCAGCGGAGACGATCGCATGCCGGAGGGGGGCGAACATGAAACCGCTGCTGGATGTTCTGATTATTCTGGATGCACTGGAAAAAGAGGGGAGCTTTGCGGCGGCCTCAGCGAAGCTCTACAAAACCCCTTCCGCGCTGAGTTACACCGTTCATAAACTGGAAAGCGATCTCAATATCCAGCTTCTCGATCGCTCCGGACACCGCGCACGTTTTACCCGCACCGGGCAGATGCTTCTGGAAAAAGGGCGTGAAGTTCTCCACACCGTTCGCGAACTGGAAAAACAGGCCGTTAAGCTCCATCAGGGCTGGGAGAACGAGCTGGTGATTGGCGTGGATGATACCTTTCCGTTTTCCCTCCTGACGCCGCTGATTGAGGCGTTCTATCAGCGCCATAGCGTGACCCGGTTGATTTTCATTAATGGTGTGCTGGGCGGCTCGTGGGATGCCTTAACGCAGGGGCGGGCGGACATCATCGTCGGGGCATTACGTGAACCTCCCCAACTGAGCGATTTTGGTTTTGCCCGTCTGGGCCTGCTGGAGCAGGTTTTTGTTGTCGCGCCTCATCACCCTCTGGCCCAGGAGCCTGAGCCCATTAATCGACGTATCCTTAAGGGGTATCGTGCCATTGTGGTGGGCGACAGCTCACGGCCAGAGTGTGCCATCTCTTCGCAACTGCTCGACGAGCAGGAGGCGATTACCGTTTTCGATTTTAAAACCAAGCTGGAGCTGCAAATAAGCGGGCTGGGCTGCGGCTATTTGCCGCGCTATCTGGCGCAGCGGTTTATTGACAGCGGTGCGCTTGTTGAAAAACAGGTACTTGCTCAAAGCAGTAATGAGTCGGTCTGGGTTGGCTGGAATGAACAAACGGCAGGGCTTGCCAGCGCCTGGTGGCGAGATGAAATTTTAGCAAATAGTGCTATCGCAGCCGTTTACACTCCCGGCGCTGCTGAAAAATCAACCAGTTAGATGCGGGAAATTATTGATAGGTTTCTCTATCTATTGCCTTTTGTGTCTGGAATAGGGCAAAATGCCGCGGCTGCAAACAAATGAATAATCGACGATATAAAAGGCGTCGGTTATTTTTTTTTGCATGTACGAAACGAAACTAAAAAACCAAGAGGCCGGGCTTCGTACCGGATAGATATTTACTAAAATCCGACAGTTGTTGTCGCTGAGGAATACAGAAAATGGGGCAATTTTTCGCTTACGTGGCGGTTATCACCGTAAAGGAGATTAACGATGTCGCATAACGCAACTCCAAAAACCTCTCGCGTGGAATTACGTAAAACACTTACGTTGATTCCGGTTGTTATGATGGGTCTTGCCTATATGCAACCAATGACGCTGTTCGATACATTCGGTATCGTATCTGGCCTTACTGACGGTCACGTTGCAACGGCGTATGCCTTTGCGCTGGTCGCCATTCTCTTTACAGCGCTGAGCTACGGTAAACTGGTTCGCCGTTTCCCGTCTGCAGGCTCTGCCTACACCTATGCTCAGAAATCCATTAGCCCGGCGGTTGGCTTTATGGTGGGCTGGTCATCTCTGCTGGACTACCTGTTCATGCCGATGATCAACATTCTGCTGGCGAAAATTTACTTTGAAGCGCTGGTACCTTCCGTACCGTCGTGGATCTTCGTTGTGGCGCTGGTGGCCTTTATGACCATCTCTAACCTGCGCAGCATCAAGACCGTGGCTAACTTCAACACCCTGATTGTTATCCTGCAGATGGGTATCGTTTCAGTTATCGTCGGCCTGATCATTTACGGTGTAATGCACGGTGAAGGCGCAGGTACGCTGACCAGCACGCGTCCGTTCTGGTCCGAAGGTGCGCACGTTGTGCCGATGATCACCGGTGCGACTATCCTGTGCTTCTCGTTCCTGGGCTTCGACGGCATCTCTTCTCTGTCTGAAGAGACGAAAGATGCAGAGCGCGTGATCCCGAAAGCGATTTTCCTGACTGCGCTGATTGGCGGCCTGATCTTTATTGGTGCTTCTTACTTCCTGCAGCTGTACTTCCCGGACATCTCACGCTTTAAAGATCCGGATGCGTCACAGCCTGAAATCATGCTGTATGTTGCAGGTAAAACCTTCCAGTGGGGCGTGCTGATTTTCTCCAGCGTGACCGTTCTGGCATCCGGCATGGCGGCACACGCGGGTGTTTCTCGCCTGATGTACGTAATGGGTCGTGACGGCGTGTTCCCGACGCGCTTCTTCGGTTATGTTCATCCGAAATGGCGTACCCCTGCGTGGAACGTGCTGCTGGTTGGCGCAATTGCACTGCTGGCGATTAAATTTGACCTGGTCACCGCAACGGCGCTGATTAACTTTGGTGCGCTGGTGGCATTTACCTTCGTTAACCTCTCCGTGATCTCTCAGTTCTGGATCCGTGAGAAGCGTAACAAGACGCTGAAGGACCACTTCAACTATCTGGTGCTGCCAGTGTGTGGTGCGCTGACGGTTGGTGCGTTGTGGATTAACCTGGAAGAAAGTTCGATGATTCTGGGTCTGATCTGGGGCGGCATTGGTCTGGTTTACCTGGCATGCGTAACCAGAAGCTTCCGTAACCCGGTACCTCAGTACGAAGACGTCGCGTAATATAACGTCATCGGACAAAAAAAACCGGAGACCATCGCCTCCGGTTTTTTTATATCGACAATTCAGACTATCTCCTGCGCGTACTGGAACAGGGCTTTCAACAGCGCCTGCTTTTCCGCATCCCCTTCGTACTGGCCGTACAGCATCTCCAGCTCCTGGGCATAGCGATTGAGAAATTCCGGGGTAAAGACGTTACGACGATGCTGCAGCCAGCGCTCTTGCTCCACTTCATCCAGCGTACCGGGATAATTACGCGCCCGGTAATTAAACATCAGTTTGTCGATACGTTTATCGGCAAAGGTGATATCGAGCGCCGGTAAATTTCGTGGCTCGGTTTGCAGTACGATGTTCATGGCTGCACGGTCGGCATCACTGAAGAAACCGTTATAGAGTTGCGCATCGATATTGTCAGACGGCACAAACGGTTCTGCGTCCGCGAAGATAGCCACCACTTTTTCCCGTACCTGCGGGTTGTCGCGCAGCACTTTAAGGTTATCGAGACAGTGCTGACGGTTGATACCCAGCCGGTCGGCATCTTCCGGACGCAGCGTATTGGCCTGCGCCAGCACCGGACATTTGTTGATATGCACCAGTTTTACCGGTACGGCGGGCAGGTCACCCAGCTCATTTTTCGGGGTATAGAGCCGCTCGCGCAGCGTATCGCTGTCAAGCTCCAGCAGGGGTGAGATATCCCCGGCCAGATCCACCATGATGACGGCATTACGGTTGTCAGGATGCCAGGCAAGCGGAGCCACCCAACTGGTATTGCCGCGCCATGCGCCGAACATGCCGGAAATATGCACCAGCGGTTTCATTTGCGGCACGTCGATCAGGGTGGTGAGTTTCTGCTTGCTGCGGTGGCTCAACAGGTAGTCAAACAGCCGTGGCTGAGCGGTTTTCACCAGCTTCGCCATTGCAATGGTGGCATACACGTCTGCCATTGCATCGTGGGCATTGCTGTGCTCAATTCCGTTGGCGCGCGTCAGATGTTCCAGCCTGAAGCTCGGCAGCCCCTCGTCATTTTCTGGCCAGTTGATCCCTTCCGGGCGCAGCGCGTAACAGGCTCGCATAATGTCCAGCAAATCCCAGCGTGAATTGCGGTTCTGCCAGCTCCACGCATACGGATCGAAGAAGTTGCGATAGAAAATATTCCTCGTCACTTCGTCATCAAAACGAATGTTGTTATATCCCACGACGCAGGTATTCGGGACGGTAAACAGGTCGTGGATACGGCGGGCGAACTCCGCCTCGTTAACCCCTTTTTCCCGCGCTTCCTGAGGTGTGATCCCGGTGACCATGACCGCGCCGGGTTGCGGCAGGTAGTCATCGGCGGGTTTGCAGTAAAACACCTCTGGCTCGCCAATGATGTTGAACTCGTCGTCAGTACGGATGGCGGCAAATTGCGCCGGTCTGTCCAGCGCCGGATGGGTGCCAAAGGTTTCGTAATCGTGGAATAAAAATGTTGGGCGCGCGGCAGAATCAGACACCAGTAATACCATCCTGTTAAAAATAGACGCCACCATGGTAAACGATTGTGGTAGCCAGGCCGAATAAAAAGCGCCGACGGCTCTCAAATTTGCGGCGCTGCTTCAGAGAAAAATCCGCGCTCTGTCACATTTTTTTGCAATTAAGGCAGGTAACGACATCAGAACTCCCGTAAAAAGGTCAACGATTTTTAATGACCTGAGGATATACCGTTGAAACGCCGTCTGTTTATTGCTGTTTCTTTACTCGCTTCGAGTATCTCATCTGCGCTGGCTGCTGAACCGCTGGATTTTGCTCCGCAGCCTCCGGCCATCCAGGCTGGATCCTGGGTGCTGATGGATTACACCACTGGTCAGATCTTAACGGCGGGCAACGAACACCAACAACGCAACCCGGCGAGTCTCACTAAGCTGATGACGGGCTATGTCGTTGACCGCGCCATTGATAGTCATCGTATTAGTCCTGATGACATCGTCACCGTAGGCCATGACGCGTGGGCAAAAGGTAATCCGGTCTTTGACGGTTCATCGCTGATGTTCCTGAAGCCTGGCGATCGCGTTTCCGTACGCGACCTGAGCCGCGGCCTGATTGTTGACTCCGGTAACGATGCCTGCGTGGCGCTGGCGGATCATGTGGCGGGTGGTCAACCGCAGTTTGTGAACATGATGAATGACTATGTGCAAAAGTTGAACCTGCGCGATACGCACTTTGAAACTGTGCACGGTCTGGATGCACCAGGACAACACAGTTCTGCTTATGACCTGGCTGTGCTGTCCCGGGCCATCATTCACGGTGAACCTGAGTTCTACCATATGTACAGCGAAAAGAGCCTCACCTGGAACGGGATCACCCAGCAAAACCGTAACGGTTTGCTGTGGGAGAAAACCATGAACGTGGACGGCCTGAAAACGGGTCACACGTCGGGAGCCGGTTTTAACCTGATTGCTTCAGCGGTTGACGGCCAGCGTCGTTTAATTGCGGTGGTGATGGGGGCGGACAGCCCGAAAGGGCGTGAAGATCAGGCGCGTAAATTACTGCACTGGGGTCAACAGAACTTTGATACCGTGCAGATCCTGCACAAGGGTAAAAAGGTGGGGACGGAGCGTATCTGGTACGGTAACAAAGAGCAGATAAAGCTGGGAACCGACCAGGACTTCTGGCTGGCCTTACCTAAAGCGGAAGTGCCAAACATTAAGGCAAAATACGTTCTGGATAAAAAAGAGCTGGAAGCGCCGATTGCTGCCCATCAGCGGGTAGGGGAGATCCAGCTGTACGACCGTGACAAAGTGGTCGCGCACTGGCCGCTGGTAACGCTGGAAGCGGTTGATAAAGGTGGCTTTTTCTCCCGTCTTGGTGATTATCTGCATCACAAAATCTGACGGTTTTTGTTAATCCCGCGGGGCAGACTGGCAGGGTTGCGAGTCTGCTCACATAATAAACACTCCTCGTTTGCTGAACATTCAATATCTGCTTTATAGTGTATAAATATACAGTAATAAATGGAGGTAACATGGACTACAGCATCAAGCAGCAGCAGAAACGTAAGATCGCGGGCTTCCATCTGGTGGGGCCGTGGGACAAAACGGTAAAACAGGGCTTTGAACAGCTGGTGATGTGGGTGGATGGATGTCACGTTCAGCCGCTGGAGTGGGTTGCGGTGTACTACGATAACCCGGATGAAGTCCCGGCTGAAAAACTGCGCTGTGATACTGCAGTAACGGTTCCGGACAATTTCGTTATCCCTGATAACAGTGAAGGGGTAATGATGACGGAAATCGCCGCGGGGGAGTATGCCGTTGGGATGGCGCGCGTCGAAAACTACGATTTCGCGACTCCGTGGTACCAGTTCTTTGATTCTCTTTTGCAGGACAACACATACCAGATTGCCCCTAAACCTTGCTTCGAGCGTTACCTCAATGACGGTAATGCGGATGGATACTGGGACATCGAGATATATGTGGCAGTAGAACGTAAAGCCGGTTAAGCCTGGAAAAAACAGGGTTTTTCAGCCGGGTGTGATCCGCCCGGCTGAAAACACAGTACAATCGTGATTTGCCGTATTGCTGGAGAGCGGGTGTGCGTCCCGACAAATCATTAACGTCTTTTGAAATTCGGTTGTACCAGCATTATCGCGTGGTGCATGGGTGTCGCATCGCGCTGGCGTTCGTTCTGACGTTTGTGCTGGTCCGTTTACTGAATGTACCTGAAGGGACGTGGCCGCTGATCACGCTGGTGGTCATCATGGGGCCTATCTCGTTTTGGGGTAATGTCGTCCCCCGTGCCTTTGAACGCATTGGTGGCACGGTTTTAGGCTCTGCACTGGGGTTGATCGCCCTGAAGCTGGAGCTGATCTCACTCCCGGTGATGCTGGTATGGTGTGCGGTGGCCATGTTCCTCTGCGGCTGGCTGGCGTTGGGCAAAAAGCCTTATCAGGCATTGCTGATTGGCATTACCCTCTCTGTGGTTGTCGGCGCACCTGCGGGTGATATGACCACTGCACTGTGGCGAAGCGGAGATGTTATTTTCGGCTCATTGCTGGCCATGCTCTTCACCGGTATCTGGCCACAGCGTGCTTTCCTGCACTGGCGTATTCAGATGGCAAACTACGTCACCGCGTTTAACCGTGTCTATCAGGCTGGTTTTTCCCCTAATCTGGTTGAACGTCCCCGGCTGGAAAAGCACTTACAAAAGATCCTCAATGATGTGGTCAAAATGCGTGGCCTGATTACCCCAGCCAGCAAAGAGACTCATATTCAGAAATCGATTTTCGAAGCTATCCAGACGGTGAGCCGCAACCTGGTGTGTATGCTTGAACTGCAGATCAACGCCCACTGGGCTTCTCGTCCCAGCCATCTGTTGATGCTGAACGCGCATACGCTGAAAGAGACGCAGCAGATGACGCAGCAAACGCTGTTAACCATCGCCCACGCACTCTATGAAGGGAATCCGCAACCCATACTTGCCAATAGCGAGCGGCTGAATGAAATCGTTGCTGAACTAAAACAGTTAATTAATGAGCGTCAGAGCGACAACGTGGCAGAAACACCGATTCATGGATATGTCTGGCTGAGCATGGAGCTGGCACGACAGCTGGAGCTGCTATCGCATCTCATTTGCCGCGCATTGCGCAAATAAAAAGCAGCTATCTCCAGATGTGACGCCTGCTGCTTCGATTCAGCATCAATTGGGGTTATGATAGCTTTAAACGATATACTCATTGTCATTCGCAGCCGCTGTCAGTAAGGTACTGTTACAACGGTTGCTTTAACGAATCCGAATCTCACATTATCAGGGGTGTAAAAATGGAAACTACTAAGCCTTCGTTCCAGGATGTTCTGGAATTCGTCCGCCTGTTCCGCCGCAAAAACAAACTGCAGCGTGAAATCCAGGACGTTGAGAAGAAGATCCGTGACAACCAGAAACGTGTACTGCTGCTGGACAACCTGAGCGATTACATCAAGCCAGGTATGAGCGTTGAAGCTATTCAGGGCATTATCGCCAGCATGAAGAGCGACTACGAAGACCGCGTTGATGACTACATCATCAAAAACGCTGAGCTGTCCAAAGAACGCCGCGACATCTCTAAGAAGCTGAAAGTGATGGGTGAAATCAAAAACGGCGAAGCTAAAAGCGAGTAATCGCAGCGAATGGTGAAAAAGGCTCTCTGGTGACAGAGAGCCTTTTTTTATCACTCAGAACGCGGCTGGAGCTGGTAAATCCAGGCTTGTATCTGTTTACCGCCTTGCGTGGTCACGTTCACCTCAACCCGATCATAACCGTCTTCGAATTCATCCAGCATTGGCCAGTGCGCGTCCAGGTGGGGGGAGAGAAACAGGAAACCTTCCACGCTGGTACCTTCTTCATCCAGCACAATCCCCGGAAAATCCGCGGCGGCTCCCCAGCCACGTTCGTAAAACGTCCCTTTAACAGACCCTGCCAGCCATTCTCCTCCGATGTCTTCGAGGATGTACGCATTAACGTGGCCTGGACGCAGGGTGCCATAGACAAACAAAGAGTCCATTTTTCTCACCATTAAAATGATTTTTTTCAACATAAGGGGAAACGGTGGGTCCTGCAACTGCTTCGTCGCGGCTACGCTTGCCGGTCTCGATCCCCGCAGGCCGGGTAAGGTGCAGCCGACACCCGGTAATTTTACCAGAACGCAGAAAAGCAAAAAGCCTGCTTTAAAAGCAGGCTTTTCAAATGTGGCTCCTCTGACTGGACTCGAACCAGTGACATACGGATTAACAGTCCGCCGTTCTACCGACTGAACTACAGAGGAATCGTTGTGGAGGCACATATTAGCGGCGAAAAAAGTTTTGTCAAACCTGATCTGAGAGAATATCGATTGATTGCTGATTCTGTCGTCAGTTTGTTGTAAATCCAAACATATTTTTATGGAAAATACTTTGCAGGATACGCATTTCTCCCTCATCATTTGAAATGGAGTTTCAACTTTCTTGTTAAGGTTCATCTTGAACGTCACTGCCCCCATACGCCACGCGATCATGCGCACGCCCTGGTATGCGAAACGCAAAAGCTACCGTGTTCTGTTCTGGCGTGAAATCACCCCTCTTGCCGTACCCATCTTCCTGGAGAATACCTGTGTCCTGCTGATGGGCGTGCTGAGCACTTTCCTGGTCAGTTGGCTGGGCAAAGAAGCAATGGCCGGGGTAGGGCTGGCGGACAGTTTTAACATGGTGGTGATGTCATTTTTTGCCGCCATTGATCTGGGGACAACGGTCGTTGTTGCCTTCAGTCTGGGCAAGCTTGATCCCAAACGTGCGCGTGAGGCCGCCCGGCAGTCGCTGATGATCATGACCCTTTTTTCGATCATTCTGGCCGCGGTGATCCACTATTTCGGTAAAGAGATTATCGACATTGTTGCCGGTGAGGCGACGAAAGAGGTTAAAGACCTGGCGCTGACCTATCTGGAAATGACGGTAATCAGTTACCCGGCGGCCGCCATTGCGTTAATTGGCAGTGGCGCGCTGCGCGGGGCGGGTAACACGAAAATTCCGCTGTTGATTAACGGCGGGATGAACATCCTGAACATTATCATCAGCAGTATCCTGATTTACGGCATTTTTTCCTGGAATGGGCTGGGGTTCGCTGGAGCCGGGTTGGGGCTAACCATTTCACGTTATATTGGCGCTGCAGCCATTGTTGGTGTGCTGATGACCGGAATGACACCGTCGCTGCGTCTCACGCTAAAAAGTTATTTCCGCCCGCTCAATTTCGCCATTATCAGGGAAGTGATGGGGATTGGTATTCCTGCCAGCATTGAATCAGTGCTGTTTAACGGGGGCAAGCTGCTCACGCAGATGTTTGTGGCTGGTATGGGGACGGACGTCATCGCCGGTAACTTTATTGCTTTCTCCATCGCCTCACTGATTAACCTGCCGGGTAACGCACTGGGTTCCGCATCGACCATTATCACCGGTAAACGGCTCGGGAAAGGGCAGATTGGTCAGGCGGAACGCCAGTTGCGGCATGTTTTCTGGTTGTCGACCATTGGCCTGACGGTGATCGCCTGGGGGAGTGCACCTTTTGCCGGGTTGATGGCATCGTTCTACACCCGCGAAGAGGATGTCAAAGAGGTTGTTAAAATCCTGATCTGGATGAACGCGGCGTTTATGCCGATTTGGGCGGCCTCCTGGGTGCTTCCTGCCGGGCTCAAAGGGGCGCGGGATGCCCGCTTTGCGATGTGGGTATCGATGCTCGGTATGTGGGGATGCCGCGTTGTAGCGGGGTATACGCTGGGGGTGATACTCGGAATGGGGGTGGTTGGCGTCTGGCTGGGGATGTTCCTCGACTGGGCTGTACGCGGCGTGTTGTTCTACTGGCGTATGGTAAGTGGGCGCTGGTTATGGAAATATCCCCGTACCAAACCGGAACCTGTGGTGACAGAAACCACAGAATGCCTGACAAATGCGCGAAATGGAGAATAAATCGGCAAACGATCGAAAATCTGCATTCTGCCTTTGACATCATCGGGTAGCATCGATAATATGCGCCCCGTTCACACGATTCCTCTGTAGTTCAGTCGGTAGAACGGCGGACTGTTAATCCGTATGTCACTGGTTCGAGTCCAGTCAGAGGAGCCAAATTTTAGTTTCGGGATATCCCTGTGGATCCGGAGACATTAAAAAGAAGAACTTATCTTTTACCCGGTTGTCCTGAAAAGGACAACCGGGTTTTTTGACGTCCATAGTTTTTTGGGCGCTTAGGGGATCTCACGGTTCGCTGAGAAATAAGGCGGGTCAGCCGGATATTAATCACCTGAATGAGTTACTGTACGTTCATAATTGTAGCTCTGTGCCAGGGAATGGAGTATTTGTGTTACGCGTCCCGCTGATAACTGGGCACTGTGGGTAAAAGTTGTTTGTTTGTATAACCAGTGGATATAAAGCCTGCTGGCGGCTAAAGAGAGTGTTTGAGCATTGCTATTATCCCCACCCGCCAGTGAGCAAACCATCTTACGGTTTTTTTCCTGTATCCAGAGTTGCCACTGATTTTTCCACCATCCATGATATGTTGTTCCCTGAAAAGACCAGGGCTTATTATCATCACTGTCACTTATATCCTCCTCTATAAACCAAAGTTCACTTTGTCGTTGGCGAAATAACTCTGCCCAGGCAGTAATAGTTGCTCCCCTAAGAAAGCATTCGTGTGAAATAACATGTGTCTTTACCTCAGGGAAAAGGATGTTCAGTACCCGAAAATGCCCATGAGCCGCAATAACCGGGCGTAGAATCGCACCTTTGGCGTTACGTTTGAGTACCGCACTTCCATACTGAATTTCATCGAACTGACTCCGGCGTAAAAACTGCGTCTCGCGCATATCAACGCGCTTTACAATATCACTATGATGCAAATCAGGTTCAATATTCCCTCTCCAGCGATAATGCAGGGTTTCACCGATCTGATGCTGAGTAAAATTAGTGGAGAGATGAAGAATATTACCGCGAGTGGCATCGAAACTGAGCAGAACATACAGTTTCTGTTCCGCACTGTTTCCCTGGAACGGCACAATCAGAGAAACCGTTTCAATCCGTTCTGGTGATACCATTTCTCTTCGTAATTGTTGTTTTGGCGTCCAGACTTTTTTGCAGGCGCGGCACTGGATGCGCTGTGTTCCCTGCGGGTTATGGCCATAGCAAATCGTTTCTTTGCAATAACATACAGGACAAAAAAGACCTCTTTCAGCGGCATATGAGGTTAAGTGAGCAGACAACCATTCACTATATTTTTGCTCATCAAACAGAGGTGGATAACTCCCACATGCCCGGCAGTGCAATGCAGGATATCCCAGCCTGTAGTCTGGCCAACTGTAATCTGAAGATGTTGGTCGCCCTAAATTGCGACAACCAAACGTTTTGCAGGTATTAATTGTAAACAGAGTCGACATGAGTCACCAACGATTTTAAGAGGTCGCTAATTTTGCCGTATAACTCTTGGTTGGTTGTGTGAACGGACGCACATAATAAAGCCTTTCAGAACGTAAAGTAACAAATCTTTATATGGCTGAAAGGAACACGTTATGAAATTAAAAATGATTACAGCGGGTATTTTGCTGACGTTGCCATTTTGGGTCTGCGCCAGGGATGTCACCATTATTTATACCAATGATCTCCATGCTCATGTGGAACCTTATAAAGTTCCCTATATTGCAGACGGTAAACGAGATATCGGTGGCTGGGCGAATATCACTACCCTGGTAAAAGAGGAGAAAGCGAAAAACAAAGCAACATGGTTCTTTGATGCGGGTGATTATTTTACCGGCCCATATATCAGTAGCCTGACAAAAGGAAAGGCTATAATTGATATCATGAATACTATGCAGTTTGATGCTGCCACAATAGGAAATCATGAATTCGATCATGGCTGGGACAATACATTATTACAACTTAGCCAGGCAAAATTCCCCATTGTACAGGGTAATATATTCTATCAGAACAGTGACAAAACATTCTGGGACAAGCCTTATACCATCATTGAAAAAGATGGCGTGAAAATTGGTGTTATTGGTTTACATGGCAAGTTCGCCTTTAATGATACCGTTTCTGCGGCGACACGCGTAGGTATTGAAGCACGGGACGAAATTAAGTGGTTACAGCGCTATTTAGATGAACTGAAAGGTAAAGTCGATTTGACGGTACTGCTGGTTCATGAAGGAACGCCTGCCCGTCAGTCCAGTATAGGGGGCACCGATGTCCGTCGTGCGCTGGATAAAGATATCAAGACCGCAAGCCAGGTTAAAGGGCTGGATATCCTGATTACCGGACATGCACATGTCGGTACACCAGATCCGATTAAAGTCGGTAATACGCTGATCCTCTCAACCGACAGCGGCGGTATTGATGTGGGGAAACTGGTACTGGACTATAAAGAGAAACCGCATCACTTCACAGTGAAAAACTTTGAGCTGAAAACCATTTACGCCGATGAGTGGAAACCCGATCCACATACGAAGTCGGTGATCGACAGCTGGAATAAGAAACTTGATGAAGTGGTGCAACAGACAGTAGGACAATCGCCGGTTGAATTGACTCGCGCCTATGGCGAATCGGCTCCGCTGGGAAATCTGGCTGCAGACGCTTTGTTGGCGGCAGCAGGTAAAAATACACAACTGGCCTTAACCAATTCAGGTGGTATCCGCACTGAGATACCGGCAGGCACTATTACCATGGGTGGCGTCATTAGCGTGTACCCGTTCCCTAACGAACTGGCTACGATGGATCTCACTGGTCAACAATTGCGTAGTTTGATGGAACACGGTGCAAGTTTAACGAATGGCGTCTTGCAGGTATCTAAAGGCCTGGAAATGAAGTACGACAGCAGTAAACCCATCGGCCAGCGTGTCGTCGTATTTACGCTGAATGGTAAACCGATTGAGGATGCGACCGTCTACCACATTGCCACCCAGAGCTTCCTTGCCGATGGTGGTGATGGGTTCACCACGTTTACTGAGGGTAAAGCGCGTAATACAACAGGCGGTTACTACGTTTCTAACGCTGTGATCGATTACTTCAAAGCAGGTAACTCCGTTACGGATGAACAGATCAAAGGTATGCGTGTTGCTGATGTGAAAAAATAATGGCCGGCTTTTATTTAGTGATACAGAGTCATCTGGCTTCATCACAACAGCATCAATGACTGTCAATTAATAAAAAAATTGAAATTAAGCGGTAGAACATTAGCCATTTGAGCGTTATTGATTCAACCGTTAATGATAAAAGGGTTCATGTATTCACATGAACCCTTTGGGAAATATCATTAAAATTTATATAACAAATGGAAACTAGTTATGAAAATAATGACAAAACTGAGTCTGATTACATTGTGCTTATCCGCAGCGTTAGTTGCGCCAATTAGTGCGAAGGATGTGACTATTTATTATACCAACGATTTACATGCTCATGTCTCTCCAGGGAAAATTCCAGCTGTTGATAAAGAACGCGCAGTCGGCGGTTTTGCTAACATCGCGACCATCGTTAATGATGCCAGGAAAGAAAGTAAAGATGTATTTTTCTTCGATGCGGGTGATTATTTTACTGGCCCATATCTAAGCACTCTGACCAAAGGTGAGGCAATCATTGATATAATGAATGCCATGCCTTTTGATGCTGTGTCGGTGGGGAACCACGAATTTGATCACGGTGTTGATAATATGGTTAAGCAGTTATCAAAAGCGAACTTCCCGGTTTTACTGGGCAACGTTTTTTATACTGGCAGTGATAAACCTGTCTGGAATAAACCCTGGACGATTGTCGAAAAAGACGGCATAAAAATTGGCGTAATTGGGGTGCATGGCAAATTTGCATTTTATGACACTATTGCCGCTAAGGCTTACGCTGGCTCAGAGGCTCGTGATGAAGTGCCTTACATTCAAAAAGGGCTTGATGCATTAAAAGGTAAAGTTGATATCACCGTGCTACTTATCCACGAAGGTACACCGGCGCGTCAATCAAGCTACGGAAATAAAGATGTCGCCAGAATGCTGCAAGCTGATATCGATACCGCAAAGAAATTTAAGGGTATTGATGTGTTAATCACAGGGCATGCCCATGTGGGTACGCCAGATCCAATTAAAGTCAATGACACACTCGTTGTTTCAACAGATGCGTATGGTACTGATATCGGTAAATTAGTATTGGATTTTAACCCTAAGACTAAAAAAATTGATGGCTATAACGGTAAGCTAATCACTGTATTTGCTGACGAATATAAACCTGATCCAAAAGTTCAGGCTAAAATTGATGAATGGAATGCTAAGCTGAAAAGTATTACTGACCAGATTATTGGGTCAACAACGACGTCATTTACTCGTTCCTATGGTGAATCGTCACCTGTTGGTAATTTAGTTATCGACGCAATGATGGCTAAAGCGCCAGACGCGGTCGTGGGATTACAAAACAGCGGTGGATTGCGTGCTGATTTTCCGAAAGGAAATTTAAAATATGGTGATGTAATCACTGCCTTCCCATTTAATAACGAACTGGTTGAAATGGATCTCACCGGGAAGGAACTCACCAATTTAATGATTCACGCAACTAATCTCACCAATGGGGTTTTGCAAGTGTCAAAAAGCGTTCATGTTGAATATGACAGTAACAAACCTCTGGGTGAACGAATTATTAAATTCACTATTAATAACCAACCTGTAGATCCAGCAAAAACATATCGGGTTGCGACACACTCATTTTGTGCTACGGGGGGGGATGGATTTGACGCGTTCTTAAAAGGAACGAATGTCAAAACTATCAGCAGCACCAGTTCTGCTGAGTCAATCATCGATTATGTCAAGGCTCATAGCCCATTAAAACCTGATCTTGAAATGAGAGTCGTTGATGTAAGCGCGGCTAAATAGATTTAATAAATTAGTAGATGCTTTCAGATATGATTGAGTGGTTGGTACTTCCCTCAATCATATCGTAATAACATATTGAAAATGCAATAGTCATTTTATATTGGCGAAGATGTATGGTTTTTTAGTACAGGAATAGTATTTTTTTTGACAAACCTCAGTGGAAGGGATTTTTTTATGAAAAAACAAAATTATCTTTTATCAGGCGCGCTTATGTTGTTACCTATGGTAACGCTTGCAGACTCTGGAAGTAATGAATATCTGTCGGACTGGTGGCATCAAAGTATTAATATCGTAGGCAGTAACTCCACTCGCTTTGGGCCGCTAAAAAGATCTGATTTATATCCGGAATATCGAGCATGGACGCATGTAGATTGGTTTGATTTCTACGGTTATGCTGATTTGCCTAAGTTTTTCGGTTTAGGGAATGATAACGATATAGGTATTTGGGATAATGGCTCTCCATTTTTTATGGAAATCGAACCACGTTTTAGTATCGATAAATTAACGGGGCTCGACTTAAGCTTTGGTCCATTTAAAGAATGGTATTTTGCCAACAACTACATCTATGATGCGGGTACTAACGAAGGACAGCGTCAGAGTACCTGGTATATGGGGTTGGGGACTGATATTGAGACCGGGCTACCGATGTCGTTATCTGCAAACATCTATGCTAAATATCAGGGAAACAATTACAATGCTGCCAACGAAAACGAGTGGGATGGATATCGCTTTAAATTAAAATATGTGATTCCTCTTACTACAGTATTTGGCGGGAAGCTAAGTTACGTAGGTTTCACTAATTTTGACTTTGGTTCAGACTTAAAGGAACAATCGGGTGGTGAGCAACAATTTTACTCCCGCACAAACAACTCGATAGTTTCCACCAATGTGCTCAGCTTAGTTTATGCTCACTGGAACTACGGCGCGACGCTTCGTTATTTCTATCATGGCGGACAATTTGAGGAAGGCAGTAAAGCATTTGACAGCAGCGGGGATATCACCTCTATAGATTCAACGGGGTGGGCCTATTATCTAACTGTTGGTTACATTTTTTGAATAAATAACATTGCGTGGCTTGTCATCGGTTATTTGAGCATTAGTTGATTAGACTACAAACATTGAAAGGGGTCATGCCTCCAGATGAGCCCTTAAACGGATGTGATAGATTTCATCTAACTTAAAGGAATTGATTATGAAGATAAAAATAATTGCTGCGGGTATTTTGTTGACGCTACCGATTTGGGTTTGTGCCAAAGATGTCACGATTATTTATACCAATGATCTCCATGCTCATGTTGATACTTACAAACTACCCTATGTCGCCGATGGGAAACGTGCGATTGGTGGATTCGCTAATATAACTACATTAGTAAAACAAGAAAAAGTCAAAAATAAAGCTACGTTTTATTTTGATGCCGGAGATTATTTTACCGGGCCATATATCAGCAGTCTGACAAAAGGTCAGGCAATAATTGATATTATGAACACGATGCCCTTTGATGCTGTATCAATCGGTAACCATGAGTTCGACCATGGTTGGGATAATCTCTTACGTCAGTTAAGTAAGGCAAATTTCCCTGTTCTGTTAGGGAATGTGTTCCATAAGGACAGTGAGATACCGTTCTGGAACAAACCGTATACCATTCTGGAAAAGGATGGCGTAAAAATTGGTGTTATTGGGTTACACGGTGTGTTTGCGTTTAATGACACGGTTTCAGAGCTCTCGCTCCAGGGACTCGATAATGATAAAAACAACCGCTTCGATAAATCAGCCGCAGCCCTCAAGGATCAGGGGATTGAGGCACGCGATGAGGTGAAATATCTGCAACACTATCTGGATGAGCTGCGGGGTAAAGTTGACATCACGGTCGCACTCATTCATGAAGGTGTTCCGGCACGCCAGTCCAGTATTGGTAATACAGATGTCAGACGTGCGCTGGATAAAGATATTCAGACCGCAAGTCAGGTCAAAGGGCTTGATATTCTCATCACCGGGCACGCTCACGTAGGAACACCAGAACCAATCAAGGTGGGGAATACGTTAATCCTTTCTACTGACAGTGGTGGTATCGACGTGGGTAAATTGGTACTCGACGTTAACCCTGCAACCCATACACATGAAGTGAAAAACTTCGAGCTGAAAACGCTTTACGCCGATGAGTGGAAACCTGATCCAGTAACACAGAAAGTTATCGATGGATGGAATCAAAAACTCGCGGATATCGTGCGTCAGCCAGTGGGTGTATCGCCTTCCACGTTAACCCGTGCCTACGGTGAATCCTCACAACTTGGCAACCTGTTTACGGATGCAATGCTTGTCGCTGCGCCGAATGCACAAATTGCGCTGATTAATTCCGGCAGTTTACGTGCTGATATCAATGCTGGCCCTATTACCTTTGGTGACATTGTCAGTACGTTTCCCTTCAAAAATGAGTTAACGGAGATGGATCTCAGTGGTAAGGATCTGCGTAATCTCATGGAACATGGAGCATCACTCACGAATGGCATACTGCAAATGTCAAAGGGGGCTGAAATGCACTATATGCCGCAGAAACCAGTAGGGCAGCGCATGGTTTCTTTCACAATTAATGGCAAAGAGATTGCAGATACGGAGACTTATCATGTTGCAACGACGACATTCCTTGCTTTAGGGGGAGATGGTTTCCTGGCATTTAAAAAAGGGAAGAATGTACAAGTTCGCGCCGGTAATAATATGTCCGATGTCGTGATTGATTATCTGAAATCAGGGCACAAAATCGTTCCTGCACAGATTAATGAAATGCGGGTTGAAGCAGTTAAATAATTAGTGTTAATTTTGATGATGCAATCTATTTTAGAGGTTGCATCATTTTTCTGATCATTGTGAAAATAAAATAATGTACTCGGGAACTAAATTGTGGTGCAATATTTCATGAGTATTTAATGTGAAACATACAGGTAAAGGTTTTGTCTATGAGGTTTACTTCTGTTAATTATAAAATTGCGTGTTTGCTTTATCATTCAATTTGTTTTATTCGCCCGCTAATATACAGCAGCCTCTTTTTGCCATAGCGCCGCTGACTAAAGGAAAAACGATAATGAAAAGTTGCCATATGATGGCGAAGATCTCTACTTCATCCTGTAATGTACATGGTACAGATTGCTTTTATCTCAATAAAGAACAGTTTCTCCCTGAATGCAAAGCATATTGCATGGATGATACGATGCTTCAACTATTTATTCGTCAGAAAATTGAGGCTCAGGAATCACACGATGTGATTTTTACCTGGCAGGGCGTTGAATTAACGCCAGACAGGCTTAATTTCTTTAAACGAGTTATTGCGCTACAACAGCAATTTGCACAAGGTAAAAATATTTTCAACACATTGCTTACCAATGGCATTCTGTTGGATGATGACTGGTGTGAATTCTTCAGGAAAAATCAGTTTCTGATTGGTATTTCAGTGGATGGCGATGTTTCGCTGTACAATAATTTCCGCAAAACGATTTCTGGGAAATCGATGAATCACCCGGTCGAGAAGGCTGTGAGATTATTGCAAAAACATGATGTGGAATTTCATACTCTAACGGTCATTAGCGCCAGAAGTAGCCAGCAGCCACTGCAGATCTACCATTATCTGAAAAGTCTTGGCAGCAACCATATGCAGTTTATCCCCTTACTTGAACCGCTTGCACAGGGTGGTGTGAATGCGCGAAGCCTTGCGCCCGCCGCATTGGGGACTTTTTTGAAAACGATTTTTTATACCTGGATTCGCCTGGATATTGGAACGATTAAAATTCCCATTTTTGAGCACGCTTTCGCTGCGTGGTGTGGGTTACCGGCATCGAACTGTGCCTTTGCATCATTCGCTGGTAGTGTGTTCTCGCCGAAAATAAATGATGATTTATGCCAGTGCGATCGCTTTGTTAATCCGCAATCCTCGCTAAGTAATAAGTATCAATCTATCACAACCACGCTGCATGAAAGCGTGTCGAATCAAATGATTATGCAGAGTAAGCTGCCACTGGTAGCAGAATGCGCAAGTTGCAAAGTGAAATTTGCCTGCCACGGCGGTTGCCCAAAAGATCGCATAGTGCTTTCCCGACGCGGTGTCCCGGAGCTCAATTATTTTTGTGAAAGCTATCAAGCTTTTTTCACTTATGTTGAACCCTATATGTTGATGATGAGGGCACTGTGGGAACAAAACTATGCACCTTCCGATATTCGCCAATATTTGGCCTGACATGCTTAACTTTCAGTGGAACTGCGGGGGATTGATAAGAGGGCGCAGTGGCCCTCTTATCGCGTTCACAGATGGTGAATGGGGTATTGCGGTGGATACCCTGCTTAACTGACAGGCATCACCGCAGGGTGGCCATAACTCTTTCCCGTGGGAAAGGGCACCACCCGATAGCACAATCCCTACCGGTTTACATGAATCGGTGCCGTAGCCTCAAACAGCCACGGACGGGCATCGCTCTCCACCAGGGGTGACAATGTTTCACGTACCCGCAGGTGATACTCATCCAGCCACTGTTTTTCCTGCTCGTTCAAAAGAGATAGCTCGACCTGGCTCAAATCGATTGGGATCAGCGTCAGTGACGCAAACTTACAGAACCCCGGACGGCATTCGACAATTTCCACCTGGTTTTCAATACGGATCCCATGACTCTCCGCCTGGTAGTATCCCGGCTCGATGGTCATGATATTGCCTGCCACCAGAGGCCACGGATTGACCTTTTTGGCAAACCGATGCGGGTTCTCGTGGATCAACAACTGATGCCCCACACCGTGCCCCGTACCGTGATCGTAATCCAGCCCCATTTCCCACAGCGGACGACGCGCAAAGGCATCCAGCTGATGCCCCTGACTGCCGGACGGGAACTGCAGGGTCATCAGTGACAAAAAGCCTCTCAGCACGGCGGTATAGTGCAAACGCTGCTGCGGATCGACCTTACCCCATGCCAGCGTACGCGTGGCGTCGGTGGTACCGTTATGGTACTGGCCACCGGAATCATTGAGATAAAAATGGTCATGACCAAGGGTTTTATTGCTTGCTTCGCTTGAGTGGTAGTGGCACATCGCAGCATTGCTTGATGATGCTGAAATGGTCGCAAAGCTCTGCTCAATAAAACCGGGTTGCTGCTCGCGGAATCTGAGTTGCTGCGCCTGAACCTCCAGCTCCGTCAACGGTTGTCCTGCAGCCACACGCTGCGGTACTTCACGGCTCAGCCAGGCAAGGAAATTGACCCATGCCGCACCGTCCTGGTGATGGCATTCACGGTATCCCGCCAGCTCTACCGGGTTTTTGCTGGCTTTCATCAGCGTGATGGGGTCGGTTTGCCAGATAATTTCCCCTTGCGGCTCAATGGCAAAGCGCAGGGCTACCGGGGCAGAATCGGCGTCGACCAGCACGCGTTTGCCTCGCGCAAGCTGCTGGCAGCGTTCGATAAACATATCCTGTGGCGCAAGTTTCAACGCGTTTCGCATGGTATCGGGTAACGTACCGAGCTTGTTGTCGTTAACAAACCACTCCACGTTACCGTCACGGCTGAGAAGAGCAAAGGAGAGCGGAACCGGGCTACAGGGGATGTCAGAACCGCGTACGTTCAACAGCCAGGCGATGTTGTCCGGCAGGGTGACGGCCAGGTAATCAGCGTCGTACTCAGCCAGCACGGCGGCGACGCGCTGACGCTTGTCGGTACTGCTTTCGCCGCTGATATCGACCGGCATCTCGCGGATAAGCCCTGCGGGTGCAGCAGGGCGGTCAGTCCATAATGGATCAAACGGCGACAGGTTCAGAGGAACCAGCTCGCACGGCGTCGCGGTCAACAGCGTATAGTCTGCATTGGTCATCAGGAGTGCTTCGAAACCGATACGCGTACCGGCTGCAACGTTGTTTTGCAACCACCCGGCCAGCGGTTCGTTATGCAGATGGTGGATCTCCACCTCATCCAGATTGACCTGAGCGCGCGCCTGAACCTGGTAGCGGCCATCGACAAAAAGCAGGGTTTTGTCTTTCAACACCAGCGCCAGGCCGGCGGAACCGTCAAAGCCCGTCAGCCAGGCCAGTTTTTCGTCGTACGGTGCACAGTACTCGCTCTGCCAGGCATCTGCGCGCGGGACGATCATCCCGTCAAGATGGTTTGATTCCAGCCACTGACGCAGGGCGGACAACGGTGATGTGGTGTGCATTATTTTTCCTTTTATTATTAGCGGAATGGCGGCTCGTTGAAGGTACGCAACTTACGGGAGTGCAGCTTATCTCCCTCCGCCCGGAGTAAATCAATGGCACGAATACCAATTTGCAGATGCTCGGAGATAGCGCCTTCGTAGAAACGATTGGCCTGACCCGGTAGCTTAATTTCGCCATGCAGCGGTTTATCCGAAACGCACAGCAACGTACCGTAAGGCACGCGGAAGCGATAACCCTGCGCGGCGATAGTGGCGCTTTCCATATCGATGGCGACCGCGCGGCTCAGGTTGAAACGCAGCGCAGAGGCGGAGTAGCGCAGTTCCCAGTTACGGTCATCGGTGGTGACGACGGTTCCGGTACGCAGACGCTGTTTGACCTCTACACCCTGCATGCCGCTTACCTCTTTAGTGGCGTCGTACAGCGCACGCTGCACTTCCGCAATGCTCGGGATTGGGATATCTGGCGGAAGTACCGCATCCAGTACGTGGTCGTCGCGCAGATAGGCGTGGGCCAGCACGTAATCGCCAATCAGCTGGCTTTCACGCAGGCCGCCACAGTGACCAATCATCAGCCAGACGTCCGGGCGCAGTACCGCCAGATGGTCGCAGATGGTTTTGGCGTTTGACGGGCCAACGCCGATGTTAATCAGCGTGATCCCCTGGCCATCGGCAGTGAGCAGATGCCAGGCGGGCATCTGGTGTTTCTTCCACGCGAGGTCGGAAATGGCCTGCTCGGGGGCTTCCGTTTCCGCAGTGATCCAGATCCCGCCTGCGCAGGAGAGGGCAATATAAGGACTGTCCGGATCAAGGATTTGGCTACAGCCCCAGCTGACAAATTCGTCAACATAGCGGGTGTAGTTGGTGAACAGCACGAATGGCTGGAAATGTTCGGCTGGCGTGCCTGTGTAGTGACGTAAACGTGCCAGGGAGAAATCCACACGGCGGGCATCGAAATGCGACAACGGGGAGAATTCTGCCGGGTGATAAACCCCGTCAGCCGTCTCATCACCAATCTGCGAAAGTTCGGTGGTCGGGAAGTGGCGCGTCAGTCCCGCGCTCATGGAGCGGTCGAGCGTCAGTGCTGAACCGTCAATCACGTACGGATACGGGATCTCATGCTGTGACGGTTCAACGGAAATGTGCGCGCCGTAATCCTGGTACAGCAGCGTGAGCTGTTCTTCGAGATAAGGACGAAACAGTGCAGGGCGGGTCACCGTAGTGCTGTAGCAGCCGGAGTGGGTAAAGCGCGCATAGGCACGGGTTTTCGGGGTGTTGCTGGCGCTGCCGTCCCAGGTCACAGAGAGTGAAGGGTAAACAAAAAGGCCACGGTTTCTGGCCTTATCGTCGGGGAGTTTTCCGGTTTCGATATACTCGCTGATAGCACAGCGTAATGCGTTGACGGACTGTTCATACAGCGCATTAAGTTTTTCCAGTGCCTGAGCAGGGGTCAGGCTGGAGCCCTTATTATTCATGTCTGTCTCCTTGTTCCACAGGTGTGCGGCTATACCCGATAGTATGTCACACGCCTGTGAAACAAAAGTGAGGAGATCAGGAGTGAGTTGTCTCTTTCATCCAGAGCGCGGTGGCGGCAGACAGCAGGCAGCCTGCGAGCAGATACAGCGCCACGCTGTGCCAGTTGCCGCCCGAGAACGTGACCAGCGCGGCGGCAATAAACGGCGTAAACCCACCGCCGACCACGCTTGCCACCTGATATCCCACGCCCGCCCCACTGTAGCGATAACGTGCGCCGAACAGTTCGGTAAACATCGGTTGCTGCACACACACCACCATATCGTGCGCGATGTTTGCCAGCATGATCGCAAAGAAGACAATCCAGAAGACCGATTGCGCCTCCAGCGCCATAAAGAACGGCCAGGCGCTGAGCGTGCCAATCAGGGCCCCGGTGATGTAAATACGGCGACGTCCATATCTGTCCGCAAGCCAGGCGAAGCAGGGGATGGTCAGGCAGCTAATCCCGCCAACCAGGAGCCCAATATTCAGAAATAACTCACGCGGCAGACCGAGATTTTGCGTTGAATAGTTCAGGGCAAAGGCGGTCACGATATACATCGTCAGCAGTTCACACAGGCGCAGGGCAATGATTTTCAGGAACGCACCAGGGTGTTGAACCAGCGCGTCCATCACCGGAAGCCGTTTTTTGGCGACCGGCTTTTCCCGCTGCTGTTCAAATTCTGTGGACTCTTCCATTCCGTTGCGGATCCACAGCGCGGCGATGACCAGCACAACGCTGAAGATAAACGGAATACGCCAGCCCCAGCTCAGGAACTGTTCGTCAGTGGTGAGTTGGCTGATGAGTGACACCAGGCCGGTGGAGAGCAGCAGGCCAACACCGTAACCCACCTGCACGCCGCTGCTATAAAATGCTTTCTTGTTTTTCGGCGCGCTTTCGACAGATAACAGTGCCGCGCCACCCCATTCCCCGCCCACGGCGAAGCCCTGAATAGCGCGCAGCGTTACCAGTAGTACCGGTGCCCACCAGCCAATGGAGGCAAACGAGGGCAAAACGCCGATGAGTGCGGTAGCAATACCCATCATCCAGACGGTCAGCATCAGCATGCGTTTGCGGCCAAGGCGGTCACCAAAGTGGCCGAATATCACGCCACCCAGCGGACGAAAAAGGAAACCTACACCAAACGTTGCGAACGCGGCAAGGGTACCCATTGCGGGGCCGATCTGGGGGAAGAATTCACGGTTAAACACCAGTGCGGCGGTGATGCCGTAGAGCAGAAAATCATACCAGTCGACGACGGCTCCCGCGAAACTGCCGAGTGCTGCGCGGCGGGCGCGATTGAGCGAAGGTGTCTCCTCGTTGGATCGTGCGGAGATGAGAGTGGATTCCATAGTTGTCCTGTCTGTACTGATTTTTAATTATTGGTATTGGGAAAGGTTGCTCACCTTACTCCCGTCAAATTTGACGGGAACAATGAGACTACCGCGGCAGACGGTGAGAGGAAAATGATTTTATTTCCCAATGGTGTTAGAAAACACCTGAATAAGAAGAGATAGTGTTGATGGCAGATAAAAAAAGCCTCTGCGTCGGGCAGAGGCAAACATGTCAGAGCTTACACACTCCTGTGGTTTGCCTGATTACCCTGAAAACTGGCGGTCAATGACAACCCACATAGAGTTCTTGACGCTCACCGGGCAAACCGTTCACGGTAAATCCGGTTAATACAGAACATCGGTCATTTTACTGGAGCATTCAGGAAAATGACGTAGATCCCCCTCCTGATTCATCAAAAAATAAAACCAGCCATGCCGGAGTTAATAAATTGATTATTCAATATGAGTAATCAAATAATGATGAAAATAGCACTTGTCGACACATTACCTCTCATGTCGACGCAGAAACATTACTCTCTTAAAACGAAGAGGTAAATATCCCGTATTCAATAATCAGTCTGCTTTATGACCGGGTGTTCGCAAATTTGTCAGGTATGGCAAGGCGTTGCGTTGTGCGTTTACTAATATGCAACAGTCTGTTTAGCTATTCATTGTTCTCATCGTGATGTTATTTCGCTAGATTTGTGAAACCCCGATTTATGGTTAAAACGATGATGAATAAAACTTTGCCCATGCCCCTGGTGGTATTAATCGCGTGCCTTTCTGTTGGCGGGTTAATTTCTACTGATATATTTTTGCCCGCTCTTGGCGAAATGCAATTATTCTATAAAGTTACGGAGGCACAAATACAGGATGCCATCGCCCTGTTTTTATTTGGTGTGGCATTTTCGCAACTGGTTTATGGCCCGCTAAGCGACTGTCTTGGCAGAAAGAAAACGCTCATCGCAGGGCTATTGATCTGGCTGGTTTCTACGGTTGGCGTTATTTACTCAACGCATATCAACGAATTGCTTATTTTGCGTCTTTTCCAGGGGATTGGCTCCTGCGCCGGTATTACCATCAGCCGCGCCATCATCAATGACATGATGGATAAAAAATCGTCGGCACAGCTGTATCTGGTGATCTTCCCGTTCGTGGGGATGTCACCGGCGATTGCCCCGATGATAGGTGGTATTTTGACTCAACACTTCGGCTGGCGGGCCTGTTTTATCTTTTTAACCTTATTTATCATCATGACTCTGGTGCTGTGTTTCTCTGCACTGCGCGAGACATTACCCGTCGAAAAAAGGCAAAAGCTGAGCGTACTGGCGGCAGCCGTAAGTACCGTTAACGTGCTACGAAATAAACAATTTCTTTTTTACGCAGCCATTCCTTGTTTTGCCTATGCGGCCTACTTTGCTTATATCGTCGAGTCACCGTTTATGCTTGGCAGACTGGGGCTTTCGCCGGTTTATGTGGGTTACACCTATATTTTACTTTCCGTGAGCTATGTGGCCGGAAATCTTACTGCCAAAAAACGCTCCCGCAGCGTGGGTATTGAAGAAACGATTCGCCAGGGATATCGCATTTTTGTTGTGGGCGGCATCATTTTTGCCCTGCAGATGTACCTGAGCCCTGTACCGCTGCTGACCAGTATTATCACCATCTCAATTCTGACCTTCGGTAACGGTTTTCTGCTTCCATTGGGCACGGCTTCGGCCATTGCTGCACACCCACAGGCATCCGGTACCGCCTCTGGCGTAATGGGCGCATTACAGCTCGGTAGTGCAGCCATCGCAACCTTCCTGATTGGGAAACTTTCAGCTCATGCGCCTGGCATGACGGCATTCATTATTGCCTGCGTCTGCGTGCTCGGTTTCCTCGTTTATGTTTTTGGTCAATCTGGATTTATGGAATTTGTCTCCAACAAAGAGAGTAATATCAATGATTAATAATATAGATGTCACATTGCGGGATGGCGGTTATCAGAACAACTTTCATTTCCCGACAGATTACGCCATTAAGCATGTCCGGGCTCTGGTAGACAGCGGTGTGGAATGGATTGAAATTGGTTACCGGAACGGTTCATTTAAACCTATTCCCGATATTGGGATGACAGGAATGTCTTGCGATAGTTATATCCAGCAGATCCACAATGCGGTACCTGAAGCCAAATTAGTGGTTATTGCGCACCCACACAATATTGACCAGGAAGATATCATCAGCATGAAAATGCTGGGTGTGGCGATGCTTCGTATTTGTATTAAAACCGATAATCCACAACCCGCGCTGGCGCTATGTGAGTTCGCGAAAAAAAATGGCCTGAGCGTCAGCATGAACTTTACCCGTGCCAGTCAAATTAACGCGAAAACGCTTGTCGAGGTTGCGGCGCAATGCGAGAAGGCCGGGGCCGATATTATCTATATTGCGGATTCTAACGGTAGCCTGCGGCCTGAACAGACGGCTCGTCTGGTGAACATCCTTAAATGTACCACCCGTCTGGAGGTGGGTTTCCACGCGCACGATAACCTGGGTCTGGCAATGGCAAATTCCATTGAAGCTGTTAAAGCCGGGGCGACCTTTATCGACAGTTCACTCACCGGTATGGGAAAAGGGGCGGGGAATCTGGCCCTGGAAACCTGGCTGTCGCTGTGCAATTTCGATGAAGGTCAAGAGCGTTATCAAACGGAATGGATCTTCAACCAGGTTCATCAGCTTGAGTCTGAGGCCTGCTATAACGCCTCGCACCGTAGCGTGGTCGACATGATCCTGGGGGTGAAAAACCTGAGCGTGGATCACCGGAAAATGATTGAAGAGAAACTGTCGGAAGCCAGAGAGAACACATTCAGCGCCATCGATAGCGTCATCACGGAGACGGCGGCATGAAAACGCAGGACGCAGTCATTCTGGCACCGGTGATGCCCGTCTGGGACGGTGGTGCGTTTTGTGCCCCGCTGGTGACGTTGCTGGAACAAAAGGGATATTCGGTTACGGTCATCGACACATTGAGCCTGATTGAACGTGATGATCCACAGAGCGCAATAGAGAGTCTTTGTCAGACGCTGAACTCCCGCTCTCAACGCCCCTGGCTGCTGGTGGGGTTTGCAATGGCGGGCACATTAGCGCAGATGCTGGCACCCCATTTGCGTGGGGTGAGCGGGGTCGTCACCGTCAGTGCGCCAGGCTTTGCGGACGAAAAATTAACCACACGCCTGGTGCGCCTGGTTTCAATGCTCGAAAAAGGTGAGCTTGGGCCCGCGGTGGATGTCCTGCATCACTATGTTTTACCGGAAGGCCAGCCAGCCCCGGAGGCCACATTTACGCTGCCGGATGCCGGGAAAATGTCCGCGATCCAGCGAATGTTAACGGGATTCTCACTGTTGCTGAAGATGGATGCCCGTGCCGACATCGCCCGTTATGACGGGAAATACCTTGCGATTGTGGGTGAAAAATCCCAGCTGGCTTCATGGGAAAACCAAACCCATAGCCACCGTCCTCTGCACACTTACAAACGTATTCCGGGAGCCGGTATGCGTCCGTGGAATGATAACCCCATCGCGATGAACAGCCTGCTAAACGAATGGATTGCAACCTTATGAAAAAAAATGTGCTGGTTTTACCGGGGGATGGCATTGGTCAGGAAGTCTGCGAAGCGGCGTTACCCGTCATTAGCGCGATGGGGCTTCCCATTACTCTGACGTTTGGCGAGATAGGCTGGACGTGCTGGGAGCGGGAAGGCAACCCTGTGCCTGCCCGAACCTGGGAACAGATTGCCCATGCGGACGCGGTGCTTCTGGGGGCAATCACCAGTAAGGGAAAAGTACAGGCTCAACAGGCATTGCCTTTGTCGCTGCAACAGCAAGCGATTGAGTATGTTTCCCCGGTGATTCAACTGCGTCAGAAGCTGGGGCTGTATGCCAATATCCGCCCGGTGAAATATGTGTCCGGCGATCGCCGTCCCTTCCGCTGCTGCGTGATCCGCGAAAACACCGAAGGGTTGTACGCGGGGATGGATTTTAAAGGCGTGGGGCCAGAGGTTGCTGGCTGGCTTAAACACCCGAATCTTGAAAAGTATGGCCCGGAAGAGGCGGCCTGGTCCGTGCGGTTGCAAACCCGCTATGGGCTGGAGCGCCTGTTTCAGACAGCCTTTGACTATGCGCGCAAACACCATTTTACCCGCGTCACTTTTGCGGATAAACCGAATGTGATGCGTGAGAGTGGCCATTTTGCGGCAACGATTTTCCATCAGGTAGCCGCCCGTTTTCCGGATATCACGGCGGACATCCACAATGTGGATGCG
The DNA here is from genome assembly GCF_046622475.1 of Enterobacter sp. LM3. Taxonomy (NCBI): domain Bacteria; kingdom Pseudomonadati; phylum Pseudomonadota; class Gammaproteobacteria; order Enterobacterales; family Enterobacteriaceae; genus Enterobacter; species Enterobacter sp. LM3. The sequence continues at coordinate 213,603 of NZ_JBJURN010000002.1, read as the reverse complement.
ATTGCCCTCTGGCTGGTACGTAAGCCCCATGAGTTTGGTGTGATTGTCGCTGAAAATATGTTCGGTGATATTTTGTCCGATCTGGCGGCAGGCGTGATGGGAGGGCTTGGCCTGGCACCCAGCGCCAATATCGGTAGTCAGGTGGCTTACTTTGAACCCGTACACGGTAGTGCGCCGGGGATGGCCGGGAAGGGGAAAGCCAACCCGTGCGCCATGTTTTACACCATCGCTCTGATGCTGGAATACCTGGGCTTTGGGCCGCAGGCGGAAAAACTGCAGCAGGTTGTCGATCGCGTTATTCGGGACGGGAAGGTTGCCACCTACGATTTAGGCGGTACGGCGACGACCGACGAGATGGCGCAGGCGATCCTCCGTGAACTGACCCAGCCAGTCATTAGTAAAACCGCCAGCGTTATCACCATTGGCGATGAACTCCTGTCAGGGCAATACGTTAACAGCAATCAGCAGCATATTAGCCAGCGTCTTGAAAAATCACGGTATCAGGTGAGATTTCAGGCGGCCTGTGCAGATAATCTTTCGCAGATTAGCTCACTCGTTACCTCACGCATCGGTCAGGACGATCTGATTGTTATTTGTGGTGGGCTTGGTCCCACTTCCGACGATAAAACCCGCGAAGCGGTGGCACACGCCATCGGCAAACCGCTTGTTCACGACGAGGGGGTGTGGGAGACCATTCAGACACAGCTCAGGGCGTTTGGGGTGAAAAACGATCCTTCAAACCGCCTTCAGGCGCGTTTCCCTGAAGGGACGACCGTACTGGATAACGCCTTCGGGACAGCACCTGGATTTTGCGCCCACGTCGCGGGAAGCCGGCTGGTTGTTCTGCCGGGGCCGCCTTCTCAGGCCTTGCCGATGCTGGATGATGCGTTATCAGACAAAGGGACACGTGAGCCTGAAAGGAAAAAACACAGCTGGACGCTTATTGGGATCAGTGAAAGCGAAGTGGGTTCCATCGTCAATGCCTTAGTCACGTCTTCCGCCTGGGATGTGCATTTTTTATGGAAAAGCCCTTATGTGATTGTGCAGATTGAGACGCCTGAGCATAGCCCTTTACCGTTGCCGGTAAGGCAAAGCCTGGATCTCGCCTTGCGCCCTTATCTGGTCAGCAAACGTAATAAAACGGCAGGCGAAATTTTGCAGGACGCGTGCAGCGTACGCTGGCAAACGTCAGATGCCGAACTCTCTACATACTTGCCTGCAGAGTGCCGCTCCCGGCGGGGTGAATCTCCGGTGCAAATTGACGTTACGGTCGCCCCCTCGCTGACCGATCTTCTGAGTAGCGGTGAACGCCTGGGGCAGATGACGATGTCGGTTCGCCATCAGGATGGCAAAACGCATCAGATGACTTTCCCGATGAACAGAGCACTTCTGGCGCAGAACCTCCCGGAATACGCCGCCTGGTGCGTATTGAAAACGCTGACAACGCAAAATGGATAAAACAACCATGACAACTCAACATACCCTTCAGACGCGCCTGCTGGCGCTGGATACGGCTGCCATCTCGGATGCGCTGGACAGTTTGTATATTGCGGGTGGGCTGGCCGGTATTAAGCCGCAGGCGGGTGGTAAAAAAATTGCGGGGCCAGCTTTTACCGTCAAGTATGAATCCTGTACGCCTGAGAAAAATCAGTTTATGAATGCAGGAAATTACATTGATGAGGTACCGGCTGGGGCGGTCATTGTCGTGGACAATGGCGGACGTACAGACTGCACGAGCTGGGGCAACATTCTGACCACCAAAGCGCTGCAAAAAGGTATCGCCGGGTCGGTTATTTATGGCTCAGCCAGGGATATCGCGGATATCCGCCAGATGGGGTACTCCTTGTTTTCCAGCAATATCTATATGGTTTCCGGGAAAAACCGGGCACGGGTCAGTGCGGTACAGTGTGCGCTGGATATCGGTGGCGTGACGGTTTGCCCGGGTGACTGGGTGTTCGGGGATGACAACGGTGTTCTGGTGATCCCTGGCGAACATCTGGAAGAGGTGATCCGCCGGGCTGAAAATGTTGAGAACACGGAGCGGAAAATCATCGGTGCCATTAATGGCGGCACGTCGCTTGACGTTGCCCGCCAACAGCTTGGCTACCATGTTCCCTGGGAAGCGAAAGCATGACCCGTCAGTTTTTTGACTACTGGGCCCCCCGGTTGCGTTTCCTTGACGTCCACTATCATGCTCGTCCGGACAGCTATCACCGGCGTTATTCCGCAGCGGAGGCCGGAGAACGGTACGCCCGGCACCAGGGGGGCGTGGTGTTAAAGAATCATCTGGGGAGTGTCAGCGCTCTGGCCGCCGCGATGCAGGAGATGGCACTGCCGGTGTTTGGATCGGTGGTGCTGAACGCAGCCGCCGGGGGGATCAACCTCAACGTTGTCCGCCAGGCGTTGAGTCAGTATCAGTTCGACGGTGCTCCCCGGTTGCTGGTGCATCTGCCAACGGTGATTCCCACAGCGCACAAGAGTGCGTTGTCCCGAACCTTCAGCAACGAATATGCCCGACATTTTGCCGGGCTACCGCTCACGATCGCGGATGAGGACGGTAAATTGCGCCCTGAGGTAGAGGCATTAATCTATTTCGCCAGGCATCATGACATTGTGATCTCGTCCGGGCACGCCACGAAAGATCAAACCTTGCGTCTTATTGAGGCCGTCGAGCGGGTAGGGGGTTGTCGTCTTATGCTGAATCAGCCTGCGAACCCCATGACGGGGTTCTCTGCCAGCGAGCTACGGGCGCTGGGAGAACACGACTGGCTTTATGTTGAGCAATGTGCGTTGACTGTCTACCTCGGCTATCAGCCACTTGACGATCTGTATGAGGTGCTGACAGGAGTGAAAAACGTGGTCTATAGCTCCGATTTGGGTCAGCCAGGACAGCCTGACATCGGTGACTGGCTGGAAGACAGTCACCGCTGGTTTCAGGCCGCCGGGATTGACGCAGAGCGAAGAGATGCTGTCACCCGCCTGAACCCGCTCAGGATGCTGGAGCCGGGGCGGTCGCAAGGTTGAGGGTTCGGATAAAATCAATAAACGCCTGTTCTTTGGGGGACGGGTGAGGATTGATGTGCACCACATACATCGGCAGCGGTGCAGGCATAAAGGCATCAAGCGCGGTGATGATGTCGCCTGACTCAATCCCCGCTTTCAGCGTGAAGTCCGGGAGGTAACATATTCCCAACCCGTGATGCACCATACTGCAGAGATCGAGGCTGTTACTGACTCTGGAGACGTAATGAGGACGGATCTCAACGGGTTCGTCCTCAATAACAAACTTCCAGCTGCGGCGGTGATTATCAAAGTGCAGAAGACAGGTGTGCTTGTGCAGTTCGTCAGGATGCTGCGGAATGCCATGCTGCAGCGCATAGCCTCGCGAAAGACAAGTGTGTTTTCGCCAGTAGCCAATCAACGTGTAGTAAAGGTTGCTGTCGGGTAACGGTCCACACTGAAGCGCCAGATCAAAGCCGTGGCTGAACAACTCCATGCAGTGATTTCCGGTCACAATATCCAGCTTTATATTCGGATAACGCTCAAAAAATGATTTCAGATGCGGGATGACGTGCTGGTTATTAATCGAGTGGGGAATACCCACCTTGAGGCTACCGCTGATCTCGTTACTGAGACTTTTCACATCCCTGAGGCAGGATTCATATTCATCGATAATCAGCTGACAGCGCTGATAAAATTGTTCTCCTGCCGACGTCAGGGAAATGCGCCGAGAATTGCGTTTGATAAGCTGCGCATTAACTTCACATTCCAGCTTTTCAATTCTGCGGCTTATCATGGCGGGTGAGAGTTTCATGGCGATCGCCGCAGCGCGGAACCCCTGGCACTCCACCACCATTCTGAATGCTTTCATATTTTCCAGCATCGTGTCCTCCTGACCTGTTCAAGCCTCTCTATTCTGGCACGATTTCTTTAGCATATTGTGCTGGTTTTTAACATGAATAGATTACTGGATGCGGGTTTTTCTGCATGATGTGCCAGCGAAGAGATGGTCTGTTCGTATGGCTTTCCTCACAAAATCTTCAACCAGAGGTTATAGTTAGCCTATCACTACCATGTTTTATAACAGGGAAATTATGATCCGTTTATCCACGCTTGCTCTGGTGCTTGCCGCCGTCGCCCCTTGTGCTCTGGCCGTTACGTATCCGCTTCCACCTGAGGGTAGCCGTCTTGTCGGTGCCCCGTTAACGGTGGTCGTTCCGAAAGGAAATACCCAACCGCTGGAGTATTATGCTGCGCAGTACGGGCAAGGGCTGAGCAACATGCTGGAAGCCAATCCTGGCGTGGATCCCTTTTTGCCGAAAGCCGGTACTTCGCTAACCATTCCCCAGCAGCTGATTTTGCCGGACACCGCACGTCAGGGCATCGTGATTAACGTGGCTGAAATGCGGCTCTACTACTACCCGGAGGGGAGCAATACCGTGGATGTTTTGCCAATTGGTGTTGGTCAGGCAGGACGCGAAACGCCACGTAACTGGGTGACGAGAGTAGAGCGCAAGCAGGAAGCGCCAGGCTGGACGCCAACGCCGAACACCCGACGTGAGTATGCAAAAGAGGGGAAAACATTACCGGCCTACGTGCCACCGGGTGAGGATAACCCTATGGGGTTGTATGCGATCTACATTGGTAAGCTGTACGCTATTCATGGCACTAATGCCAACTTTGGTATTGGCTTGCGTGTCAGCCAGGGCTGCATCCGCCTGCGCAACAATGATATTAAATACCTGTTCGATAACGTGCCGGTAGGCACGCGTGTGCAGTTTATCGATCGTCCCGTCAAAACGACCACTGAACCGGATGGTAGCCATTGGGTAGAAGTGCATGAGCCGCTGTCACGTAACCGCGCTGAATTTGAATCGACGAATAAAGTGCCACTGCCGATCTCGCCTGCATTACGGGCGCAACTCACCGCCGAAGGCGCTGGTGCCGTGCTGGAACGTCGGTCAGGTATGCCGGTGAAGATTGGGCTCTGAAGATATTGCCGGTTTTTCCGCCAGAGTGTAGCTAACGTAAAAGACTGGCAAATTCCACGCGTTGTTTATACCGAAAAATCCCCCTGTATAGGGCCGTGCGCGGGTGCGGCCTCTGCTCATTAGACCCTTTCACGCATCAACAATTTCGATAGAGATATCGAAATTATCCATTAGAGCAGGGATGACAATTGCTCTAATAATACTAACAAGAATGTGGAGGACGTTATATCCATCATTTTAGTGTTTCACTGGTGTATCTGAGGGGGGGCCTGGATCACATTATGTGGAGCCTATGATAAAAGTAAAAATAATAATACGGAGCATTAAATGTTTATCCGACCACTTAAATTAACTCAGCATGTCGACGTACAGGGAGCTGAAAATGCGACGACATTGATACTTCTTCACTCCCTGGGAACGGATTTGCACCTCTGGGATTTGCAGATGCCGCGATTAACCGAACGCTATCGTGTTGTCAGACTGGATATTCGGGGGCACGGGCTAAGTGCGGTCAATGCGTTACCGTTTTCAATGTCCGATCTGGCCGATGATGTTATCTCTGTGCTGGATCACCTGAAAATCAATACGTTTTATGTCGCCGGGGTCTCGATAGGTGGCACGATAGCGCAATGGATCGGATTCAAATTGCCTGAACGGGTACTGGGTATGGTTATTATCGATACCTCACTGGTGAATGCCGCTCCACCTTCGGTATGGCGTGCGCGGGCGGAAGATGTTTTCCAGCATGGTCTTGAGCATCTTGAAAGGGGCATTATCAGCAATTGGGTTACGCCGAAATTTATCGACTCTCCCGAGGCTGATGGCCTAAGGCAGATGCTGCGTCGTACAACGGTTGAAGCTTTCTCTGGCTGTTCTTTAGCTATTGCCGATACTGATTTGACAAATATGCATATTCCCGGTGTCAGGGCCGTTGTGGTCAGAGGTGCAGAGGACAAACTGACGCCACAAGATTATGCGCAGCGTCTGGCGCAAAAGCGCAATGCAGAATTACATGTCATTCCTGGTGCTTCTCATTTACCAAATTTCGAACAACCTGATGCGCTCACCGACGAAATTATTTCGTTTATCGAGAAGGTTAATACACATTGACGGTCATCAGAATCGATAAGGAGTGCATGAGCGCTGTTAATGAATAAATATAGCAGCGGGTGGAAATCCCTGTTGTGGGAATGGAGTCAATTATATGAATCGTCGGTTGTTTATCGGTGGATGCCTGGGTTTATGCACTGGTGCCGTAGTGCTTCCTGCTGCGTTGAGATGGTTAGATGTTCAAGGTGAAATCATTGAGATGGAACTGAATAGCGGAACCGTAACGCTGCAATTATTTTCAGACGTTGCACCTAATCATGTAGCAAGAATAAAAACATTGGTGCAGTCATCATTTTATGAGGGTATACCATTCTCCCGGGTTATTGAGGGGTTCATGGCGCAAACGGGTGACCCGGTAAGGAATACGGAGTTTGATCACAAATCATTACCTAAGCTGGCTGCGGAATTTAATAACCTACCGTTTGAACGCGGTACTCTCGGAATGGCGAGATCGAGAAATCCGCATAGTGCCTGCCATCAATTTTTTATCACCTCAACCAGAACCCATTTTTTGGATCAAAATTATACTGCATTCGGAAAAGTCATAAAAGGTATGGAATTGATTGACCAACTCCGTCGTGGTGATGCCGGGATCGGTACGGTTGTTAATCCTGATGTTATAAAAAGAATGCGCCTAATTTAAGGTTGGGGTGGTTTAATTACGTAATGATATTTATTCACAGGAGCTGACATCAAATGCCCAGCATTGCTATTTATACATCTGCAAGTCACCGGATAGCTTCCAGTGCTTTTGCTGAGTTCTCAACTTCTTTAGCTAATCTGGCCATGGAAATTCTGAAAGCAAAAGAAAATAATATCCACATTAGCTATTTAACTACGGAGATAGGTTTTGGGACACCTGTTTATTTTGAGGCGAAACTCAGACAGGAAGTTTTTCGTAGCAAACCTGTAATGGATGAGTTTTTGCATCAGGTTGATATCTTAATTAAAGAAAAAATGGGCGTTGTGGCGAGAATTCGCTGTTTTCTTTACGACGCTGATAGTATTAGTGCTAAAAATTGAAGGATAAATCATGAGTGAAAAATTTCCATTGAAGAATCTTGGTGATGTCTCTGTCACCGCGGTAAGCGATGGCTATCTCCAGGTTGATTTTGGACTGCTTGCAAATGTAGACGAGTCTGAGTGTAGACAAATTCAGGACAATGCCTGCATACGTGAGCATAATGCGGTTCATATTAATACTTTTCTGGTCCGACGGAAAGGGAAGAACATCCTGATCGATAGTGGTGCCGGTGGTATTAAGGGCTGGGGAGGTAACCTGGTTAACAATCTTGCTGAACTTGGGATCAAACCTGATGATATTGATGCAGTGCTGCTCACACATACCCACCCTGACCATATTGGTGGGTTGATAAACTCACAAGGAGAGGCCGTTTTTCCTTTTGCGGAATTGCTGATCAGCGCTGATGAATTTAATTACATAGAAGATGATGAAAATTTTGAGTCTGTCAGCGATCGTGTTAAAGGTAATTTCCTTTTAGCGCGGAGTATATTCAAAAAGTATCAGAATAAAATTCGTTTAATTAGTGAAGGTGAAATTTTACCTGGTATCTTTTCGATTCCATTAAAAGGCCATACACCTGGTCATACGGGATACAGAATCGAGGGTAGTAATGGAAATTTGTTAATTTGGGGCGATATTGTCCATTTTCCCCATATCCAATTATTAAAACCAGATGTATCGATAGCCTTCGATTCGGATCCACAATTGGCAGCAGAGACACGAGTCAGGATCCTTGATATCGTTAGCTCAGACAGGATCCTTGTTGGTGGAATGCATTTGGGGGAGCAAGGATTTAGCTATATAGAAAAACGCCAGTCAGGATACGGAATTGTCGATATTTAGCAATGAACAAAGTGGTGATTGCAGAATATAAATAAGTTCTCCGTGCGTTAGTTTTTTAACAGCCTGGTTTCTATTGATCCGGGAAGATATTGCTTTGCCGTTATTAATGTTTCATACCTGTAGTCTAATATTAGTTTGGAAATAAATTGTCGATAAAAATACTATCTATAGGGGTGTGTAATGAATTTTGTAATAACCAGAAAAGTCAATGATGATGCTATTCACGGCGAAGCTAATAAAATATCGGGGAGGAACCCAATGACTACAGGAGAGTTATCGTTGCGACCCAAATTGCCTTCGATCACCGGAAGTCGATTTTGGGCCGCTTTTTTAGTCTTTTTATTTCATTCATCCCTGCCCAGCGATCTTGCTCCATTTGCAGACCCAACCATTCAGCATATTTATACGGTTATGGTTAGTAAGGCCGGATGGTTAGGGGTTTCATATTTCTTTATACTAAGCGGATTTATTATGGTGTGGTCAGCCAAAGATAGCGATACTGTCGGGGATTTTTACCTGCGGCGTTTTGCTAAAATCTACCCCACTCATTGTCTGACCTGGGCCATTGCATTTATAATTGGTGCAATTAGTATTTATCAGTATAAATTATGGTCATCAAATCTACTGTTGTTGAATACCTGGTTTGACGATGTGCGATACTTCTTTGTGGGCAACAGACCCAGTTGGTCTTTATGCATTGAAGCGATGTTTTATCTCTCTTTCCCATTCCTTTTTAGAATAATGAAAGCCATACCTGAAAAGTATGATTTTCTGGGATTAATTGCTGTCACTGCAGCCTCCTTCCTGGTCCAAATGTCCATTTATAGCTGGGTTGAACCGAATAAAATGATGGGGGCTTTTCCCATTTCCCAGCATCACTTCTGGATGTCATATATTTTCCCACCAGCACGAATTTTTGAGTTTCTGGCCGGTATGTTTGCTGCGCGATTGCTGATCAATGGACGGGAAATCATGCTGCCGAAAATTACCTCGCTTGCCTTACTTGTTGCAACATATATCGGATCTATGTATATCCCATTCCAGTTCAGTATGAGTGTTGTATTTATCATTCCAGTTTGTTTGTTAATTACTTCTCTTGCGGGTGATGATTTAAAAACCAGAAAGACGGTATTTAACCATAATACATCGGTTTGGTTAGGTGAGATCTCCTATGCATTCTATATGGTACATTTTTTAGTGCTCTTCTATTTTTTGAATTTGACGGCGGGAAGGAAGTTTGATCTGGTGGAAGGAGGAGGGCTTATTGCGGTTACGCTGATTCTGTCAATTGCCTGCGCGTCATTTGTGTACAAGTACTTTGAAGTACCGATGATGAAAATCATTCTGGTGAAGTTCAGAACGAAAAAGTTGATCAGCATTCGCGAATCTTCGTAACACCGGAAATGCACTGCTACCAGGGCATTGCCTCATCAAAGCACGAGGTGGCTTCCGTTCATCCGGTGGGAGGGCATGCGTTAAGTAGATGCTCTCCCACTCTTTACTGCTTAATCAGTAAGAAACCTGAAACCTTTTATCGGCTCCTCCATAAACGACACGGTATCTCCGTTTAGTGAATTTTATCAATAGTGCTCCTGATGAAAGGATACCGTGTAATGCCTGTACAAGTATGCTAGTAGCCGACATCGCGCAGCCGTGGGTCCTGAAAGACGGAAGCCACCATATCTGTAAATTTGGCGCTATCCAGATAGGCACAGTCTGTTCGGGATAAAAGCTCTATTTTGAAATCATTGAACTGGCCGGATAGCTGATGAATTTTTATCTTGCTCTTTACTTCACTACTGATCGAGCAACGCAATACGAGCGACACTCCTTTACCAGCGGCAATGCTTGAAAACAGCACAGGATAGGATCCACATTCAACCACGCGTTTTGGTGTGATATTTCCTTCATCGAAGAGCACATTGAAATTGCGCGTTGAAGTTGCACATTTTTTGCTACTAAGCAAAAAAACCTCGCCATCCAGACTGGATATATCGGTTATACGAGGATGACTTTTCTCAGTAATAATCACCAATTCACTGGAGAGTAATAGGGTTCGCGCATGTTGTGCATTGGAAAAACCGGCACCGATGATTACCGCATCGAACTCATTTTTATCGAAGGCGCTGAGTAAACTTATTGTATTTCCTATAGAAATGTCGATATTCCAGCCTAGATCCTGGCCTAAATCGATCAATGAACTAATAATATAGGGAGGTAAGCATTCAATTATCCCAACCCTAATGGTCAACTGACTGTTTTTAGAGTAGGAGATGTTGTTTTTGCAATCATCCGCGAGGTTAAGAATTTTTAGCGCATACTCATAAAGTATCTGGCCTTGCGCAGTAGGTGAGCACCCGTCTGTTCTTCTGTCTAAAAGGATGACATCAAGGTTATCCTCCAGGCTCCGTATTCGGTGGGAGATGCTGGATTGCACTCGATTCAGGCGCTCTGCGGCTTGGGTTATATTCCCTGTCTCCACGACTGTCACGAAGGCAAGAAGTTCACTTATCTTCATTTGAGACCTCATGCTGAAAGTTAACTCATTGTTTCGATAATGTTTATAATTTATGGCAATGAGTTTGTCACTATGTTTCTAATCCAAAGTGTTGAACGAACAAAAATTGGGAGGGGTGGTTGAAATTTAATCACTTATTCCTGTCGTCACCCAAAAATCCAGTATAAATAATGATATGTTTATCAATTGCTTACTGATGAGATTGTGCAGAGTTCCACAGTGTCTCCCTCCTTGTTGGCTTGCAATGAATGTTGTCGGAACGTTTTTACAGAGACGGTTTGGCATTAATCCACATATTTCTTTTTAATATCCTGCGCGCTTTAAAATCCTATTGTATCGACTACTCACACCATAATACGGCGGGGTATCAATCTTTTCGATGTATACCTCGATTTTATTCGCTGGTTTTTTATTGCCATGCAAATTACGATTTTATGTGTGAGGCCTGGATTTTTACTTTGCACTTGTAGATCAACTGGTTATCTAATTATTTATATGCAAATTTATGCCTTCCCTGGCCTTCATTATTCGTATTAGTGAAAAATTCTTTTCGTATATGGGATAAAATATGGCGCACGCTGAGTTTGATAAAATAATGATCGAGCTGGTTGACTATGCTTATGAGCAAGCAACCTTTGATAATGAGACGCTCCGCCTGGCGCGTTTTTGTCTGCTGGATTCGATAGGGTGTGCGATTGCTGCCTCTACTGATTCTGATTGTTCCAGGCTGATGCGCAGTGTGCAATTCAGTAAAAACAGCCAGGGTGTACCTGTAGTGGGCACCGCACTACGCCTGGGGCCGATCGAAGCGGCGTTTCAGATCGGCTCAATGATCCGCTGGCTTGAGTTTAACGATACATGGCTTGCGCAAGAATGGGGGCATCCATCCGATAACCTGGGGGCTATTCTGGCTGCTGCGGCGTGGCGTAGTCTCTCCGATAGTCATCAGTCGGCTGTCAATATGGCTGCCGTACTGAACATGATGATTCGTGCTTATGAAATTCATGGTGTACTGTGCCTGTCTAACTGTTTTAATGCGCTGGGCATTGATCACGTCGTGTTGGTCAAGGTGGCCTCTGCAATCGCTGCTGCCCAGATTCTGGGGTTATCAAAGGATCAAGCGCTCAGCGCACTGTCCAATGTGATTATCGATGGCCATTCTCTTAGAACCTATCGACATGCGCCAAATGCGGGGACACGTAAATCATGGGCTGCTGGAGATGCAACGGCACGTGGCCTGCAGTTTGCGCTGTTTGCGCAAACTGGTGAGATGGGATATCCAACGGCACTCACAGCCAGTCGCTGGGGATTTGATGATGCGGTACTGAGAGGACAACCGTTCAATCTGACGCGTAATTTATCAGATTTTGTCATCCAGAATATCCTGTTCAAAGTTCCCAATCCTGCTGAATATCATGCCCAGACCGCAGTTGAGGCGGCTATTTGCCTTCGTAAGCGGATAATAGATGAAGGTTATTCCCCTGAGAGTATCGAATATGTTCGTGTGGAAACCACACGTCCAGCGATTCAAATTATTGATAAATCTGGTGCACTGAATAATTCTGCCGATCGCGATCACTGTCTCCAGTACATGATTGCTGTGGGGCTTCAAACCGGAAATCTGACCATTAAGGATTTTCATGAACCGCTTGCTTCAGATCCCCGACTGGAGGCGTTACGCCAGAAAATTACCTGCACTGAACGTCCCTCTTTTACCGAAAGCTACTACGACCCGGAGAAACGCGCGATCCCGAATGCGCTCTATATCAAGTGTCATGGGATGGCGGAAGAAATATCGGCACTTATCGAATATCCGCTCGGTCATGTCCGTCGTCGTGAAGAATGTTTCGACGCACTTCTGACGAAATTCCATCTAAATCTTTCTGACAGCCCGCTGCGTGATAGGGCGGATAGTCTGGCCGAGACCCTGACGTCAGGGGCGAAGCTGGATGATATGCCCGTCATTGACTTCCTGAAAATGTTTTCATGGGATTAAGTTCTTCTCAACATATTTGCGTAAATTCATAGGGTTAAAGGTGATTGAAGTGAAAAAGGCAATACTGGTTGGCTGTGGTGCTGAGATTGGTGCAAACCTGTTGATTCAGAACGATCCGCAGCAGGATGGTTTCGCGATTCAGACCGTTGTAACGAATCCACCTTCTGTCGATAAACATTATCCAGAGCTGCGTCCGATTGACGGCATTGTGGCTCGTCTGGCTATGGCACATCCCGGTATACAATCCCGGGTCAGCATTATCAACAGTGAAACCCTGCTAGTTGACGGTCGTGAAATTCATTTCTTCTTTGGCGATTTAGCTAAAGGGGGACCGCTGGTCGAAGGGCGTTTTGATATTGGGTTTATCGCGACCAGCAAACAGGATATGGATCTGAACAGCCCTGTGGCCAGAAATATGCTGGAGCTGGCCGACGTTGTGTTGGGTGTTGCTGAGGCAGATAGCCTGCCAAGTATCTACGGTTGTCTGGGAGATCTGACCCGCGACGATATTAGCACGATACAACGCCAGGTCGTTCAATCCGGCATGTACTGTTTGGGATCCTGCCAGACCAATGGTATGCATGCTTCATTGCGTGTTGTGAGCGGCGCACTCAGCGCCATTAATTGCAACACTTCTCATATTGTGGCGGTTGAAACCGATATTGTGCATCCTGACACGCCCAATGGCGTGCTTGGTACTCGATCGTTTGAGGGACGAATGCAGGATGCGCGTGACAATCTCCGTCCTGGTTTTTCCCAAATTGCGATGAGCCAGAAAAAAGTAATGCCGTGGGCACCGCTGGTAAATACCGTATCGCTACGTGCCCCAGTTCATGCGCCAGGATATCAGATAAACCGCTTTATCGTTAAAGATAATGGCGCGTTAAGCATCAGTCTCATTGAAGAGGCTATTGAGCGTGTAAGCAAAGCGCATCCTCATATTGTCATGGGCTCCAGGACACCTCTGGGGGGACGGGCTTATGCCTATGAACGCCGGTGCTCAACAATTCTCTCTGACCCGAATCATTTGCTAATTCTCCGCCCTGCGTATCTGGCAAACCAAAATCTGAGTGAAGTCATCATCCAGTCATTTGTTAACAATACGGTCGGTTATACGGCTGTTGTTCGGGACGTAGCACGCAATATTGCGCAGGGACTACCCGTTGCCACTTTTTTGGGGATTGAGAAATGACAAGTTCACATACCGTTGATTTTTTGAGCTCTGGTTTTGTCGTGAAGACCGCGAGGTCTGAAGCTTTTAATGGAAAACTAAAAGCTGAAGTCGAGCAGATACAAGCATTATACGAAATCTATCCTGAACTTATGGTTCCGGTTTTGCACGACGGGCTGGCCGCCGGTCGGCAATTCTATGTTCTTGAAAAGAAAAACTCACTCCCGTTATCCAACATCGTGTTTGATGAGCGGCGATCGCTGGCAGAGCGGCGGAGAATTGTTCAGTCTGCGCTGGAAAATATACAAAAGGCCATCAGCCTTGAAATCGATAGCCATTCTGCGTTGGCGAACGATATGCCAGCCCGATTGATGGAGGAGTGGGAAGGTACGCGTTTTGCGCACGATCTCTTTAATAAATCGGTTTTGCTCAATGGCACTCGCTTCAATATCTCTGCCAGAGAGGTCTTTGAAAAATCGCTGGAAATGGCCAGGAGCGAAGCATTTCGTTCGGTTGAAAAGGCGCATTTCAACTTTCATTTTGGTAACGTGCTCTACAACGAAGAACGTTCTCAGACCAGCTTTATTGACCCTGATTTTTCTGTCCGTGGTCTCGATCCGCTTTTCGGTTTTTCCCGGTTTGCATTTTCGTTTTGGCATGAACTGGCAGCCGAGGTTGAAGATGCAGTCAAAATAGTACCGATGTCAGATGAACTTATGTTTGTTCTGGCGAAACAAGACTACGGCAATATTCTGAGTGAAATCCCGGAAATAGGGGGGATTTCAGGCCTGATTCCGCTGATGGGCGAGAGTATGCGTAATCGGTTTTATGTTCTCACGACCTACTGTTTCCTCAGGAGTATCCGTATAAACGGGAGTAAACAGGACTGGAAAGCACCACGTTCTCCCGTGATCGCCCGACCTGAAGAGGTACTTATGTTGGGCATGCTGGCTTACCTCGAAGGAGCTGGCGTTGAGAGCGAAAGTCTTTGCGCGTAATTTCATTCCAGTACAGGATTTGAGTATATGTCGTTGGTAAGCGTTAGCAGTACCTTAGAACAAGGGTTTGAGACGCCAAGGCGCTATTTGGCTGCTGCGGCTATTTTGATAGGCGTTCTGATGGCGTCGTTGGACAGTTCCATTGTCAATATTGCTTTGCCCTCTATTGCCAGTGCATTACAGGTAGATTCGGCCTCCAGTATCTGGATTACCAACGGCTATCAGGTTGCCAGCGCTGCGACGATGCTGATTTGCGCATCGCTGGGAACAAGGATAGGGGAGCGACGTTTCTACACGGCCGGGATGGTGTTGTTCACTCTGTCTTCGCTGGGCTGTAGCCTTTCGCCGACCTTTGGCGTACTGGTTGCCATGCGCGTACTCCAGGGGGTGAGTTATGCGGTGATGATAAGCGTTGGATTAGGTCTGTATCGGGTGATCTTTCCACCCAATGCGCTGGGAACGATATTTGGACTGAATGCACTGGTATTCGCGGTAGGCACGGCCATTGGTCCTGCGTTGGGTGGTTTGATCATCTCTTACCTGTCCTGGCCCTGGCTGTTCTATATCAATATCCCGTTGGGAGGACTTGCTGTTGTGTTCTCGCTTATCTCCCTGGGGGAAGATACCGAAAAAGAGAAGGGTTTCGATTGGGGAGGGGCGATTAGCTCAGCGGCAGCATTAGGCTTGATGGTTATTGCTGTTGATCAAATTGGACGCTGGGAGAATAGCACGCTGATATTTTGCGCTGTTGCGTCTGTCGTGCTGTTTGCCATCTTTTTAAAAGCCCAGAGGAGTTCCAGGAACCCATTATTGCCGCTTGATATATTTCGTTCCAGGCAATACAGCTTTGCGGTGCTCTCTTCTGTTTCCATGTTTGTCGCGCAGGGGATGGCACTGGTCGGCTTACCCTTTGTGTTGCAGCATACTTATCACTACTCCGTACTGGAATCCGCATACATCTTTACACCGTGGCCAGTTGCCGTGGCGTTCTGCGCCCCGCTTGCGGGCAGGCTATCAAACCGTTTCAATCCGACCCAGATATCCACGGTTGGTGTGATGGTCTTTTGCCTTGGCTTAGGCTCACTGGCTTTGTTGCCGGAAGCCGCGACGGTGGGGGATTTTCTGTGGCGCGTGGCGGTTTGCGGCATTGGTTATGGTTTCTTCCTTCCGCCAAACAACAAGGAAATGTTTTCAAATGTCGCGGCAAACCGAACGGTAACGGCCTCGGGAGTACTGTCAACCGCCAGAACTGCAGGGCAATCTATTGGTGCTGCGTTGGTTGCGATGATAATTGCATTGTTGAATGGATTAACAGGGCACGCGGGCGCTCAGTTTGCCGTCTATGTGTTTGGCGTGGCCTGTGCTATATCGGCTATATCGTCTCTTGCCAGTACGTTACGTCTGCACCGGTAAGTGATTGAGGGGATCTGTGCTTTATGTCAACAGCTGGTCAATGTCGTTCGGCTGCTGACACGTTGGTCTCAATATGCGTGCGGGCAGATTGCTATGTCAGATGCGATGGAGATGAAACGCAGAAAAGCAAAAAGCCTGCTTTAAAAGCAGGCTTTTCTAAATTTGGCTCCTCTGACTGGACTCGAACCAGTGACATACGGATTAACAGTCCGCCGTTCTACCGACTGAACTACAGAGGAATCGTGTGAACGGAGCGCATATTATCGACGTCAGCGGTGCTTGTCAAAGGGTGGATCAATGCCTTTTGATCGTTTGCTGACAAAATCAGCAAAGTGACGTTTTTGACAACGAAATGCACCGTTATGGTGCGGGTATACCCCTTATGGGGCAGATCATAAACTGCTGTTTCAGTAATAAAACCAACATCAATGATTAGGTTTCCTTATTTTCAGGCTGTTAGCAACAAATCAGACCTCTTCGAAAAACTGGCATTCATATTGCAAAACCTGTTCAACAACGACAGCCAGTACCGGCACAGCATTTCGAACAGGGGGCAAAATGAACTTAAGACGACTGAAATACTTCGTAAAAATCGTCGATATTGGCAGCCTGACGCAAGCGGCGGAAGTGCTGCATATCGCGCAGCCTGCGCTGAGCCAGCAAGTGGCGACTCTGGAAGGTGAGATGGATCAGCAATTGCTTATCCGCACAAAACGCGGCGTGACCCCAACAGAAGCAGGCAAAATTCTCTATACCCATGCTCGTACCATTCTGCGCCAGTGCGAACAGGCTCAGCTGGCGGTGAACAGTGTGGGTCATACGCTGAGCGGACATGTTTCCATCGGGCTGGCTCCGGGAACGGCGGCCTCCTCTATTACCATGCCGTTGTTGCAGGCCGTGCGTGCCGAACTGCCGGATGTGCTGGTTTATCTGCACGAGAACAGCGGGTCTGTACTGAATGACAAGCTGCTTAATGGTCAGCTGGATATGGCCGTGCTTTATGACCGTTCTCCGGTTGCCGGGATCACCAGCCAGCCGCTGCTGAAAGAAGATCTTTACCTGGTAGGGACGCGTGACTGCCCGGGGCAGAACGTTGATTTAACTGCCGTTGCAGAGATGAATCTCTTCCTGCCGCGTGATTACAGCGCCGTGCGTGTGCGCGTGGACGAAGCGTTCTCGCTGCGACGTCTGACGGCAAAAATCATTGGCGAAATTGACTCTATCTCAACGCTGACCGCGGCTATTGCCAGCGGGATGGGCGTCACGGTTCTGCCGGAATCTGCCGCGCGTGCACTGTGCAGTGCGGCAAATGGCTGGATGGCGCGGATCACGACACCATCCATGAGCTTACCGCTGTCGCTGAACATGTCAGCCCGCGGTTCGTTGTCACCGCAGGCGCAGGCGGTAAAAGAAATTTTGATGTCTCTGGTGAGCAAGCCATCGCTGGAAAATCGTGAACTGCAGCTCGTGAGCTGATATTCCATAAAAGCATAAGATGCTGGTTTTTATTATTTGTTCTGCAGCTCAACTGACTTTAACAATAGTGTTATGTCAGATGTGCCGGAGTGAATCGTGAATTTCCAGCAGCTTAAAATTATCCGTGAGGCGGCCAGACGGGATTACAACCTGACTGAAGTCGCCAATATGCTTTATACCTCCCAGTCGGGCGTCAGTCGCCATATCCGCGAGCTGGAAGAAGAGCTTGGTATTGAGATTTTTATCCGCCGTGGTAAGCGCCTGCTTGGCATGACGGAGCCTGGCAAGGCATTGCTGACCATCGCGGAGAGGATCCTCAACGAGGCCAGTAATGTGCGCCGCCTGGCGGATCTCTTTACCAATGATGCTTCAGGCGTACTGACCATCGCCACGACCCACACGCAGGCACGTTACAGCCTGCCGCCAGTGATTAAAGCGTTTCGTGAGCTCTTCCCGGATGTGCGTCTGGAGTTGATTCAGGGCACCCCGCAGGAAATTGACGTGCTGTTGCAAAACGGTGGGGCAGATATCGGGATCGCCAGCGAGCGGCTGAGCAACGATCCGCTGCTGGTGGCATTCCCGTGGTTCCGCTGGCACCACAGTTTATTACTTCCCGTCGATCATCCACTTCATCAGGTTTCACCGCTGACGCTGGAAGAGATCGGCAAATGGCCGCTGATTACCTACCGGCAGGGTATTACCGGACGTTCGCGCATTGACGAGGCCTTCAACCGCAAAGGGATAACGCCGGATGTGGTGCTGAGCGCCCAGGATTCGGACGTCATCAAAACATATGTTGGGTTAGGGCTGGGGATTGGCCTGGTAGCGGAACAGTCCGGTGGCGAGCATGACGTGGGGGACCTGGTGCGTCTTGATACCCGCCACCTGTTTGATGCTAATACCGTATGGCTGGGCCTCAAGCGGGGCCAGTTGCAGCGCAACTACGTGTGGCGGTTTATTGAGTTGTGCAATGCCGGGCTGTCGGTGGATGAGATTAAACGCCAGGTCATGGAGCCAGAAGAAGCCGCAATTGATTACCAGATTTAGGTGAGGGGTTCTGTCAGCCCGGTAAGCTCAGCGCTGCCGGGCAATTTTTCAGAACGCAGAAAAGCAAGAAGCCTGCTTAAGTTTCCTTAAGCAGGCTTCTTAAATTTGGCTCCTCTGACTGGACTCGAACCAGTGACATACGGATTAACAGTCCGCCGTTCTACCGACTGAACTACAGAGGAATCGTGTGAACGAGGCGCATGTTAATGGCCTCGCTAATTTGTGTCAACACTAAAATTAACACGCTGATTCAATTGATTAATTAAACTGCAAACTGCTGTTTTAATGAACCTGGACGGATACGTTATCGCCGGGTTCGCCATTTTTACGTAAACGCTGCAGAGGATCTTGCTGATAGAAATGGCAAAAACGTTGCCACAGTGCCGGGAAGCGTGGGGCAAAAAGCTCGGGAGCGCTGAAGAAATATTCTGACAGTACGGCAAAACACTCTGCGGGATCGGTTGCAGCGTAAGCATCAATACTGGCCGCACTTTCACCCACCAGGTCTATCTCATCCTGGATGTTATCCATTGCAGCATGCAGATCGTGCTCCCATCCCGCGACTTCACGAAGTGGGATTAGCGGTACACCACTGGCACGATCGCCGTTGCGGGTATCCAGTTTATGCGCCACTTCATGCACAATCAGGTTGAATCCCGAAGCATCGAACGAATCCTGAATATCCAGCCAGTTCAGGATAATCGGCCCTTGCTGCCAGCTTTGCCCGGACTGCACCACCCGCTGGTTATGCACCAGGCCGATATCGTCCTGCCATTCATCATCCACCACGAACGGGGCAGGGTAGATAAGCACTTCGTGGAAACCATCCAGCCACTCAATACCCAGTTCCAGTACAGGTAAACAGAAAAGCAGGGCGATACGCGTATTTTTAAGGGGATCCAGTTCGAAACCCTGTAGTGGGACCAGGCGCTTTTGCTGCAAAAAACGATCTGCCAGCTGAATCAGCTTTGACTGCTCATCCGGCTGGAGATTAGCCAGTACAGGGATCGCCAGCGCTTCATCCCACGGCAGCGCCATGCTCGGACCAGCTTCATTCGATTTCCAGGGCCACTTAATCATCGCTTTGCTCGCAAACTCGTTACCAGAACAAAATTGAAAGGTCAGGGTCTGTTAAAATGCCAACGCCTCATCATGATGGCAACCATCAAAATGGCGCGATGCCTGGGCGAGCCAGGCATCTTTTCTTCAGGTAAGTTATCATTTAGGCCGCAGAGTGAATAGCGCTTTGCAACTCTGTCATTCATTTTGTGAACTCAGTCGTGACGCTGAAACACAACCTGCTACTGAATGCTCTTTCTGGCTGGCGAGTAAAAAGATTTATGTCATTCCTGCAGTCAACAGGAAACATTAATTTTCTGAAAATCAGGGGGTTTTTATGGTGAAGGCATAAAAGCCAGGCATGGCCTGGCTTCGGGTCTTTAGCGCTGTGAACAGCCTGCGCACTGTTTGTTCTGGATCTGCTGGAAGAAGTCGTTACCTTTATCATCCACCAGGATAAACGCCGGGAAGTTCTCCACCTCGATTTTCCAGATAGCCTCCATACCCAGCTCAGGGTAAGCCACACACTCAAGGCGCTTGATGCTGTTTTGCGCCAGTACCGCCGCCGGGCCGCCAATGCTACCGAGGTAGAAACCGCCGTGTTTATGGCAGGCATCGGTCACCTGCTGGCTGCGGTTACCTTTTGCCAGCATGATCATGCTCGCACCGTGGGATTGCAGTAAGTCCACATACGAGTCCATACGGCCTGCGGTGGTTGGGCCTAACGAGCCAGAGGCATAACCTTCCGGTGTTTTGGCCGGGCCAGCGTAGTAGATTGGATGATCTTTTACGTACTGCGGCAGTTCTTCGCCGTTATCGAGCAGCTCTTTCAGCTTCGCGTGGGCGATATCGCGCGCCACGATGATGGTACCGTTCAGCGACAGGCGCGTAGACACCGGGTGAGCAGAAAGCTGCGCCAGGATCTCATTCATCGGTTTGTCGAGATGAATGCTCACCACATCGCCTTCGCCCTGTTGACGCAGGGATTCAGGAATGTACTGGCCTGGGTTGTGCTCCAGCTTCTCAATCCAGATGCCGTCGCGGTTGATCTTAGCCTTGATGTTGCGGTCTGCGGAGCAGGATACACCCATTCCGACCGGGCAAGATGCACCGTGACGCGGCAGACGAATAACGCGGATATCGTGGGCAAAGTATTTGCCGCCAAACTGCGCGCCAAGCCCCAGATTTTGCGCTTCCTGCAACAGTTCCTGTTCGAGCTGAACATCGCGGAACGCCTGGCCGTGCTCGTTCCCTTCCGTTGGCAGACCGTCGTAGTAACGGGTGGAGGCGAGCTTCACGGTTTTCAGGGTGCTTTCTGCTGACGTACCGCCAATCACGAAGGCGATATGGTACGGCGGGCACGCTGCAGTACCGAGGGTGCGCATTTTCTCAACCAGATAATTTTTCAGCTTCGCAGGGGTGATCAGCGCTTTGGTTTCCTGGTAGAGATAGGTTTTGTTGGCAGAGCCGCCGCCTTTTGCCATGCACAGGAATTTGTATTCGTCGCCATCAACGCTGTAGAGGTCAATTTGCGCAGGCAGGTTAGTGCCGGTGTTGACCTCTTTATACATATCCAGCGCCGCATTCTGGGAGTAGCGCAGGTTGTCTTCGGTGTAGGTGTTGTAAACGCCCTGACTCAGGGCTGCCTCGTCACCGCCACCGGTCCAGACGCGCTGGCCTTTTTTACCCATGATGATGGCTGTGCCGGTGTCCTGACAGGTCGGCAATACGCCTTTGGCGGCAATTTCGGAATTACGCAGGAACTGCAGAGCCACGTATTTGTCGTTCTCACTGGCTTCAGGGTCATGAAGAATGGCTGCAACCTGCTTCTGGTGTGAAGGGCGCAGCATAAACGCAGCATCGTGGAAGGCTTGTTGTGCCAGCAGGGTCAGTGCTTCTGGCTCCACTTTCAGCACTTCCTGACCGTCGAATCCGACAACTGAGACGTGCTCTTTGGTCAGCAGATAGTATTCGGTATCGTCGTGCGCGAGCGGGAAGGGGTTCTGGTAAACAAACGGTTTATTCGACATAGCGTATTGCTCCATAAAAATAAAACCGCCGGAGGTTTAATCCGGCGGTCAGGAATCAGAACATCATGGACATCCACGGGTAACCAATCAGCAGCAGGGCCGCCAGGAAGATGGCACCGAAGATGGTGCCCAGACGCCAGTAGTCTTTGGTTGGCAGGTAGCCACTACCGTAGTAAATCGGGCTTGGACCAGTACCGTACGGAGTGATGATCCCCATGATACCCAGAGACGTCACCATCAGCAGGACGAACACTTCCATATTCATGCCCGGAATGGTGGAGGCGATGGTCAGCATCGCTGGCAGCAGCGCCGTAGTGTGCGCGGTGGTGCTGGCAAACAGATAATGCAGCAGGTAAAACGCCAGCAGCAGTACGATAGTCGCAACGCCCGGAGAGATACCGCTCATCAGCAGGCCACCTTCTTTACCCAGCCAGCTAATAAAGCCGGTGGAAGAGAGACCATCTGCCAGAGCAACCAGAGTGGCGAACCAGACGAAGGTATTCCAGGCCGCTTTGTTACCAGTGATATCATTCCACTCCAGCACGCCAGTCCAGAGCATTAAACCTACGATTAACAGCGCAGCCATTGCCGGTTCAATCCACGCTGCGGCGAAGATCCACATCAGCAGCGCGCAGCATACAAACACCAGCAGCAGGATTTCATTGCGGGACAGTTTGCCCAGTTTTTCCAGCTCACGGCTCGCCCACAGCGGCACTTCATCGTTCACTTTCACTTCTGGTGGGTAGAACCAGTAGGCCAGCAGCGGCATGACCAGAATCAACAGCACACCCAGCGGCAGGAAGGCGATAAACCAGGTACCCCAGGAGATGTTAATCCCCACGGTGCTTTTCACCAGCGCCAGTGCCAGCAGGTTTGGTGCGAGCGCGGAGAGGAACATTGAGCTGGTGATACAGGCTGCGGTGATCGCTACCCACATCAGATACGAACCAATTTTACGCGCGCTCGGGTCGTTAGGTTTTGAACCGTACAGCGGTGGCAGGTTAGCGATAATTGGGTAGATAGTACCGCCGCTACGTGCGGTGTTAGACGGCGTAAACGGTGCCAGCAGCAGATCCGCGAAGGTGATGGCATAACCGAGCGTCAGGCTGCGACGGCCCAGATACTTCACCAGAATCAGCGCCAGACGGCGACCAAAGCGGGTTTTGTCATAGCCTGCGGCGAACATAAAGGCACCAAAAATCAGCCACACGGTTGAGTTACCAAAACCGCTTACCGCCCATTTAAAGGAGGCACCCGCCAGCTTGAATTTTGGGTCGGCCAGTTGGTCCGGGCTGAACAACACCCACTGGCTACAGAGTGCAATCGCGACCACACCGGTCAGGCCAATCACTGCGCCTGGCAGCGGTTCGAAGATCAAGCCGACGATCACGCCGACGAAGATAGCGAAGTAGTGCCATGCATAAGGAGGCAGCCCTTCCGGAACGGGAACAAACAGCAGCAGTACGGCGACGATAATCGGCAGCGCCATCATCAGCAGACGTTTTGCCTTTCCGTCGGGTGCTTTACTCGCCACAGGAGGCGTTACAGCAGTTTTTGTATTCATAGTTTCGCGTCTTAAGTTGTCAGGAATTCGGTTATATCGTGAAAATACAAATTCGCTTTCTTTAGTTTCTTTAGTTTCTTTGGTTTTTTTAGTTATTTAAAGTGCGTTTTTGTGATTTCGCTAATAGTGATTTATCGCATTAAGGTCTGCGGTAAATTAAAAAATGATGATATTTATATATTGCGCTTTTGGATGCCTTGATTTTTGATTACGATCAAAAAAATAGAATCGCAGAAGTATTTTTAATCGTTTATTAATAACCACTCAGGTGTATGTGGGTATTGTGTGTTTTTATTTTTTAATTGTTGATTTTTGATAACATTTGATAAGAGTGAGCTTGGTTATCTTATTGTTTTATTTATATTTATTAGAATTCACACAGAGCGGCAACGTAAGCAAAAAGTTAACAATGTTTAAATTATTGTGAACGGAGTAATTTATATCTCTAACACCAATGTGTTATTAATGTTATCGAAGGGATTAAATAGTTTATTAACTAACGTAATAGCTTTAGAAACTAAAAAAATCATTATATTAATATTATGAAATCGGCATAAAAAACGAAATAAAACTGGTCCGACAACGAATTCTTAATTTTTTAAAGTTTGGAGTTTCTATTATGAGCACTAACGAACGTATTTTAAGCCCCTTCACATTACCGAATGGCACGGAACTGAAAAACCGTTTGTTAATGGCACCGATGACAACCTGTACGGGTTACTATGATGGTACGGTCACCAGCGAGCTGGTGGAGTACTATCGGGCACGTTCAGGCAGCATTGGTACCATCATTGTTGAGTGCTGTTTTGTCGACGACCTGGGTCTCGCTTTCCCGGGGGCGATTGGTATTGATAACGACGAAAAAATCGCCGGGCTGGCGAAAATCGCCGATGCCATCAAGTCCAAAGGTTCTAAAGCCCTTCTGCAGATCTACCACGGTGGTCGCATGGTCGACCCGAAACTGATCGGTGGCCGTACACCTGTTGGCCCAAGCGCAGTTGCTGCGCCGCGTGACGGTGCCGCGACGCCGGTTGCGCTGACCACCGAAGAAGTGGAAGGGATGGTTGGCAAGTTTGGTGAAGCCGTACGTCGTGCCATCCAGGCTGGTTTTGACGGTGTTGAAATCCACGGGGCAAACACATACCTGATTCAGCAGTTCTACTCTCCGAACTCTAACCAGCGCGACGACGAGTGGGGCGGCAGCCGTGACAACCGCGCCAGATTCCCGCTGGCGGTGCTGGATATCACTCACAAAATGGTGCGTCAGTACGCGGATGATGCTTTTATTATTGGCTACCGCTTCTCCCCTGAAGAGCTGGAAGTTCCTGGCATTCGTTTTGACGACACCATGTACCTGCTGGAAAAACTGGCCGCGCGTGGCGTGGATTATCTGCACTTTTCTGTAGGTGCGACCCTGCGCCCATCTATCGTCGACACGCAAGATCCCACCTCGCTTATCGAAAAATACTGCGCGATGCGCTCTGAAACGCTGGCACAGATCCCCGTGATGGGCGTGGGCGGTGTGGTGAATGCCGCCGATGTTAATGACGCGCTGGAACATGGCTACGACCTGATTGCCGTTGGCCGCGCAACCATCGCGTACCCGGACTGGACTGACCGCATTGCTGCCGGTGAAACGCTTGAGCTGTTCATGGACAGTACCCAGCGCGAAGCGTTAAGCATTCCAGAACCGCTGTGGCGTTTCTCGCTGGTGGAAGCGATGATCCGCGACATGAGCATGGGTGAATCCAGATTCAAACCGGGTATGTTCGTTGAGAAAGTGCAGGACGACGCCAATGAGCTTGTCATTAACGTCAGCCTGGAAACCGACCGCATCGCCGATATTGAACTGGCCTCCGGTCCGGGTGAAGACGTGGAGTTTGTCACCAGCTTTGAAGAGATCCGCACCCGCATTCTGGATGCCAATACCCCGCATGTGGATGCCATCACGGGTGCAACCAGCCAGAGCGAAGCGGTGAAAAAAGCGGTGTCGAAAGCGATGCTGAAATCCAGCAAAGCGCTGGCGGCGGAAGAAGGGGCTGACCCGAACGAAACCAAAAGCGTTGACGTTGTGGTGGTGGGTAGCGGCGGTGCTGGTCTGGCGGCGGCAATCCAGGCACACGACGAAGGCGCGAGCGTGCTGATTGTTGAGAAAATGCCCTCCATTGGCGGCAACACCATTAAAGCGTCTGCGGGCATGAACGCCGCAGAAACCCGCTTCCAGCGGGTGAAAGGCATTCAGGACAGCAAAGAGTTGTTCTACCAGGAGAGCCTGAAAGGCGGTGGAAACAAGAACAACCCGGCGCTGCTGCACCGCTTCGTAGAAAACGCGCCAGAGGCTATCGAGTGGCTGGCGACACGCGGCATCATGCTGAATGATATTACCACCACCGGGGGAATGAGCATTGACCGTACCCACCGTCCAAAAGATGGTTCTGCCGTCGGCGGTTATCTGATTAGCGGCCTGGTACGTAACGTCAACAAGCGTAACATCGACGTGATGCTCGATACCTCCGTTAACGACATCATCTTCGAAAACGGCGAAGTAACCGGTGTACGTCTGACCACCGAAGATAACGAAACGATCGTCGTGGCGACCAAAAGCGTGGTGGTGGCAACGGGGGGCTTCAGTGCCAATAGTCAGATGGTTGTGAAATACCGTCCGGACCTGGAAGGGTTTGTGACCACCAACCACAAAGGGGCGACCGGTGGCGGTATCGCATTGCTGGAACGTATCGGGGCCGGTACGGTCGACATGGGCGAGATCCAGATCCACCCAACTGTCGAACAGAAAACCTCGTATCTGATTTCCGAATCCATTCGCGGCGGCGGGGCGATTCTGGTTAACCAGAAAGGGAACCGTTTCTTTAACGAGATGGAAACCCGCGATAAAGTCTCAGCGCAGATCATCGCACTGCCTGAAAAATACGCCTATATCGTCTTTGATGAGCATGTTCGTGCGAAAAACAAAGCGGCGGATGAGTACATCGCGAAAGGGTTTGTCACCAGCGCCAGCTCACCTAAAGCGTTGGCTGAAGAACTGGGAATGGATTACCACGCTTTCCTGGCCACGCTGGAACGTTACAACGGTTTTGTTGAAAAGCAGCACGATGATGACTTTGGCCGTACTACTGCACTGCGTGCACCAATCAACGAAGGGCCGTTCTACGCCATTCAGATTGCACCGGGTGTACACCACACAATGGGCGGCGTGACCATCAACACCGAAACCTGCGTGCTGGATAACAGCCATAACGTGCTGCCGGGGGCGTTTGCTGCGGGTGAGGTTGTCGGCGGGATCCACGGCGGTAACCGTATCGGTGGTAATGCGGTGGCAGATATCATTATTTTTGGTACGCTTGCCGGACATCAGGCGGCGATGCGCGCAAAAATGGCATAAGGCACCTGTTTTTCAGGCCGGATTAACGCGCGTTATCCGGCAATTTCCCCGGCGGCTCGCTGCTTGCCGGGGCTACATCTGAGGAAGCATGCCATGCCCGATGACAACCGCGTTTACAGTTATTCCGCTGTCCTGATGGGCTCGCCCATTCTTCTGAAACTCTTTTCCCATGATGAAGCGCTCGCTTCTCGCGTATTTCGCCTGATCAAACAGTACGAAGATGTGCTCACCGTCAACCGTGCGCATTCGCAGGTGATGGATATCAACCATGCAGCCGGGCAGCATCCGGTCGCGGTCAGTCGCCCGGTATTTGAACTTATACGCTGCGCAAAAGCCGCCAGCCTGCTCCAGGACAGCGCCTTTAACCTTGCCATTGGTCCGCTGGTGAAACGCTGGAAAATCGGCTTTCGGGGAGATAGCGTACCGCCAGCCGATGAAATTGCCTCGCTGCTTGCAGTTACCCATCCGGGTGATGTTGTGCTCGATGATGCAAACAGCAGCGTTTTTCTGACCAGGCCAGGGATGGAGATTGATCTGGGGGCGATTGCCAAAGGTTATATTGCCGACCGGGTGCGGGATTATCTGCGTAAAGCGGGGGCTGAACTGGGGTTGATTAACCTGGGCGGTAATATCCAGACGTTAGGTTCGCCGGACGGGGGCTGGAGCGTGGGGCTTAAAAAACCGTTCGCCGGTGATGAACTGATTGGCACGATGACGGTTGAGAACATGTCCGTTGTGACATCAGGAACGTATGAGCGCTACTTTGAGCAAAACGGCAAACGCTATCACCACATTCTCAACCCACGTACTGGCTACCCGCTGGACAATGAACTGGACAGCGTAACCGTCGTTTCAAAAGATTCCATTGATGGCGATATCTGGACCACGCTGATGTACGGAATGGGCGTGGAGAAAGGGTGTGCTGCCCTGCGTGCGCGCCCTGATATTGAGGCTATCTTTGTGACCAAAACGAAAGAAGTGGTGTTCTCTTCAGCGCACCACTTCCGTTTTACCTTACTGGACAGCAGCTATCGGGTTACTGGCAGTACTGTTTAAGCAGCCCTGTCTGCTCGGGCTGGAGCCGGTAACGATATACCGGACGCCCGGTGGCACCATAGTGAATGCTGGTGAACAGGATGTTGATTTGAGCCAGCCAGATCAAATACTTGCGACAGGAAACGCGCGAGATATTCACCGCGCTCGCCAGGTCATCCGTGGAAAACTCCATCTCCGGGTGCGCGTCAATCCACTGACAGATGGTGCGCAGCGTCTGCGGGGTTAACCCTTTCGGCAGTTTTTTACTGTCCGCCAGCTCCGGCGCACCGCCGTGCAGCAGTCTGTCCACATCTGCCTGCTCATAATACTGGTGTGAACCCATCAGGTTACGTTTTGCCTTCCAGCCGCTCAATGCCTCTTCGAAACGCGGGAACTGGAACGGTTTAATCAGATAATCCACCACGCCGTAATGCATGGAGGTCTGGATCGTTGCGGCATCGGATGCCGATGAGATCATAATCACATCGATCGGGCGGCCTGACGCACGGATGATGGGCAACAGATCCAGCCCGTTATCCTGTTGCATATAAACATCCAGCAGCACCAGATCGACAGGCTGGCTCGGGTTATTAATGACTGCCTCGGCCTGGTTGAGCGTAGAGGCGACACCGCAGCAGCTAAAGCCTTCAACACGGTTGACGTACAGACGGTTGAGGTCAGCTACCATTGCGTCATCATCGACAATTAAAACATTTATCACGCGATATTCCTCTCGCTATCCCAGGGGATGTGAACAAAAAATTGAGTAAATACACCCGGTTCAGACTCGACGCTGATGTCCCCACCGAGATTCTGGATCTGCTGGCGGGCAAGGAACAACCCAACGCCCCGGTTTTCACCTTTTGTTGAGAAGCCCTTCGTAAAAATATCCTCCAGTGCTACCGGATCGATGCCTGGGCCATCATCGCTGACTTCACAGCTGAGCCAGCCGCTTTGATAGTGCAGCAGCAGGCTGATTTCACCTTCCGTTTGATCCTGCATAGCGTCCAGTGCATTTTCGATCAGATTCCCCAGCACGGTAATGAGTACCGCGACCTGCTCTTCGTTGGCCGTGTCGGGGAGCAGACATTCGTCGGACAGCGTGAGGGTAATTCCGGCCTCTTTTGCCCGGTTGATTTTACCCAGCAAAAAGCCAGCAATCACCGGAGATTTAATCTTATGCTGAATGGCTCCAATGTCAGTCTGGTAATTATGCGCCGTCTGGATAATGTACTCTTCCAGCTTGTCATAGCGCTTCATATGCAGCAGCCCCAGGATCACATGCAGCTTATTCATAAACTCATGGGTGTGGGAGCGCAGGGCATCGACGTAGTTGACCATGCCATCAATACGCTGCATCAGCTGGCTGATTTCCGTTTTATCGCGGAAGGTGCAGATGGCCCCAATCACCCGATTCCGGCTTTTTACCGGCACCATATTACAAAGTAATAACCGCCCGTTGCAGCTGATCTCCTGGTCCTGGCGGGCAATACCGGTTTTCGACACTTCCCGCAGGCTTGTCAGCAGCGGTTCGCTGGTATTTTCGGTTTGTTGGCCCGGTAACAGGAGTAACATTTCTCTGCCAGCGTGGTTGACCATCGTGACGCGGCCATGAATATCTACCGCCAGGACACCTTCCCGGAGCGACTGTAGCATCGCCTGACGTTGCTCAAATAGCGCGGAGATTTCGTACGGCTCCAGACCAAACAGGATCCGTTTCAGTACGCGGACAAGACCCCAGATCGCCAGCGAACTCATCAGGATACTGAACAGAATGGTCCAGACGGCGTTCAACCGCCCGCGCGTAATTTGATCTTCAACTTTATTGAGGGAGATCCCCACCACGACAACGCCAATTTGCTCGTGCTGGGCGTCGTAGACCGGTGTGAACACGCGCAAGGCCTCGGCTAGTGCGCCCCGGTTAACGGAGACATTCTCCTTTCCTTCCAGAGCGGGTGTCAGATCGTCGCCAATAAAATGCAGGCCTAACAGCGCTTCGTTCGGGTGAGCGTAACGAATACCGCGCATGTCGGTGACCACGGTGAACAGCAGGTCGTTACGTTGCGTCACGGCCTGAGCGAGGGGCTGGATAATATCGGCCTGTGGGGCCTGCATCAGACCACGCTTCACGTCAGGGCTGTCGGCAAAGGTGCGGGCAATCCCCAGCGCGGTATCTTTAACATCATCTCGCGTGGCCCGCGTGATTTGCACTGAATAAAGGGCAAAAACCACCAGCAGGACAGAGCCGATAATGGCGCATACCATGAGTGTGACCAGGGTGTTTAGTTTCATGGGACGTCTGCGCGTCTCAGGAAACGGCTGCAAATCGCTCATTACCACTCCGTGATAAAGGAGAAAGGGTAATTATCACCGATGCCGCGCATTTCTTAAAGCTATGTAAAAGCATGCGGTTGCTCTACTTTTCGTGACCCTCCTCGCAGGTCATCCATATAAAACACTTTATAGTGTGTGGGTACTCATAATAAGGAGGCTGTTTATGAGCATTATGCTTACCGGTTCGGTCAAGGAAAGACGGCACGCCAGCACGATGAATATCGATAGATTGTCCACGCTGGACATGCTGAAAGTCATTCACCAGGATGATGCACAAATCTCTACGGCCATGACTCCCTGCTTAACGACGATTGCCCGCGTGGTCGATAACGCAGCGGCAACCCTGAGTCATGGCGGGCGTTTGGTGATCGTTGGCGCTGGCCCGTCCGGCCGCGCGGCAAAACAGGCGGCAGATGAATATGCGCCGGGAAAATCCCCGGTGATTGCCATTACGGCAGGTGATGATGCCGGAAGCTACGAGCGTGGTGTCGCTGACCTGCAGGCTATCGGGTTTGGCGAGCACGACATGATGCTGGCGGTCACCGTCAGTGGAAAAACCCCCTGGGTCTGGGGAGCCATGCGGCATGCGTGGTCGCTGGGGTCGACTGTCGCCGTTATTACCGATGATGCACAAAGCGAGGCGGCGCAGCTGGCAAGCATGGTCATTGCGCCTGAACTGGGGGCTGATGCCGTTGCCGGGTATATCAATACCAAAGCGGGGATTGCGCAAAAAATGATCCTCAGCATGGTCGCTACCGGGCTGGCAATTCGCACCGGGCGTGTTTACAGCAACCTGCGTGTGGATCTGGAAGCAAGCAATACCAAATGGGTTGAACGGCAAATTGCGATTGTAATGGAAGCCGGGGGATGCACCCGCGCCGTTGCGAAAGCGGCGCTGGAAAGCTGTAACAACAACTGTAAAACAGCGGTGCTGATGGTACTGACCGGGCTGGATGCGTGGAAAGCGCATGAGTTGCTGGCGCAGAATAATGGATTTATTCGGGTGGCATTGCAGGAAGCACCGTAAGGGTGTGTGCCAGAGACAGAAAAAGCCCGCTGTATGCGGGCTTTAGTCTTTATGGGGATTAGAACTGATAAACCAGACCTACCGCCACGATATCATCAGTGCTGATACCGTTTGCGCTGTAGAAGTTATCGTCTTCATCCAGCAGGTTGATTTTGTAATCAACATAGGTGGACATATTCTTATTGAAGTAATACGTTGCGCCAACGTCTGCATATTTCACTAAATCTTTGTCGTTACCGTAGCTGGAATTCAGGTCTTTACCTTTAGACATCAGGAAAGAGACGGCAGGACGCAGACCGAAGTCGAACTGGTACTGTGCAGTGACTTCAAAGTTCTGGGTTTTGTTTGCTACACCGAAGTCACCGTATGGCGTCATGTTGCGGGTTTCTGCATACATTGCGGCCAGATAGACGCTGTTGGCATCATATTTCATGCCCAGGGTCCAGGCATCCGCTTTGTCACCGCCAGCCGTCGTTTTAGTGACCTGATCGTTGGTACGGTCGGAAGAGGAATATGCTGCACCAGCGGTGAAGCCCATTCCGAAGTCGTAGGAGGTTGAAATACCCCAGCCGTCACCGTTTTGTTTACGAATATCACGGCCGTTGTTGGTGCCTTCCTGATCGTTTGATGCACTTTCATTATTACCCTGGTACTGAAGGGCAAAATTCAGGCCATCGGCCATACCGAAGAAACCATTGTTACGGTAAGTTGCAACACCGTTTGCACGGCCAGTCATAAAGTTATCGGTATGGGTATAGGAGTCGCCGCCGAACTCAGGCAGCATATCGGTCCAGCCTTCTACGTCGTATACAACACCGTAATTACGACCGTAGTCAAATGAACCGTATTCACCAAATTTCAGACCCGCAAAACCAAGACGTGTCCACGATTGTTTGTCACTGCCTTCAGTATTATTTGCCTGAATATTATATTCCCACTGACCATAACCGGTCAGCTGAGCGTTAATCTGGGTTTCGCCTTTGAAGCCCAAACGTACATAGCTCATGTCGCCGTCAGAACCGGTGTCATCAGAGAAATAGTGCAGACCATCCACTTTACCGTACAGGTCTAATTTATTGCCGTTGTTGTTGTACACTTCAGCCGCATTTGCAGCACCAGCCATTAATAAAGCAGGTACAATAATTGCCAGAACTTTTCTTTTCATTATATATTCCCTTTAAAGATAATTTATATGAATATATGTAGTGACTCTCCGTAACTACAGGCCAGATACTATTCTATGGGATATTATTTAGGTTCAAAAATAAATGTAATTAAAATAGTAAAATAATTACAAAATGTTTCTATTTGTCTATTTATTTTTCTTGTGAATTTCTTTCCCGAATATATAGGGGTTAATTATTATTAAGTATTTATTTTGAATATTATTCCGTAGTTTTAATTTGCAGGAATTATATTTCATGTGACGTGTAGTCAGAAGAGAACATCATTTTCAACAGCATTACGCCGGGAATGTGCCAGTCTGCAAATTTGCCAGAGATCAACTTAACGCAAACTTGCGAGCAGAAAGCGTCGCGGAGCCCGACGTTTAATGCCAAAATGTGACTATCATCACAAAATTTGAACGAATATGTGAAAACGGTAACGTGGTTGCCGTGGAGTAAGGATTGAAGATGGAACGAAAAAACGATCGTAGCCTGGGAGGCAAACTGGCTCTGTGGGTGTTTTACGCTTTTTGCGGATACTTTGTCTGGGCGATGGTTCGCTATATATGGGTAGTGAGTAAAATTCCTTCACTGTCCGATACCATTGTTGACGGGTCTCTGGGATCGACCAGCGGTAAGTGGCTTGGGGCACTGTTTGGCTTTTTAGTACTGAGCACCGTAGGCCTGATTCTGGGCGGGATTGCCTGGTACACGCGCCCACGGCAGGACAACCCGTGATAGCCGCAGGGAAAATTGCTATTGTAGTGGTTTAAGCGACAGGACGTGATGATGGAAATTGCACAGTGGCAACACCGCTTTGAGCGCTGGCTTGATGAAAACCACACTACCGACGACGCCGCGCATGATATTTCGCACTTTCGCCGTGTCTGGATGACGGCGCAGAACATCATGGCTAACCAGATGGCTGAGCCGCTGGTCGTGCTGACGGCATGTTATTTCCATGACATTGTCAGCCTGCCGAAAAACCATCCCGATCGTAGCCAGTCATCACAGCTGGCGGCGCGCGAGACGCGTAATATTTTAAGACGCGATTTCCCTGATTTTCCCTCAGAGCACTATGCTGCCGTGGAGCATGCCATTGAGGCGCACAGCTTTAGCGCAGGCATTACGCCGCAAAGCCCTGAGGCCAAAATTGTGCAGGATGCTGACCGGCTGGAGGCATTAGGCGCTATCGGTCTTGCACGTGTTTTTGCCGTATCGGGGGCGCTGGGTGTGGCGCTTTTTGATGCAGAAGATCCGTTCGCTGATGCTCGCCCGCTGGACGACAGAACCTTCGCGCTCGACCATTTTCAGACCAAGCTACTGCGCTTGCCAGAGACAATGAAAACGGAAGTGGGGCGCGAA
This sequence comes from Enterobacter sp. LM3, assembly GCF_046622475.1. Classification (NCBI taxonomy): domain Bacteria; kingdom Pseudomonadati; phylum Pseudomonadota; class Gammaproteobacteria; order Enterobacterales; family Enterobacteriaceae; genus Enterobacter; species Enterobacter sp. LM3. The sequence continues at coordinate 180,036 of NZ_JBJURN010000002.1, read as the reverse complement.
CTCGCGCGGCATAACGCCGATTTTCTGATCCAGTTTATGGCAAAACTGAGTGCCGAATTACAGGGTGACTGCCTGGGGTTAGATAGCCAGGTTCAGCACCGCTTTCGCCGCAGTTTGAGTGACTGAACTGTGGTAATCTGTTCCCCGTCTTTATTGCCTGGTTAAAAGAATGCAGGAAAATCGATCAGTGACTAAGCCCGCGTCTGAGCAGGCTGAGAAATCAACGGCAACGGTACAGGCGCTACTGCACCAGTTGCTGGATATCTATGATGCTAAATCTTTGGCAAACCAGCTGGCAGCACACGGTGAGAGCCACTGGAGCCCGGCAATTCTCAAGAGACTGCTTACCAGCGAGCGGGCAGGGCATCGCCTGAGCGAGAGCGAGTTCCGTTACCTGCAAAACCTGCTTCCGCGCCCGTCAGCGGCACATCCGAACTATGCCTTCCGTTTTATCGATCTCTTTGCCGGTATCGGCGGGATCCGGCACGGGTTTGAAGCCATTGGTGGGCAGTGCGTATTTACCAGCGAGTGGAATAAACATGCGGTTCGTACCTATAAAGCCAACTGGTATTGTGACCCTGACGCGCATCATTTCAATGCCGATATCCGCGATGTGACCCTGAGCCACAAAAGCGGTGTGACCGATGCAGAGGCTGCCGCCCATATTCGCGATACTATTCCTGCACACGATGTCCTTCTGGCTGGTTTTCCGTGCCAGCCTTTCTCGCTTGCCGGGGTATCGAAAAAAAATGCCCTCGGACGCGCCCACGGTTTTGCCTGCGATACGCAGGGAACGCTGTTTTTTGACGTTGCCCGTATTATTGATGCCCGTCGTCCGGCCATTTTTGTGCTGGAAAACGTCAAGAATTTAAAGAGCCATGACGGTGGGAAAACCTTCCGTATTATCATGCAAACGCTCGATGAGCTGGGCTACGACGTGGCCGACTCGCAGGATATGGGCGCAGATGACCCGAAAATCATCGATGGCAAATTTTTCCTGCCTCAACACCGCGAACGTATTGTGCTGGTGGGCTTCCGTCGCGATCTCAATCTGAAGGGGGATTTTACCCTGCGGGATATCCCGTCGTTGTATCCGGCGCGTCGTCCGACCGTGGCTGATCTGCTGGAGCCCGCCATCGATGCCAAATTTATCCTGACCCCGGTGCTGTGGAAATACCTCTATCGCTATGCCAAAAAACACCAGGCAAAGGGCAATGGTTTTGGTTTTGGTATGGTTAACCCGAACGATCCGCACAGCGTGACCCGCACACTGTCCGCCCGCTACTATAAAGACGGCGCGGAAATTCTTATCGACAGAGGGTGGGATAAAGCCCTGGGCGAGAAAGACTTCGACGACCCGCAGAACCAGCGTCATCGTCCGCGTCGCTTAACGCCACGTGAATGCGCGCGCCTGATGGGGTTTGAAACGCCGCAGGGTTACAGCTTCCGTATACCGGTGTCGGACACTCAGGCGTACCGTCAGTTTGGTAATTCCGTGGTGGTTCCCGCATTTGCCGCAGTGGCAAAACTACTGGCCCCACGCATCAAACAGGCTGTTGCGCTGCGCCAGAGTGAGGCCGTCAATGACGGATGTACACAATAAGGCGACTCGCAGTAAAAATATGCGTGCCATCGGCACGCGTGATACCGCAATAGAAAAACGGCTAGCCGGGTTACTGGAGCTGGCTGGTTTTGATTTTCGCGTGCAGGATGCCGCGCTTGCCGGGCGTCCCGACTTCGTGGTCGATGCGTATCAGTGCATCATCTTTACCCACGGCTGCTTCTGGCATCATCATGACTGTTACCTGTTTAAAGTCCCTGCGACCCGCACCGATTTCTGGCTGGACAAAATAGGTAAGAATGTGGCGCGAGACAAACGTGATATTGCAACGCTTGTTGCACAAGGCTGGCGGGTGCTGATTGTCTGGGAGTGTGCGCTGCGCGGCAAGCTGAAGCTGAATGATGTGGAACTGACTGAGCGGCTGGAAGAGTGGATCTGCGGCGGCGGGCAGGCCGCGCAGATCGACACCCAGGGGATCCATCCGCTTAGGGTTTCTCCACCTCACACGGAACCACCACCGGTTTAGCCGGCAGCAAATATTTCCCCAGCGTGACCAACACCACGGCAAAAACAATCACGCCTAATGCCAGCCATTCAATGGGAGAGAGCGTTTCGCCACCGAATCCGCTTCCCAGCAGTACGGCCACTACCGGGTTGACATACGCGTAGCTGGTGGCGACGGCAGGGGAGACGTTACGGATCAGGAACATATAGGCACTAATGGCAATGATGGAGCCAAACAGCGCCAGGTAACCTACGGCCAGGAAGCCCGACAGATCCGGCACTGCCGTCAGCTTTTCGCCCGTCAGCATGGAGGCAATCGACAACACAATTCCTGCGGCGAGCATCTCAATTGCGCCAGCCATCATGCCGGACGGTAACTCAATGCGCGAACCGTACACGGAACCAAACGCCCAGCTCATGGAGCCAATCATGATCAACAGCGCGCCCCACGGATTTCCGCTCAGGTTGCCGCCGCTGTTGAGCAGGATAATCCCGGCAAGACCAATCCCAATGCCTAGCCACTCCAGCTTACGGGTGCGGATGCCGAAAAGACGGCTGAAGCAAAGCGTAAACAGCGGCACGGTTGCGACCACCACTGCGGCGATCCCTGAAGGAACATTCTGGTGCTCCGCGACGGTAACCGCCCCATTCCCCACGGCCAGCAGCAGCAGGCCAATCAGGGCTGCGTTAAGCAGCGGGCGCAGTGCAGGCAGTTTATGTCCCCGCAGCAGTAAGAAGGACATCAGCAGTATGCCTGCCGAAAGAAAACGAATGCCCGCCATCATCAGCGGTGGCCAGCTTTCCACGCCGATACGAATGACAAAATAGGTGGAACCCCAGATGATATACAGCGAAAAAAGAGCACCAATGAGCGGTAATAGTTGCCGGAAACGCATAGTCCCTCACGACGAAATGAAAAGGTCGCTAACAGTAAACGCCAAAACGGCCAGGCTGGCGAGTTCTTTAATTGTGAGGTAAGTGTGAATTTTTTGTTGACGTAAGGTGCCTGTTTCAGGCTTTACGCTTTTGCTCCATACTATTCACTTCATTACTAAAAAAAGAAGGATAGAGATTTTGGCAGGAAGTAGCTTGTTAACATTGCTGGATGATATCGCCACCTTACTGGACGACATTTCGGTGATGGGCAAACTGGCGGCAAAAAAGACCGCCGGTGTACTGGGAGATGATTTATCGCTGAACGCCCAGCAGGTGAGTGGGGTTCGGGCCAACCGTGAACTGCCGGTGGTCTGGGGCGTGGCAAAAGGGTCATTCATTAATAAGGTGATCCTGGTACCGCTGGCGCTGCTGATAAGCGCCTTTATCCCCTGGGCTATCACGCCTTTGTTGATGGTGGGTGGGGCGTTTCTGTGCTTTGAAGGGGCTGAGAAGATCCTTCATTCGCTCGCGTCACGTAAAGAGCATGATACCCCTGAGATGCGCCAGCAACGCCTTGAAGCACTGGCTACACAGGATCTCAAAACGTTTGAGCGCGACAAGATCAAAGGTGCCATCCGCACCGATTTCATCCTTTCGGCGGAGATTGTGGCGATAACGCTCGGGATTGTTGCGGATTCTCCGCTGTTGAACCAGGTGCTTATCCTTTCGGGGATAGCCCTTCTGGTCACGGTGGGCGTCTACGGCCTGGTGGGGTTGATCGTCAAACTGGATGATATCGGCTACTGGCTGGAAGAAAAATCAAGCACCGTGGCAAAAGGTATTGGCAAAAGCCTGCTGGTGCTGGCTCCCTGGCTAATGAAGAGTTTGTCGGTGGTCGGCACGCTGGCGATGTTTCTGGTTGGGGGCGGCATTGTGGTGCACGGTATCGCACCGCTACACCATGCCATTGAACATGTCGCTGCGTCTCAGGGGACGCTGGTGGCGGCTATCCTGCCAACGCTGTTGAATCTGGTGCTGGGCTTTATCATTGGTGGTATCGTGGTTGCAGTCGTGACGCTGGTTGAAAAAATGCGTGGGACGTCGCACTAATTTGTTACTTGTTACAGGATGCAAAAAGGCCATTTCTCGTCTAAATTGAAACAGTTTCACCCTGATACAGGAGGCAGGTATGGTCTTTTTGGTCAGTGATGAAGTTGAGCCTAAGAAAGGTGGCCCTCGCATGATTGTCACCGGGTATTCCAGCGGAATGGTGGAATGTCGGTGGCATGATGGTTACAGCATCAAGCGCGAAGCTTTTCGTGAAGAAGAACTTCGGCCGGGTAACGGGCGACAAAAGCACGACAAGGCTTAATCACGTAACGCCCGGCTTTGTCGGGCGTTTTTACAGAACAATACCGTACCGGGTATGAGAGTAGTCATCAGGGAGTGTGTGTGCAGCGCGACACCTATTTTGTAAAACGATCTTTTCTGCAATGGCTGCATAATCGTAGCAACCCCGGCCTGATTGTTAACATCTGCTTTCTTGTTGTGCTCATTTTTTCTACTCTTCTGACCTGGCGCGAAGTCGTGGTGCTGGAAGGGGCGTATGTCTCAAGTCAGCGTAATCACCTGGAAACGGTTGCCAGCGCGCTGGACCGACAGCTGCAATTTAGCGTCGATAAACTCCTTTTTTTCCGTAAAAGTATGGGCGAAGCGCTTCAGACGCCCCTGGGGTTTGATGTCCTGCAAATGGCCGTCGCGCGCTTTAAAACGGTGCGCAACACCCCCTCCTGGCAACTGATTGTCGATAAAGATCGCACGCTGCCTGTTAATGGCGTCTCGGATGAATTTGTCAGTAAAACCACGTTACTAAACCGCGATGATGAGCATATTAGCCATGAAATCTCCGCGGCGCTGGAAGTCGGGTATTTACTGCGTCTGGCCTCGTCATCCACTCAGAAAGAAGAGCGCGCGATGTATATTTCGCGTGCCGGGCTCTGGGTCGCTACCAATACGCCCGTGAATGATGACGAGATCATTTCCCGCTATTATCATTTTGTCACGCGTCCCTGGTTTACCCAGCAATCCGGTCGTGCCAACCGTGCACGGGCGGTACGCTGGTTTTTCTCCTCAACGACGTCAACAGCACCAGCAGATGCTCCGACGATCACCGCCAGTGTCCCGGTCTATTTCAATAATTACTGGTATGGCGTTGTCGCGCTGGATTTCTCTGTCGCAACCATGAAGCGCTTGCTAAAGGATGCGGTGGCAGACCATACGGAAGGTGAGTACCAGCTTTACGACACCCGGTTGAACCTGATTGCGTCCTCTGAAGCCTCTGCCAGCAAGATAAACCTTTTTGACGACGTTGAAAGGGCGCAAATTGCCTCGGCTATTGCAAGTGATACCGAAGGCGGTCTCCGTCTGGGGAGCCGTTTTGTCAGTTGGGAGCGACTGGATCATTTTAATGGCGTGGTGTTGCGCGTTCATACCCTGGATGAAGGCGTGCGCGGTGATTTCGGCAGTATCAGCATTGTGCTGGCGCTCCTGTGGGCACTCTTTACCGCCATGCTGTTGATCTCCTGGCTGGTTATCCGCCGGATGGTGAGAAATATGTACACGCTGCAGAACTCACTGCAGTGGCAGGCCTGGCATGATCCGCTCACCCGTCTGAATAACCGTGGGGCACTGTTTGAGCGGGCAAAACAACTGGCGGAAACATGTCAACAGCAGTCACTGCCGTTCTCCGTGATTCAGATCGATCTCGATCACTTCAAAAACATCAATGACCTGTTTGGGCATCAGGCGGGGGATAAGGTACTGTCTCATGCTGCAGGGCTCATCGCCACCGGGTTACGTACCAGCGATGTTGCCGGGCGTGTTGGTGGGGAGGAGTTTTGTGTGGTACTGCCAGGGATTGCACTGCCGGAAGCGTCAGCAGTCGCGGAGCGCATTCGCTCAAGGATCGACAGTAAAGAAATTCTGGTGAAAAAAAATACCACCATACGCATTAGCGCATCCTTTGGCGTGAGCTGTGCGCATGAAAAGGGGAATTACAACTTCGAACAGCTGCAGTCCATTGCTGACACCCGGTTGTATCAGGCAAAACAGTATGGACGAAACCGGGTTGTCTGGCGCGATCGTGACAAGGAGTGATCCAACTCCTGTTTCCTGTGGTGAAGGTATAACAAAAGATGCCGTACATCAGAAAATGTATTCATAACGCAAATATTTTCTTGTCATGCAAAATCGTTGAGGATACTGTTTACAGCACATCAGGATTCCTGGTGTAACGAATTTCAAGTGCTTCTTGCATAAGCAAGTTTCATCCCGGCCATCCCCATGACCGGGATTTTTTTCGCCCTAACGATTTGCTTCAGACACGCTAAAGTCATGAATATCAAGCTCGAAGGCCTCGGCCAGTTCACGGTAAGTGTGATAATCCCTCCCGTTCACAATGACCCGGTCGGAATGATCGTCCGAGCGGCGAACTTCGGACTCACTGATTTCATTGATGGCGGCCAGTAGGGCATCGACATCCACCTCGTTTCTGATGGTGTCGCTGTACGCTTTATCGGTCTTCATTACGGGTACCTCGTTCAACCGTGTCCACCTTTAAGTATAGACTGCACACAAAAACATCATTCGCGCCCTGTGGCGATGTCAGTTAATGAGATTTGTTCTACACTGGCTCAAAACCGCAGGAGAAACGTATGAAGGTCAACGATCGGGTAACCGTCAAAACGGACGGTGGCGCTCGCCGTCCGGGGATAGTGCTGGCAATTGAAGAGTTTAGTGAAGGCACAATGTATCTGGTATCACTGGAAGACTACCCGCTCGGCATCTGGTTCTTTAATGAACTGGGGCATGCGGATGGTATCTTTGTGGAAAAAGCAGAGTAGCGTGGCGTCGGGTGGCAATCTGCGCGCCCGACATCTGCTGCATAGCAAAAATCTCTGGCCAGGCCAGAGATCAGGAGGAGCAGACTAAAGGTTTTAAGCAGGCTAACGCATGTTGACGAAAATTCCATTCGTCACATTATCCGTCAGGCGAACAACGTGGTAGATCACTTGCTTATTATGCGTTTTTATTTTCCTTTTAATATTACCTTTATGTGATGAAACGGTTTTTGCTTTAATATTCATCTGATCCGAAATTTGAATAGTCCCTTGCCCGGCCATCCACATTCGCAGCATACTTGATTCAGTCCTGCTTAATGATAAAGTGGGTAAGTTAACTGCGCCTACATTCTTTACTTCTTTATTCAAATAATCGCCCAGGATGTCATCCAAAGACTCTGGTTTAATCGATTTAGAACTGATCAATAAATTTTTACGAACCAACAAATATTCATCAAAGTGAATGTTGGCTATCGCCATAAAAACAATAAACAGAGTTTTGGGATGTTGATTAATGATTTGCTTAATTTTCTGACTGTTGGCTGGATCGTGAATGAAACAGTCCTCATTAATAAACACCACGCCTGGCTTGAGGTCATCACAAGCGGCTGCAAGTTCGTCAACGGTGTGTGCATCGTTGATGTCTCTCTTTCTTACCCCTCTGCTTGCCAGGTACCCGGTTAACCCTAGCCGGGTGTAGCTGCATAAATCCATAATGATCGTTGACATGGCATACCCTCACTCAATGCGTAACGATAATTCACCATCTGCCTGAGAGCTCATAAACAGCCATACGGGATGGAAAAAAATTAATAAACCTGTGAGCATGACAAAGACTTTCAGGCGGACTCACTATCCCGTAAAGTTACGTATAATTTGCCAGGAATCATCTCAAAGTAAAGTAAATATTAAGTATTGTGAGGTGGTTAGAAACAATTAAACCGCGTCAGATATATCCTGGAAGATGTTTTTCGCGATTTATTTTAGGAATATCCTCAGAAAGACACTGAGAACAATGCGGGTTATTATTTGCGAGGGAGTTCGCTGACAATATCCGCTAACAGGTTGAATATCTCGCTGAATAAATGTTCACAGAAGGGGGCGATAAGTGGCATCAGCAATGACATTAATAAAAGTCCGACCGTCAGAGTCACCGGGAAACCAATGACAAATACCGAGAGCTGCGGGGCCATTCTGTTTAGTAAACCCAGTGCAAGGTTAACGGTCAGCAGCAGGGTAATGATAGGCAGTGCCAGCATCAGTCCGTTGAGGAAAATAAGCCCGGCGGCACGGACGAGGGCCAGAAATGCATTGCTGTTCACCGGATTTTCACCAATCGGCAGCGTATGGAATGTATCCACCAGCATGGAGATCAGCCACAGATGACCGTTGAACGAGAGAAACAGCAGCATGGCCAGCAGATCGATAATTCGTGCCAGCACGGGCATGTTGAGGTGGCTACCAGGATCGACGAAGGTCGCAAAGGATAGCCCCATCTGCAGACCGATAAGCTCACCAGCAGTACGAATGGCGGCAAACGCGAGCTGCATGGTAAACCCGACGGCCACGCCAATCATCACCTGCTGCAACGCTACCCACACCGCATTCGCCGAGAAGATGGGGATATCAACCGGTGGCAGAGAAGGGGCAACGATAATGGTGATAATGATGCCCAGCCCCACTTTGATCCGCTTGGGTATCGATTTCTCGCTGAGAATGGGGGCGGTTGAAATGAGTGCCAGGATGCGCAGCATCGGCCAGAAATAGACGCCAAGCCACTGAACCCACTGGTCGCTGGTGATGTGCAGCATCGTCGTATTAGCCGATGATATACGGCAGGTTGGTAAACAGGTTGCGCATATAGTCCAGCAACAGGTTTAGCATCCACGGCCCGGCAACGATAATCGCCACGAACACGGCGATGATTTTCGGGATGAATGACAGCGTCATTTCGTTAATCTGCGTGGCGGCCTGCAAAATACTGATGATAAGGCCGGTCACGAGCGCAACAAGCAGCAGGGGCGCGGCAACAGCAATGGCGACTTTCATCGCCTCCGTTCCCATCATCATGACCGATTCTGGCGTCATTGCGCGCTCCTCAACTGTAGAAACTTTGCGCCAGCGAACTGACAAGCAGTTGCCAGCCATCGACCAGCACAAAGAGCATGATCTTAAAGGGCAGAGCAATGGTGGCGGGGGGAACCATCATCATACCGAGTGCCATCAGGACGCTGGCGATCACCAGGTCGATAATCAGGAACGGAATAAAGATGGTAAAGCCAATCTGGAACGCGGTTTTCAGTTCACTGGTGACATACGCGGGCAGCAGAATGCGCATCGGCACGGCTTCCGGGCCTTGCATCTCACCGGTGTGAGACAGACGGGCAAAAAGGGCTAAATCCGCTTCTCGCGTCTGGCGCAGCATAAACTCGCGCAGAGGCTGGGCCCCTTTTTCCAGCGCGACCTGCATGGAAATCTTATCTTCGCTGAACGGCTGATAAGCGTCGGTGTAAATCTTATCGATGACCGGCGACATAATGAAAAAGGTCAGAAACAGCGCGAGCCCCAGCAACACCTGGTTCGGCGGGGCAGATGGCGTGCCCAGCGCGTTACGCAGCAGGCCAAACACGATGATGATACGGGTGAAGCTGGTCATCATCAGCAGGATCGCCGGAATAAACGTCAGCGAGGTGATAAAGACCAGCGTCTGAACCGGGAGCGACCAGCTCTGTCCGCCACCGGCAATGGGGGTAGAGACCAGACCCGGCAATTGCGCATACACGGCGGGAGCGAACAGGCAAAGACCCGCAAGCGTAAGGGATAACAAACGGCGCATCAGGATCTCCCGGAACGCTTAAGCAAACTCTTCATGACGGACTGAAAATCCGCAGGGGATTCTGCGCTCTCGTCACCCGGGGTGGGCGCAGGCGGCAGTTTATGTAAGACGTTGATGGTTGACGCGGTCACGCCCAACACCAGGCGCGCATCGTCAACATCCACAATGACCACGCGCTCGCGTGGTCCCAGTGACGTGCTGGCGCTGACCTTCATACCGCGTGCTCCGGCGGTTTTACCCGCCAGGCCAAAACGTTTTGCCAGCCATGCGGCGATAAGAATGAAGGCAATAATACCGAACAGCGCGCCGCTCACCTGGAGCAGCGGTGAGCCGGGGACAGCGGAAGGTTGCGATAGTGTTGCCTGGGTTTTCATGCTTAACGGCTCAGACGACGCATACGTTCAGATGGCGTAATGATGTCGGTGATACGCACGCCGTATTTATCGGCGACAACCACGACTTCACCCTGAGCAATCAGATAACCGTTGATCAGAATATCCAGTGGCTCACCGGCCAGTCCGTCAAGAGCCACCACGGAACCCTGCGTCAGACGCAGCAGCTCTTTAATGGTCATACGGGTACGACCCAGTTCAACGGTCAGTTTAACCGGGATATCCATGATCAGGTCGATGTCTTGCAGCGTGCCGCTGACGTCGCCACCGCCTAATTGCTGGAATACCGCGTCCGCCGCGCTTTTGGCCGGGGTGGTTTTTTGCTCGTTTAACGCGTCAGCCCACAGATCGTCCAGTGCTCCGCTGTTTTCATCGGACGGATTGTTCATGTCACTCATTTGGGCTGTTCCTCATTCAGCGAATTCAAAATCGGGTTGATCAAGTGCTCAACGCGTAACGCATACTGGCCGTTAATCGTGCCGTACTGACTGGTCAGCACGGGGACACCATCCACATGGGCAATAATGCGGTCGGGTTTTTCTATCGGCAGAACATCGCCGGGTTGTAATTTCAGGATCTGGGATAACCGCAGCGGGATATCGGCGAAGCTCGCCACCAGCTCAAGCTGTGAATGCTGAACCTGACGCACCAGATTTTCACGCCAGTTCTGATCTTCGTTGCGAGAGTTTTCCAGCGGTGGGTTTACCAGCAGCTCGCGCAGCGGCTCGATCATGCTGAACGGCAGGCAGATGTTGAACTCGCCGGTCAGGTTACCGATCTCCACATGGAACGGAGTGTTCACGACGATATCGTTCGGGGAGGTGGTGATATTGGTAAATTTCACCTGCATTTCCGAACGCACGTACTCCACTTCCAGCGGGTTAATGGCTTTCCACGCGTCGCTGTAAGATTCCAGCGCCAGCTTCAGCATGCGGTTAATGACGCGCTGCTCGGTATGGGTAAATTCGCGTCCTTCCACTTTGGTCGGGAAACGGCCATCGCCACCAAACAGGTTATCTACCGCAATGAACACCAGACTTGGCGAAAACACCACCAGCCCGGTACCGCGCAGCGGTTTCAGATGGATCAGGTTAAGGTTGGTCGGCACCGGCAGGTTGCGGGCAAACTCATGATAAGGCTGAATGCGGATCGCACCGACGGTGATATCCGGGCTACGACGCAGCAGGTTAAACAGCCCCATACGGAACTGACGAGCAAAACGTTCGTTGATGATCTCCAGCGCCTGCAGACGTTCACGTACCACGCGGCGCTGGGTATTCGGGTCATAGGGACGAATATTATCGTCACCGCTCAAACCCGGTTGCGGATCATCACTCTTATCGTTGTCGCCGTTAAGCAGCGCATCGATTTCTGCCTGAGAAAGAATACTGTCGCCCATGTCGTTACCGCAGAATGAAGGCTGTGTACAGAACGTCAGTGACTTCCTGCTTAGGTTGACCGTTTACCAGCGGCGTGGCCAGCGTCTGCTTAATCTCATCGACCAGTTTTTGCTTACCATCAGCGGTGGCCAGTGTCGACGCATCCTGACGTGAGAACAGCAGCAGCAAACGGCTACGGACTTCAGGCAGGTAATCGTTCAGACGAGAACGCGTGGCTTCGTCTTTCAGACGCAGCGTAATGCCAACATAAAGCACACGATCCGCATCACCCAGGTTGACGGTGAAGGTATCCAGCGGGAAGAACACCGGAGCCGGCGGAGGGGGTGCTTCAGCTTTGGCTGCAGCGGTGGTAGGTTCCTGCTGCATACGCCAGTAACTATAGCCCGCGGTGGCGCAGGCGGCGAGCGTGATCAACACCAGCAGCGGGATCCAGATGGAACGCTTACTTTTTTTGGTGATAGCGGAGTCAGTCATCTGATACGAGCTTCCTGTTTCGGTACAGCTTAATAAGGTGATTATCCCGTGTCCGGCGGACGTCAAAGCGTGGAAAAGACGGGGATAATCACGCTACCTCTGGCGTTTAGGCGAAGATGTCTACGGCACTGTTTCCACGCGCGGCGGATTGCAGTGACACCGGAGTGGGTAATAACTCATCACTCTCTTCGTTAAAACCGCCATTCTGACCAGAACGCGAAGCCTGTTGCTGCTGGGATGACGACTGTTGCTGCCCGCTGAAGCTCTCACTGCTGACGCTGCTCTGCGAAAGCTGAATGCCGTTTTCAGCAAGCGATGTACGCAGCGTTGGCAGTGCAGCTTCCAGTGCCGCGCGCACATGACTATGTGGAGACACCATCTGCAGTTGCGCCTGGTTATCATCCAGTTTAAGCGAAATTTGCACCTGGCCCAGATCTTCCGGGTGCAGACGCAGTTCTGCTGTTTGTTGCCCCTGTTTCGTGAACAGCGTGATGTGCTGGCTCAGCGTTTGTTGCCATTCGCTGGTGCCCAGCGGCTGGCTTAACACTGGCGCGGTGGCCACGGTAGCGGCAGGCTGAGAGGTTGCCTGGCTGGTGACAATCGGTGCCAGAGTGGCGGTCGGCGTTGTTGTTGTTGATGAGGAACTGGCTATGTCCTGTTTCTCGGCTGAAGCGGCCACGGCTGGCGTTGCAGACGCGCTGGCTGGCAGGGCAGAATCAGCGTTTTGTGCCTGATATTGCGCGGCAGGTTGTGCTTTATCATGGTCATGTCCCGCCAGCGAGTTGTTCAGGGGCTGTTGACCTGCACTGTTTTGCGTGAGCGCGGCAGAGGTCAACGCCGACTGTGCGGCAATGCCGCCAGCGCTTGTTGGCTGGCTCACCACCGGCGCGGTGGTCTGCTGGTGCGGCAGCATTGCCATCAGCGCGCTTAATCCCGCCAGCTCGTCTTCACTCAACTCGCTTTTGCTGTCATCTTTTGTATTGGCTGCGGCCAGCGTCTTCAGGGCATCCGCGTTTGATGCCGGCATCAACCCGGAAACGAGAGATTGCAGCGAGGTCGTCCCGGCCGTCTCATCGCTGGTCGCCGTTGCCTGACGTGAAAGGAGATCGGCAATTTTTGCCTGCAGGGTCGTTTCGCCTTTGGCATCCTGCGTGGCTTTTGACAGTTTGCTGCCGGCAGCTTTCAGATCAGCCAGGGTCAGCGGCGCATCTTTGCCCTTACCGGTAGCATCGGTCAAGGCTCCCGCCAGCAGAGACAGAAAATCTTGCGCACCGTCGGTGCCTTTCCCCGTCTGCGTGTCGCCTGACAGGCCGCTGTCGGTCATCAGCAGTTGTTGCAGTGTGATCATTCCGGTTTCCTCATTGATGCGCGCTGGGCAAACTCATCCATTTTTTTCTGATCCTGACGGTTTTCCGCCAGAGTCGCTGCCGCAACCTGCCTGTCCTGTAAGGTCTGCCAGGCCTGCAGTCGCTGTTTTTTCTCGCGCCAGAAAGTTAGCGCGGTATCCACTTTTTGGGTCCATTGATGAAGCTGCTGGCGATGCTGTTCAATCGCCTTTTCCAGCGTCTGAATAAACTGCTGATAGTTAATCCAGCGCTGGCTTCCAATGCCCTGAGTCATATCGGTATTAAGGTTGGTGCGATATTCATGCTGATAGTCGATTAACATTTTCAACTGTTCTTCAGCCTGCTGGCACCCGCGTCGCATTGCGCCAAGCTGCAATGCGGCATCATCAACTTCTTTTTCAGCCAGATCTTTTAGCGTTGATAACGCGCTATTTTGCGCCATGACCTTCGCCCTCCACCTGTATTACACCTGCGGGAAAATCAGCTCCAGAGCCTGTATCGAATCTTCCCAGTCGGCGCGTTCAAAAATACCTTGTTGCAAAAACGCCTCCAGCTGTGGCCACAGGGTAATCGCTTTGTCGAGCATCGGGTCGCTGCCTTTGGCATACGCCCCCACGCTCACCAGATCGCGGTTGCGCTGGAAGCTGGAGAGCAGTTGTTTGAAGTTACGCACGCGGGCGTAGTGCTTCTCGGTTATCAATGCCGTCATTGCACGGCTGATTGATGCTTCAATATCGATGGCCGGATAGTGCCCGGCTTCGGCCAGACGGCGCGATAACACAATGTGACCGTCAAGGATCGCACGCGCAGAGTCGGCAATCGGGTCTTGCTGGTCATCGCCTTCGGTCAGAACCGTATAAAAAGCAGTGATTGAGCCACCGCCGCTGATGCCGTTCCCTGCACGTTCTACCAGAGCCGGGAGCTTAGCAAATACCGACGGCGGGTAGCCTTTGGTGGCCGGTGGCTCACCGATCGCCAGCGCGATTTCACGCTGCGCCATGGCGTAACGGGTCAGGGAGTCCATGATCAGCAGCACGTGCTGCCCACGGTCACGAAAATCTTCTGCAATACGGGTGGCATACGCGGCACCCTGCATACGCAGTAACGGTGAAACATCCGCCGGTGCGGCGATGACCACCGAGCGGGCACGGCCTTCCGCACCCAGAATGTTTTCAATGAAGTCTTTCACTTCACGGCCACGTTCACCGATCAGGCCCACGACGATAACGTCTGCCTGGGTATAACGCGCCATCATGCCGAGCAGAACCGATTTACCCACGCCGGAACCGGCGAACAGGCCCATACGCTGCCCACGGCCCACCGTCAGCAGGGCGTTAATCGGGCGCACGCCGGTATCCAGAACATGCTCGATAGGGGTTCGCTGCAGGGGGTTAAACGGCTGGGTGATTAGCGCGCCGGTTTCAGTCGTATCGGGTGAGGGCAGGCCATCGAGCGGCTTGCCGCTTCCGTCCAGTACGCGGCCGAGCAGCGCAGGGCCAAGCGGCAGCTGTTTACCACTTTGCAGGCCATCGCCGCTGATGTTTTTGGCGTACACGCGCGCGCCGGGCAGAATGCCTTCCACTTCTTCAAGCGGCATCAGGAACAGACGCTGACCGTTAAAACCGACGACTTCGCTTTCCACTTCACGCGTTTCTTGCCCATCCTGGCGCTCAATCACGCAGGTCGCACCCAGCGGAAGTTGCAGACCGGTTGCTTCCAGCACCAGACCGGTGGCGCGCGTCAAGCGCCCGTAACGACGAACAGACGGCAGTTGTGCCATCTTTGCTTCAAAGTTATCGAGCGTGTTGAGCCAGCGCGTGAGGCGTGCAGTCATCAGACGACTCCCGGTGCGGCCAGGCGGCACAGTTCCTGCCAGCGGGTGGCGACGCTGGCATCCAGATCGCCTTCATCGGCAGACACTTTACATCCACCGTGATGTAATGACGGATCGCCGCGCAGACGCCAGCCGTGCAGGCTCAGCGTTGCACCCAGGCTATCTTCCACACGCTGCAGATCGTCCGGATGAACGCGCAGTTGTGGTTTTCCGCTAAATAGCGGCTCCTGCTGGAGCAGCCCCTGAATTTGTTTGATGAGTGCCGCGTTATCTACCGTCGGCGTCTGACCAATCACCTGGCGAGCGGCTTCAAGCGCCATCTGCATCAGGCGCGACGCAATCACGCTGTCCAGCGCATCCAGCGTATGCTGGAATTCGCTGACCAGCTGTTGCATACGGGCATGAAGCGGGGCCTGTTGCTGACGTGCTTGCTCAATGCCTTGTTCCAGACCTTTTGCCAGACCTTCCTGGTAACCCTGCTCCTGGCCTTTCTGTCGCCCTTCGTTCAGACCGGCGTTGAAGCCCTGTTCATGCGCCTGCATTTGCATTTGCGCCAGCATCTGGGCACGTTGCTCTTCTTCGCTAAGCTCAGGTACCTCGGCTTCCGTGTCGCCTTCCTCAGGCAACATCACGGCGGGCGTGAACCCGGCGAGGGGAGGAGCCAGATCGTCAGGCGTCCAGCGTGTCCACGGCAGCTCATTAGACATAGGTGTCGTCTCCGCTGCCAATCACCATCTCGCCGGTTTCCGCCAGACGACGAACAATAAGCAGGATGGCTTTCTGTTCGTTTTCCACCTGAGACAAACGCACCGGGCCACGGTTGGCCAGGTCGTCGCGCAGGATATCTGCCGCACGCTGGGACATGTTGCGCAGGAACTTCTCGCGCAGCGGCTGTTCGGCACCTTTGAGGGCGATAAGCAGCGATTCGGAGTCCACTTCCTGGAGCAGGCGCTGGATGCTGCGATCGTCCACTTCGACCAGGTTTTCGAACAGGAACATCTCGTCGATAATTTTCTGCGCCAGTTCGCCGTCGAACTCGCGAACTGCAGTAATAACCGCTTCTTCCTGCTGTGTTTTCATCAGGTTGATGATTTCTGCTGCCGTTCTCACGCCGCCCATTTTGCTGCGTTTGAGGTTCTGGCCATCGAGCAGGTTGTTCAGCACTTCGGTCAGTTCCGCCAGCGCGGCAGGCTGAACACCACCGAAGGTGGCGATACGCAGCATGACGTCGTGACGCAGACGCTCGTCGAACAGTGCCAGAATATCGGCTGCCTGGCCACGTTTGAGGTGAACCAGAATGGTGGCAATAATCTGCGGGTGCTCGTCGCGAATAAGGTCGGCGGCACTCTGCGGCTCCATAAAGTTGAGCGTTTCGATACCGCTGGCGGTATCGCGCGTCTCCAGAATATCTTCCAGCAGGCTGGCGGCACGCTCTTCGCCCAGCGCTTTCACCAGCACCGAACGCAGGTAGTCGTTGGCGTTGACGTTCAGCGCCGCGAACTGTTCCGCTTCCTGCTCAAACTCCGCCAACACTTCGGTGAGCTGCTTGTTGGAGATCTGGCGGACGTTTGCCATTGCCGCACTGAGAATTTGTACTTCTCGTTGGGAGAGGTGTTTAAACACCTCTGCCGCACGGTCTTCACCAATGGTCATCAGCAGGATGACGCTTTTATCGGTGCCTGTAAGCGTGTTACTCATGTTCGTTACCCATCCACTGACGGATGACCAGCGCGACGACGCGCGGATCGTTATCTGACATTTCGCGAATGCGCTGGCTCATCACCTCGGCACCCATGCGCTGGTTAGCACGACGCTGCTGCGTTTGTTCGTCTTTACTCAGACGGACTTCAACCGCTTCTTCCACTTCCTGACGCGAATTCATCTGCTCCAGAGCGGCTTTCTCGGCTTCAGCACGACGCTGGAGCTGCGGACGAACGCCCTTACGCCACAGCAGCCACGCGACAATCAGAACCAGCAGCCAGCGACCAGCGGACATCAGTTGATCAATAAACGCCTGCTGTTTCCAGAACGGCAGCTCGCCACCCGTTTCATCAACGGAGTTGAACGGTGAGTTCACCACGTTGAGGGTATCGCCACGTTTTTCCGTGTAACCCATTGCTTCGCGGGTCAGGTTTTCGATCTGCTTCATCTGCTCGGCCGTCAGCGGCAGCGATTTACCGTCCGGCAGCGTTTTGTAGTTCACGACCACGGCAACAGAAAGACGCTGAATATCGCCCACGTTCAGTTTGGTGTGGCGGATAGTACGGTCAACTTCATAGTTGGTGGTTTCGTTACGGCTGCTGGTATGCGGGCCTGCATTGCTGCTTGCCGTAGAGGTCGTCTGCTGATTATTTTGCTGTCCGTTCTGCTGGTTTGCCGGAGGAGTAGAAATAGGGGCAGCGTTAGCCGGAGCCGGTTGGTTCGACAGCGCACCCGGCACACCGCCAGGGTAAGGGCCACCGACCTGCTCGTTCGAGTTGATCTGGCGAGAACGCATGACGGCCTGAGACGGTTCACCGTTCGGGCTGTATTGTTCTTCAGTTTGTTCTTTATTAGCGAAGTCAATTTGCGCGGTCACCTGCGCATGCACATTGCTGTTACCCACAACCGGGCCAAGGATCGCTTCAATACGGCGCTGGAGGCGGTTTTCCACATCGGCTGCGTATTTCAACTGAGCATCGTTCAGATCGCGACCCGCGGTATTGGACTGGGTCAGCAAATGGCCGCTCTGATCGACCAGCGTCACGTTACCCGGCGGTAAGCCTGCAACGGCGCTGGACACCAGATGCGTCACGGCGCTGATTTGCCCTTCATCCAGCGCGCGGCCAGGTTCAAGGTTAACGGTAACGGAAGCCGACGGGGATTTTTGCTCACGAACAAACAGAGACGGTTTAGGCATGGCCAGATGCACACGGGCACTCTTCACCGGGCCTAAGGTTTCAATCGTACGGGCCAGTTCACCTTCCAGCGCGCGCTGGTAATTCACCTGCTCGCTGAACTGACTGATACCGAATTTTTCCTGATCCAGCAGTTCAAAACCGACCGCCCCCCCCTTCGGCAGACCTTGCTGAGCCAGACGCAGACGCAGCTCATGTACCTTATCCGCAGGCACTTCAAGCGCACCGCCGTTATCGGCAAAGCGATAAGGGATGTTCATCTGGGTAAGCTGGGTGACGATGGCACCGCCATCCTGATCGGAAAGGTTGCTATAGAGTGTGCGGTAATCAGGGCTTTTTGCCCACAAGACCATCGCTACAAGGATCGCAATTGCGGCAGCGCCTGCCACGATCAACGGGATTTTAGGGTTCGCGCGAAGGCGGTTCATCCACTCGAGTGATTTATTTTGTGGCGCTGTTGATGCTGTTGCAGTCATTGCGCACCTCTTAAATCCTGGTGGTTTACGTTATTCGTGTAGAGAAACAAAACTGACTCCCGGGTCGGCAAACACGACAAAAGTTCCATATTGATGGCCCTGCCATTATTTGATGATTCGGGATTTTCTATGCGTCAAATAACCTGGTTTTTTCACGTTATTTACCGCCATTATCTTATTGACAAGCTGTTAGTCTTGACCGCGTAAAAAACCATCCAGGGGAGAGTCATGGCTATACAGGGCATTGAAGGGGTAATCAGTCAGTTGCAGGCAACGGCGATGACGGCCCGTAATCAGAACGTGGCAGCAGAACAGCCGGCCATCAGCTTTGCGGGGCAACTGCACGCCGCTCTTGACCGTATCAGCGATACCCAGACCGCTGCGCGTACGCAGGCGGAAAAGTTCACCCTCGGTGAGCCGGGCGTGGCGCTAAACGATGTGATGACCGATTTGCAAAAAGCATCGGTCTCCCTGCAAATGGGGATCCAGGTGCGTAATAAGCTGGTGTCTGCGTATCAGGACATCATGTCCATGCAGGTGTAGGCGCTTCATATCTTCTTCTGGCGGCTTCCGCGCTTTAATGCCACAATATTTTTTTCTTCGCATGCAGGAAAGATGATGAAAAAAATAGCAATTATGGGTGCGCTGCTGGCACTGACCGGGTGCGCTCAGGTTGATAACTATCAGGACGTGATAAAACATCCTGTTCCGGCGTATCTGGCGGGATATTGGCAGTCAAAAGGGCCGCAGAGCAAAATGGTCAGCCCGGAGGCGATTGCCACGCTGGTGGTGACGGAGGAGGGCGATACGCTGGATTGCCGTCAGTGGCAGCGCGTATTGGCCGTGCCGGGTAAAATTATGCTGCGTTCAGAAAACTATTATAACGTGACCCGCAAGCTGGATATCTACCCGCTGGCGCGTGATGGCCTGACGCTTGAGTATGATGGTATGGTGTTGCAGAAGGTTGACCGCCCAACGGTGGAATGCGCAGATTATCTGAGCAAAAACCCGCTGGAGAGTAAGCTGCCCTGAGGGTAAAAGCAAAACGGCAACGTTGTTGCCGTTTTTTGTGTTTTCGCCCTCTCCCCGTGGGAGAGGAACGGGGTGAGGGCATCAGGCTGTACTTTTTCCAGCGCTACAGCACATCCTCTATTACCCACACGCTCACACTTCCACCTTTGCAGGTAAACGTACCTTCACCGTCCGCCGCTGTTATGACGCTTTCTTCGCAATTGCCCAGAAAATCACGCCACGTTCTGTTGCCGTAGTTTTCCCCGAGACAAATGACCTTCTCACCATCATCACCATTGGAAAGCACCACCACACAACCGGGATCGTCCTCGGTGCCGCTGCGGCTAAAGGCGATACAGTTAGGATGGTCAAAAAACAGCGTCTGAACGCCGTGGGCAAAGCGCTGGCGCGCCAGAATCAGCTCGTGAAGCTGTTCAATAACCGGCATATCAATGTGATACGTTTTACCGTCGCCCCCGGTATCGTCATAGCGTGCGCCGAACAGATCCGGATAAAACACGCTCGGCACACCGTTTTCCCGCAGCAGGATCAGCGCATACGCCAGCGGTTTAAACCAGGCTTCAACCGGCGCTTCCAGCGCCTGCAAAGGCTGGGTGTCGTGGTTGGCAACCAGCGTCACCGCATGAAACGGATCGGCTTCCACCAACGTGCCGGTGAAGATCTGGCTCATGTCATAGTTTCGCCCCTGGCGCGAAGCTTCATGAAATTTCATCTGCAGAGGGGCGTCGAACAGCATTGTTTTTCCGTCGACCTGGTTGATGTAATTCTGCAGTTTATCGACTTCATGCGACCAGTATTCGGCCACGATAAACAGCGGCTTACTGGCAATCTCCTGAACGTGTTCAATCCACTCCTTATAAAACCAGGCTGGAATGTGTTTTACCGCATCCAGACGAAAGCCGTCGCACTGTGTTTGCGCCATCACCCAGCGCGCCCAGTATTTTAATTCCTCCGTAACGGCGTGATTGCGAAAATCGATATTTTCGCCCATCAGATAATCAAAATTACCCATTTCATCATCGACCTGGTCATTCCAGCCTTCGCCGGTGTAGTCGTTGACGATTTTAAAGATGTTGTCTTCAGTGGGGTTTTCGATGTGGTCGATACCGCTGAAGCATTTAAAATCCCAGATAAACTGTGAATATTGCCCGGCGCGGGCAGGGAAGGTGTAGCGCGTCCAGGCCTCGCATTCGATAACGTCATCATCGATTTGCGTACGATCCTGCTCGTTCACACGCTGTACGCGGATGGACTCTTTTTCATCTGCCCCCATTTTGTGGTTCACCACCACATCAAGCAGCACGGCGATTTGATTACTCTTTAAGGCGTCGAGGGCTTCCAGAAGCTGGGGTTTATCACCGTATTTTGTCGCGATGCTGCCTTTCTGGTCGAATTCACCCAGGTCGAAAAGATCGTAAGAGTCGTATCCAACCGAATACCCGCCTGATGCGCCTTTATACGCCGGGGGTAACCAGATCATATTGACCCCAATTTCATTAAGATTAGGGGCCAGGGCCGTAATTTCTCGCCACAGTTCACCGCCAGCGGGGTAATACCAGTGAAAGCATTGCAGTAAGGTGGGATTGCGCATGCACCATCTCCATGAGGTCGCGAAACTCAAGTATGGCGTAGCGGGGGAATAAATGCCTGGCGAACGACGCGAGAGGAGTTCGTTCGCCAGTAAAGTGGCTAACTGACTTCAGGATTACCTTGCGGAACCAGAACGTGACCGCCCTGGTTGCTGTAGGTCGACAGAACGGTTTTTTGCATGGAGGATTGACCCACCAGCTTTGCCAGCTCATCCATTCTGGCTTGCAGCAACGTTTTAACCTGACTTTCATTATCCAGAATCACCCGTAGCGTCGGACGAAGCTGCTCCTGCAATTGTGCGGAAGGGGCGGTTTCCTGAGTGAGTCTGGCCAGAGAGTGCACCGCATTAACATAATCGGTTTCACAGGTGATGAGATCATCCCATAACCCCTGACGAGCAAGTCGCAGCATCAACTGGCTCTGCTCAAGGAGTTGTTGATAGAGAGAATAAAGTTGCGGTGCATTACTCATTAGACGGCGTCCTGAATCAGTTGTGGCGAACCGGCAACCTCCTTCCAGCCGTCAGCGATATTGCGCAGCAAGATTTCCACCTCTTCGATGGCGCTGGCATCATTATTCACGTTGGCATGCAGGAGTCGTCTTACCATATAGGCATAAAGGGCAATCAGATTTTGTGTCAGCTCATCACCATTCCCTTCAACCAGGCCGATTTTGAGCCCGTTTTCGATAATGTTGATGGCTTTTGAAAGCGCCAGCCCTTTTGCCGGGATATTGCCGTCCTGCAGAAACAGACGCGCGCGTACCAGCGCGCTGAGGGCTCCATCAAATAGCATGATAACCAGCTGATGCTGGCTGGCGCTCATCACCGCGCTTTCAACTTCTATTTTTGCGTAGGCTTGCGTGCCTTTTGCGCCGTACATGTTATCCCCCTCGGGTCTGGTTAGCGTTTACTACTTGCTTGACGAGCTGGTATCAAACTGCTGCGTCAGGTAGCTGCTGGTGTTGTTCAGCGAGGTCATCATGATGTCCAGTTGGGTAAACTGGGCTTTATACTGTGCAACTGTCGCATCGATGCGATCGCTCACGGCGTTGTACTGATCCGTCAGCTTGTTCAGCGTTTTGCTGACACCATCTTTTGCTGCCTGAATAATGCCTTTGCTGGACAGCCAGTCAGTCATGTGAGTCGCCATGTTGGTAGTGATACCGGTGGTTTTACCGTCACCCACCACCAGGTCTTTCACAGCCTGCGAGTTATTGGTCAGCGCAGTTTGCAGCTTGGTGTTGTCCAGCTGCAGCTTACCGGTAGACGGATCGGAGGTAATGCCCACCTGCGACAGCGTTTTATAGGCCGTTCCACCTACTGAGGTGCTCAGCATGGTTTTCAGCTGAGTCTGAATCGTACGCAACGTGCTGTCACCCAGCAGAGCACCGTTGTTGGCATCCTGCGTGGAACCTACATCCACTGCCGTATACTTGGTCAGCGCGGCAAAGCTGTCCTGCAGGGTGTTGTAGGCATCAACCCATGCTTTAATCGTGGTTGATGCTTTAGACGTATCCTTGCTGATCGTCAGCGTCTGGTTACCGCTCGTCACATCGTTCAGGTTCAGGGTGATATCTTCCAGCGCATCACTGATAGTGTTGCTGCTGTTTTCGATATCAACGTTGTTAACCTTCAGCTTTGCGTTTTGCGCGGTCACGCTTTCGCTCATACCGTTGCTGGCGTCGGTATTGGTACCGTTGTAACCCATGAAGGACTGCAGGGCACTGTCACCACTTACGCCAATGCTAACGGCATTTGCAGAACCGGTATTGGTTGAGGTAATGGACAGACGGTACTGACCATTGCCAACGTTGATAATACTGGCGCTCACACCCGCTTCAGCTTTGTTGATCGCATCGCGGATACCGGTTAACGATGAGTTTGCTGCGCTGATGCCGATGCTTACCGGCGGTTTACCATTACCGGCGGTAAAGGTGATTGTGCTGTCAGCCGAAGCGATAGCGGTTGTGTTATCCGCCCGGGTATTTTTCGTGGTCAGCGTCTGCGCCTGTGCCAGCTGTGACACGCTGATGGTGTATTTCCCGGCAATCGCACTCCCGGTCGTGGTTGCACTAAACGCGGTGGTGCTGCTTGCCGTGCTGGTCGCGGTAAACAGGTCGGCGTTATTTAGCGCGGTGTTGGCCGTCTGAAACGCTGCCAGCGAACTATTTAACGTGCCGTAGGCGCTGAGCTTGGCGGTATAGGAGGTCTGCTGTTTGGAGATCGGCGTCAACTGTGCTTTTTCCGCAGTCGTCAGGCTATCCAGAATGTCCGCTAACTTTAGGCCCGAACCGATTCCCAATGATGAAATACTTGCCATATTTATTCCTTAATGTATCGACACGTAGAACGAATAATGGGGTTATCGGCCTCAACAGGGGAAAGTTTACGATTAATTTCTTTTTTCTAATGGCAGGAATAAGGCATATAGAGAAGAGTATTTCCGTGGCTAAAAAAATTATCGAGATCCTGAAAAAAAATCTAAAGGTTGTTTTGGGGCAGACGATAACACCTTTGACGGCGATGAAGCCGAAGGGTGGAAACCCAAATCTAACCAAACAGATTTGATGAACAACAGGAAACGTAATCATGGCACAAGTCATTAATACCAACAGCCTCTCGCTGATCACTCAGAACAACATCAACAAGAACCAGTCTGCTCTGTCTTCTTCTATCGAGCGTCTGTCTTCCGGTCTGCGCATCAACAGCGCAAAAGATGATGCTGCGGGCCAGGCGATTGCCAACCGCTTCACGTCTAACATCAAGGGTCTGACTCAGGCTGCACGTAACGCAAACGACGGTATCTCTCTGGCGCAGACCACTGAAGGCGCACTGTCTGAAATCAACAACAACTTGCAGCGTGTTCGTGAACTGAGCGTTCAGGCAACTACCGGTACTAACTCCGCTTCTGACCTGACTTCAATCCAGGACGAAATCAAATCCCGTCTGTCTGAAATCGACCGTGTATCTGGTCAGACTCAGTTCAACGGCGTGAACGTACTGGCTAAAAACGGTTCTATGGCGATTCAGGTTGGCGCGAACGATGGCCAGACCATCAACATCGACCTGCAGAAAATCGACTCTTCTACTCTGGGCCTGGGCGGTTTCTCTGTATCTCAGAACTCCCTGAAACTGAGCGATTCTATTACTCAGATCGGTGATACCAGTGCAGCGTCTCTGAACGTTAACCTGAGCACCGTTGCTACTACTCTGGGCGTGAACGCAAGCAGCCTGAGCCTGCACGAAGTTCAGAACAACGCTGGTGCAGGTACCGGTACATTTGTAGTGAGCTCTGGCAGCGATAACTACGCTGTATCTATCGACAAGGCTACTGGTAATGTTAACCTGAACACCACTAAAGTCACTTATGATGACTCTGCAAACGGTGTTACTGGTGCGGTGCAGAACGGTCAGCTGATCAAAGTGACCTCTGATGCTAACGGCGCAGCTGTAGGTTTCGTCACCATCCAGGGTAAAAACTATCAGGCTGGTACTACCGGTGTTGACGTTCTGGTGAACAGCGCGGCAGCAGCTCCAACGACTGGCGTAGCTACCGGTACTCTGCAGCTGAGCGGTGCAACTGCAACGGCAGAACTGAAAGGTACTGCGACTCAGAACCCACTGGCTCTGCTGGACAAAGCTATCGCTTCTGTAGACAAACTGCGTTCTTCTCTGGGTGCGGTACAGAACCGTCTGAGCTCTGCTGTAACCAACCTGAACAACACCACCACTAACCTGTCTTCTGCTCAGTCCCGTATTCAGGACGCCGACTATGCGACCGAAGTGTCCAACATGTCTAAAGCGCAGATCGTTCAGCAGGCGGGTAACTCCGTGCTGTCTAAAGCTAACCAGGTTCCTCAGCAGGTTCTGTCTCTGCTGCAGGGCTAATTGCCTGAATAAGCTCAAACCCCGCTTCGGCGGGGTTTTTTTCCGTTAAAATTTGCCTGTAACCCCTAAATAACCCCTCATTTCACCCACTATTCACCCAATTAAAACCCCTGCAGAATCGGATAATCATGCCGATAACTCAATTAACGCAGGGCTGTTTATCGTGAATTCACTCTATACCGCTGAAGGTGTAATGGATAAACACTCGCTGTGGCAGCGTTATGTCCCGCTGGTGCGTCACGAAGCATTGCGCCTCCAGGTGCGTTTGCCGGCGAGCGTGGAACTGGACGATCTGCTACAGGCGGGCGGTATCGGGTTATTGAATGCAGTTGACCGATACGACGCTCTGCAAGGAACGGCATTTACTACTTACGCAGTTCAGCGTATTCGTGGTGCGATGCTGGACGAGCTGCGCAGCCGCGACTGGGTGCCGCGCAGCGTTCGCCGCAACGCGCGCGAAGTGGCGCATGCGATGGGGCAGCTGGAACAGGAACTGGGACGTAACGCGACGGAAACTGAAGTAGCGGAACGTCTTGGCATTGCTGTTGAAGAGTATCGTCAGATGTTGCTCGACACCAATAATAGCCAACTCTTCTCTTATGACGAGTGGCGTGAAGAGCATGGCGATAGCATCGAGCTGGTGACGGATGAGCATCAGCAAGAAAACCCGTTACACCATTTACTGGAAGGTAATCTACGCCATCGCGTCATGGAAGCGATTGAAGCTTTACCCGAACGTGAACAACTGGTGTTGACCCTCTATTACCAGGAAGAGCTTAACCTCAAAGAGATTGGCGCTGTTCTGGAAGTGGGTGAATCGCGGGTGAGCCAGCTGCACAGTCAGGCCATTAAACGCTTACGGACGAAACTGGGTAAGTTATAGGTGATTGATTCATCTGAAAAATGCCGCACAACGTATTGACAACCAGGAGTTATCATGACGGTGCAGCAATCTAAAAGACGGCCTTTAAGCCGCTACCTGAAAGACTTTAAACACAGCCAGACGCATTGCGCCCACTGTAACAAGTTACTCGATCGTATCACGCTGGTTCGTCGCGGTGAAATCGTTAATAAAATTGCGATTTCTCGTCTCGACACGTTGATGGATGAAGCCGCATGGCTCGAAGAGCAAAAAGAGTGGGTGGCGCTTTGCCGTTTCTGTGGCGATCTTCACTGCAAAGAACAAAGCGATTTCTTCGATATCATCGGCTTTAAACAATTCCTGTTTGAACAAACGGAGATGAGTCATGGCACTGTACGCGAATATGTGGTTCGCCTGCGTCGTCTTGGCCAGCATCTGACCGTACAAAACATTTCTCGCGATCTGCTTAAAACTGGGTATCTGGATGAGAATCTGGAGCCGTGGTTGCCTGCAACCAGCACCAACAACTACCGTATTGCGCTGCGCAAGTATGCACAATATAAGGTACAAATGCCCGGTGCTGTAGAGCAGAAAGTCCACGCCGGAACAACTTCTGATATATATTAAAAAGGAATAAGATGTAGCGCAGTTGCCTTTGACGTTGCAGGCGATTTCACTACACTACTCAAAAATTCCACTATATCGGGGTACTTATGAAATTAGCACTTCTGGGTCGTCAGGCGCTGATGGGCGTAATGGCCGTTGCGCTGGTCGCGGGTATGAGCGTGAAAACGTTTGCGGCAGAAAACCTGCTGAATAAAGTGAAAGAGCGCGGCACATTGCTGGTCGGGCTGGAAGGAACCTATCCTCCGTTCAGCTTCCAGGGTGATGACGGTAAACTGACCGGTTTCGAAGTGGAATTTGCACAGGAACTGGCGAAACATCTCGGCGTGCAGGCATCCCTGAAACCCACTAAATGGGACGGCATGCTGGCATCGCTGGATTCCAAACGTATTGATGTGGTGATCAACCAGGTGACCATTTCTGACGAGCGTAAGAAGAAATATGATTTCTCTACGCCGTACACTGTGTCTGGTATTCAGGCGCTGGTGAAGAAAGGCAACGAGGGCACCATTAAGTCCGCTGCTGACCTGAAAGGTAAGAAAGTGGGCGTCGGCCTGGGGACGAACTACGAAGAGTGGCTGCGCCAGAACGTTCAGGGTGTGGATATCCGCACCTATGATGATGACCCGACGAAGTACCAGGATCTCCGTGTTGGCCGTATCGACGCCATTCTGGTTGACCGTCTGGCCGCGCTGGATCTGGTGAAGAAAACGAACAATACCCTGGCGGTGGCTGGTGATGCATTCTCTCGCCAGGAGTCGGGTGTTGCAGTGCGTAAAGGTAACGAAGATCTGGTGAAAGCCATTGATGCCGCCATTGCGGATATGCAAAAAGACGGCAGCCTGAAGGCACTCTCTGAGAAGTGGTTCGGGGCTGACGTGACTAAATAAGTCTCTGACGATAAAAAAAGGCGCTTTTAAAAGCGCCTTTTTTATTTCTGGCACGACAACGTGCATAATAAAAATAATACATAAAAACAGCGTTACCGGAGGATCCATGTCACTACAGAATTTAACGCGTTTTCCCCGTCTGGAGTTTATCGGTGCACCGACGCCGCTGGAGTACTTACCGCGGTTTTCTGATTATTTAGGACGCGATATTTTTATTAAGCGTGATGACGTGACGCCAATGGCGATGGGCGGTAACAAGCTGCGCAAACTGGAGTTCCTCGCGGCCGATGCGCTGCGTGAAGGTGCGGATACGCTGATCACCGCAGGAGCAATCCAGTCTAACCACGTTCGCCAGACGGCTGCAGTTGCGGCAAAACTCGGGCTGCACTGCGTGGCGCTGCTGGAAAACCCGATCGGCACGCGCGCGGAAAATTACCTGACCAACGGCAACCGCCTGCTGCTGGATCTGTTTAATGTACAGGTCGAAATGGTTGATGCTCTGACTGACCCGGCTGCACAGCTCGGGGAGCTGGCCACGCGGCTGGAAGCGCAGGGGTTCCGTCCGTATGTCATTCCTGTGGGCGGCTCGAATGCGCTGGGGGCGATGGGGTATGTGGAAAGTGCGCTGGAAATTGCCCAGCAATGCGAAGGTGCTGTCAGTTTGTCCTCCGTGGTCGTCGCTTCTGGCAGTGCGGGTACGCACGCGGGGCTGGCTGTCGGCCTGGAACAACTACTGCCGGATGTGGAGCTTATTGGCGTGACGGTATCCCGCAGCGTTGCGGAGCAGAAGCCGAAAGTGGTGACTTTACAGCAGGCGGTGGCAGAGCAGCTGGAGCTGAAGGCGAAGGCGGATATTGTACTCTGGGATGACTATTTTGCACCGGGCTATGGCACGCCAAATGAAGAGGGGATGGAAGCCGTGAAATTGCTGGCGCGCCTCGAAGGGATCCTGCTTGATCCGGTCTATACCGGCAAGGCGATGGCGGGTCTTATTGACGGTATCGCGCAGAAACGCTTTAAGGATGAAGGGCCGATTTTGTTTGTTCACACCGGCGGGGCACCTGCGCTGTTTGCCTACCATCCTCACGTTTAAAAGTCAGGTCGAAAAATAATAATGCAAGAAAGTATTCAACTGGTTATTGATTCGCTACCGTTCCTGCTCAAGGGGGCGGTGTTTACGTTACAGCTCAGTATCGGCGGGATGTTCTTCGGTCTGGTGCTCGGGTTTGTGCTGGCCTTAATGCGTATGTCGCCCGTCTGGCCGGTACGCTGGCTGGCGCGTTTTTATATCTCTGTGTTTCGCGGTACGCCGCTCATCGCTCAACTCTTTATGATCTACTACGGTTTACCGCAGTTTGGTATTGAGCTTGATCCGATCCCGGCGGCAATGATTGGGCTGTCGCTGAATACCGCGGCGTACACCTCGGAAACCCTGCGGGCGGCCATCTCGTCTATTGATAAAGGGCAATGGGAAGCTGCGGCCAGTATCGGTATGACACCGTGGCAAACGTTGCGTCGGGCAATCCTGCCACAGGCGGCGCGCGTGGCCTTGCCTCCGCTCAGCAACAGTTTTATTAGCCTGGTGAAAGACACCTCGCTGGCGGCAACGATCCAGGTACCAGAGTTGTTCCGTCAGGCGCAGCTTATCACTTCGCGCACGCTTGAAGTGTTCACCATGTATCTGGCGGCCTCGCTGATTTACTGGGTGATGGCGACGGTGCTGTCTGCGTTGCAAAACTACTTTGAAAACCAGCTTAACCGCCAGGAGCGTGATCCGAAATGAGTGCTATCGACGTTAAAAACCTGGTGAAAAAGTTCCACGGGCAAACGGTGCTCCACGGAATCGATCTTGAGGTTGAGCAGGGCGAAGTGGTGGCGATTATTGGGCCAAGCGGCTCAGGAAAAACGACGCTGCTGCGCAGCATCAACCTGCTTGAACAGCCTGAGGGCGGAACGATTCGGGTGGGGGATATCACTATTGATACCGGTAAGTCTATCAACCAGCAGAAGGGGTTAATTCGTCGTCTGCGTCAGCACGTTGGCTTCGTTTTTCAGAACTTCAATCTGTTCCCGCACCGGACGGTGCTGGAGAACATTATTGAGGGGCCGGTTATCGTGAAAGGTGAGCCTAAAGACGAAGCAACGGCGCGAGCGCGCGAACTGCTTGCTAAGGTAGGGCTGGCGGGTAAAGAAACCAGCTATCCGCGCCGTCTGTCTGGGGGGCAGCAACAACGCGTGGCGATAGCCCGTGCGCTGGCGATGCGCCCTGATGTGATCCTGTTCGATGAACCAACCTCGGCGCTTGATCCAGAACTGGTGGGCGAGGTGCTGAATACTATCCGCCAGCTGGCGCAGGAAAAGCGCACGATGGTTATCGTAACCCACGAAATGAGCTTTGCCCGTGATGTTGCAGACCGGGCTATTTTCATGGATCAGGGACGGATTGTGGAGCAGGGGCCAGCGAAGCGTTTATTTGCAAACCCACAGCAGCCGCGAACCCGTCAGTTCCTTGAAAAATTCCTCATGCAGTAGCATTTTTACGTTAATTTGCTCCAGGTTTGTTTTCTGGAGCAAATTATTCTCCTGTTATGTCTCTTCTTCTGTTTTTTAATTCCGCTAACTTCGGTTAAACCGCATTAAAACTAAAGTTAATTGTAATAATGCCGATATTTCGTAGTAAGAAAGAAGTTTTATGTGTTAGGTTATATTCACCATAATAATGATTATCTTTATCAGAGGTTTTATTCACTAAGTATGAGGGATTCAGACTTTTTCAACTGGCGACGGGAATGCTTCCTCCGGTTTCAGGCGTTGACCTGTGCCGACGAGGTATATCAGGAACTCCAGCTGCAAACGCAGGCACTCGAGTTTGATTATTTCGCTCTCTGCGTGCGCCACCCCGTGCCATTTACGCGCCCCAGGATTTCAGTACATTCCAGTTATCCGCAACAATGGATGGCGCAATATCAGTCAGAGAATTATTTTTCCATCGATCCGGTACTGAAGCCGGAGAATTTCATTCAGGGGCATTTACCCTGGACTGATGAATTATTCGCAGATGCCCAGGAATTATGGGACGGTGCGCGCGATCACGGTTTACGTAAGGGAATAACACAGTGCCTGATGCTGCCTAATCATGCACTTGGCTTTCTGTCGGTTTCTCGTACGAGTGTACTGGCAAATTCGTTAGCCAACGAAGAAATAGAGTTGCGGCTGCAAATGCTGGTGCAAATGGCCTTAACGTCTCTGCTTCGTTTTGAACATGAAATGGTGATGCCGCCTGAAATGAGGTTCAGCAAACGTGAGCGGGAAATTCTGAAATGGACCGCAGAAGGGAAAACCTCTGCAGAGATAGCAATCATTCTCTCAATCTCTGAGAATACGGTTAACTTCCATCAAAAGAATATGCAGAAGAAATTCAATGCGCCAAACAAGACGCAGATAGCCTGTTATGCAGCGGCGACGGGATTGATCTGATTAGACAAAATGTTCTGCGTGCCAGACGAAATAACGGCTGAATGCATCGCATCCAGCCGTTTTTTTTCACTGACGGTAAGCTTGTTTAATTTGCTTAACGGTATTGGCAAATACCGCGGATTCAGCCTGGCCTTCCATCTGCGCGATTTGTTTTTCCATCTTAATGATCACACGACCAGCATCAGCCTGGCCCATAGCCTGCAGCATGAGCGTCAGCAGTGCTTTCAGGCAGTTTACTTCCTGTGCCAGTTCCTGGTTATTCTCTGCAGTGGCAAAATCAGGTGTGCTCATTTATTTTCCTCATTATTAAACAGCGCTTGAGCGCGACGATGAAAGTTAAGGCGGCGGAGTATACCACAAGCTGAACCAAAAAATGCAGTGGTTGTTTTTTGTACTTTCCCGTCAGGTGTTTATTTGCGTAAACATGGCAGCGGAGTAAAGTGAACAACTGTTTATCAGCTATTAATTGTTTATCACCGGTTCGCTTGTCGTTAATTATTGTTACAAAAAGTTGAGAGTTGTTCTTTTTGCTGATGATGCCAGCGGTTTTTTGTAACGTTTTGAATGCAGATGCTTAAAAATAGCTGCAAAAGCGCTGGCTGTGCGGGTTTTCTTTCCACCCTCTGTACAGGCTAATTTCCAAAAACGAGAGCAAAATCGAAGCGTCGGGTTTTTAGCGTTTTAATCTTGCGGTGAAAACCGTTAATATAAACCAAATTAGCAGTCAGTAGCGTTATCCCTATTCTGGAGACATTTCCTTTGATCAACGTCCTTCTTGTTGATGACCACGAACTGGTGCGCGCAGGGATACGACGCATTCTTGAAGACATAAAGGGTATCAAAGTTGCCGGTGAGGCGTGCTGTGGCGAAGACGCGGTGAAGTGGTGTCGCGC
This sequence comes from Enterobacter sp. LM3, assembly GCF_046622475.1. Classification (NCBI taxonomy): domain Bacteria; kingdom Pseudomonadati; phylum Pseudomonadota; class Gammaproteobacteria; order Enterobacterales; family Enterobacteriaceae; genus Enterobacter; species Enterobacter sp. LM3. The sequence continues at coordinate 148,284 of NZ_JBJURN010000002.1, read as the reverse complement.
TAACTCGGCAGACGTTGTGCTGATGGATATGAACATGCCCGGTATTGGTGGGCTTGAAGCAACGCGTAAAATCGCCCGCACGTTTGTTGATACCAAAGTCATCATGCTGACCGTGCATACTGAAAACCCACTGCCCGCGAAAGTTATGCAGGCGGGAGCAGCCGGTTACCTGAGTAAAGGCGCGGCACCACAGGAAGTGGTCAATGCTATCCGTTCTGTGTTTGCCGGGCAGCGTTATATTGCTTCCGACATTGCTCAACAAATGGCGCTGAGCCAGATTGAACCGGAGAAAACGGAATCACCGTTTGCCAGTTTGTCTGAGCGCGAATTGCAGATTATGCTGATGATCACCAAAGGTCAGAAGGTGAATGAGATCTCAGAACAACTGAATCTCAGCCCCAAAACGGTGAACAGCTATCGTTATCGGATGTTCAGTAAACTGAACATCCACGGCGACGTCGAACTGACTCATCTGGCCATTCGTCATGGTCTGTGCAATGCGGAGACGTTAATAAGTCAGTGAGTGATGTGTTCGATTCAAAAGCATTTCTGAAAACCGTCACCAGCCAGCCAGGCGTCTATCGCATGTATGACGCTGGCGGTACGGTTATCTACGTGGGGAAGGCGAAAGATCTCAAAAAACGCCTTTCCAGTTATTTCCGCAGCAACCTTGCCTCCCGTAAGACCGAAGCGCTGGTCGCACTCATCCAGACTATTGATGTCACCGTTACGCATACGGAGACAGAAGCGCTGCTGCTTGAGCATAACTATATTAAGCTGTATCAGCCGCGCTATAACGTCCTGCTGCGCGATGATAAGTCCTACCCGTTTATCTTCCTGAGCGGTGATACTCACCCCCGGCTCGCCATGCACCGTGGTGCAAAACATGCAAAGGGAGAGTATTTCGGACCGTTTCCTAACGGTTATGCGGTGCGTGAAACTTTGGCGCTGCTGCAAAAAATCTTTCCGGTTCGCCAGTGTGAAAACAGCGTCTACCGTAACCGCTCCCGCCCGTGCCTGCAGTACCAGATTGGTCGCTGCCTGGGGCCGTGCGTTGCCGGTCTGGTGAGCGAAGAAGAGTACGCGCAACAGGTTGAATATGTGCGTCTGTTTTTAGCCGGAAAAGATGACCAGGTATTGACCCAACTGATCGCCCGTATGGAGAAAGCCAGCGCGGCGCTGGAATTTGAAGAGGCCGCGCGTATACGCGACCAAATCCAGGCAGTACGCAGGGTGACCGAGAAACAGTTCGTGTCGAATACCGGCGACGATCTCGACGTTATTGGCGTTGCCTTTGACGCCGGGCTGGCCTGCGTGCATGTGCTGTTTATTCGCCAGGGCAAAGTGCTTGGCAGCCGCAGCTATTTCCCGAAAGTCCCTGGCGGTACCGAGCTGGGTGAAGTGGTCGAAACCTTTGTCGGTCAGTTCTACCTGCAGGGAAGCCAGATGCGCACGCTGCCGTCGGAGATCCTGCTTGATTTTAATCTCGACGACAAAACCTTGCTGGCCGATTCGCTGTCTGAACTGGCTGGCCGTCGGGTTAATGTACAAACCAAACCGCGGGGCGACCGTGCGCGTTACCTGAAACTGGCGCGCACCAACGCGGCGACAGCACTTACCACCAAACTTTCCCAGCAATCGACGGTCAGCCAGCGGTTAACCGCCCTGGCAACGCTCCTGAAACTGCCGGCCGTCAAACGCATGGAATGTTTCGACATCAGCCACACGATGGGCGAACAGACCGTGGCTTCCTGCGTGGTGTTTGATGCGAATGGTCCGCTGCGTGCCGAGTATCGTCGCTATAACATCACGGGGATCACGCCGGGCGATGATTATGCGGCAATGAACCAGGTGCTGCGTCGCCGCTATGGTAAAGCCATCGAAGAGAGCAAAATCCCGGATGTCATTCTTATCGACGGTGGGAAAGGGCAGTTGGGGCAGGCTAAAGCGGTGTTTGAATCGCTGGATGTGGTCTGGGATAAAAACCATCCGTTGTTGCTCGGGGTGGCGAAAGGGGCAGATCGTAAAGCCGGGCTGGAGACATTGTTCTTCGAACCGGAAGGTGAAGGCTTTAGCCTGCCGCCGGATTCCCCCGCGCTGCATGTGATTCAGCACATTCGTGATGAATCACACGATCATGCGATTAGCGGGCACCGCAAAAAACGGGCGAAAGTAAAAAATACCAGTACGCTGGAGACGATTGAAGGCGTTGGGCCAAAACGCCGCCAGATGCTGCTGAAATATATGGGCGGATTGCAAGGATTACTCAACGCCAGCGTGGACGAAATTGCAAAAGTGCCGGGTATTTCGCAAGGGCTGGCAGAAAAGATCTACTACTCGTTGAAACATTAAGGGCTCTGTAGCAACATAGAGCTAAATTTTACTGACAACAGACAGTTACCGTCATTATGCGATTTAATATCCCTACGTTGCTCACTCTCTTTCGCGTCGTGCTCATCCCATTCTTTGTACTGGCATTTTATCTGCCGGTTGTCTGGGCTCCGTTTGCCTGTGCGCTGATTTTCCTGGTTGCCGCCGTTACCGACTGGTTTGATGGTTATCTGGCGCGTCGCTGGAATCAAAGCACCCGCTTTGGGGCGTTCCTTGATCCAGTGGCCGATAAAGTGATGGTCGCTATCGCGATGGTGCTGGTGGCTGAGCATTATCATACCTGGTGGGTGACGCTGCCTGCGGCAACCATGATTGGCCGCGAGATAATCATCTCTGCCCTGCGTGAGTGGATGGCGGAGCTGGGTAAACGCAGCAGCGTGGCGGTATCCTGGATCGGTAAAGTTAAAACAACCGCGCAGATGGCGGCTCTGGTCTGGATGCTGTGGCGTCCAAATGCCTGGGTTGAGTGGGCGGGTATTGGTTTGCTGTGGGTTGCCGCAGTGCTGACGCTGTGGTCCATGCTGCAATATTTGAACGCTGCGCGCGGAGATTTGCTTGAACAGTGATCGTTTCGCCGTAAATTTCAGCAAACGATCCAGGGATGTAAAAAATAACGTTGACTCAAAACGTCATATCAGTAGAATGCAACGCATCGAACGGCGGCACAGTTAGCCGGACGATAATGAAATCAAGTGGTTAGCTGTTAACTTGATGACATGCGGGAATAGCTCAGTTGGTAGAGCACGACCTTGCCAAGGTCGGGGTCGCGAGTTCGAGTCTCGTTTCCCGCTCCAGATTAAATGCATCGGCAATTGCGGGTGCTGGTTGAAAGACAAAAGATTTAAGGCGCGTTAGCAAAGCGGTTATGTAGCGGATTGCAAATCCGTCTAGTCCGGTTCGACTCCGGAACGCGCCTCCACTTTCTTCCCTGGCCGGATGGTGGAATCGGTAGACACAAGGGATTTAAAATCCCTCGGCGTTCGCGCTGTGTGGGTTCAAGTCCCACTCCGGCTACCATGGGAAACAAAGAATAAAATCAATGATAAGCAGTGTCGTGAAACCACCGAAAGGTGGTTTTTTTGTGCCTCCAGTCTGGGCGCTATTGCAACTGTGAAAAATGGTTACCTGCTTTTCATCCCACCAATAGGTGTAATGTCAGTCACTTAAGGTGACTGGCATTGTGTTTAAAAGGGTATTTGGATTTTTTTCGCCTCGAAAGTAGGGCGAGTTTCAGCTAACTTGCAACCAATATTAAACAAACATTTCGCTCGCCAGACACAGGTTGTCGCCGCTGATAAACTAGATGGCATCCACCCTGGAGAGCGGAAGGTTATTGTCATGCAATATGAAGAACAACAGCTTATCAACGGCCTTTTCGAACGTCTGAAACAGACCGGACAACAAAACAGCCAACGGGATGCAGATGCAGAGCGTCAGATCGCGGAATTCGTCAGACAGCAGCCTGCGGCCCCCTATTATATGGCGCAATCGATTTTGATTCAGGAAGCGGCGCTGAAACGCCTGCAGGCCCGGGTTCAGGAGCTTGAAAGCGAATTAGCCGCGCAAAAAAGCAAACCCTCGACGGGCGGCAGTTTTCTCGGCGGCCTGTTTGGTGGTGGGAAAAGCAGCCCGCAGCCGGACAATAGCTGGAATGCCCAGCCGCAACAGCCACCAGCGCAGGATTATTCACGGGCGTCAGCGCCGGCTTCGGCTCCTCGCGGCGGCGGTTTTATGGCAGGCGCGCTCCAGACAGCCGCTGGTGTGGCCGGTGGCGTCGTGCTGGCCGAGATGCTGACCAGTATGTTCCATCAGTCGCGGCCGGAAGAGATCGTGAACATCATCGAAGAACCGACAACACCCGCCGGTGGTGAGCCGTTTGTCGGTAATCAGTACGGCGACTTTAATAATGTCTCTGACACCCGTTTCCTCAACCAGGATGATCCGTTCGGCAATAATAACGACACCTGGCAGAACGACGATGCAGATGACGACTACAGCAATGATGACGACAGTTTTATTTAACGACGTTAACGCTGGATAGAAAAAGAGGCCTTACGGCTAATGCCAGTCACTTAAGGTGACTGGCATTGTGTTTAAAATCCCTCGGACTTCGCACTGTGTGGGTTCAAGTCCCACTCCAGCTACCATGGGAAACAAAGAATAAAATCAATGATAAGCCGTGTCGTGAAACCGCCGAAAGGTGGTTTTTTTGTGCCTGAAATCCACATCCAGCGCTCACGGGGCACAATCTCCACTCTGGTTATTTCGTGCGAGTCCGTCAGGCAGGCAAAACATTGTCCAGCATCATTCTCCCGCGAAGTGAGTCGATGGAAGCCAGGGTTATTTCTCAGACAAATATTTTGACAGAAGAGATTGCGCACAGCCCCGGCTTCAATCGACATAATCAGGTGCTCAGTAAACGGGCTATGATATCCGGGAGAAATTTTATTAAAGATTTAAAAACGAAAGATAAAATTATCGGCAGGCTTTTACACTTATTATTCTATAAATCAGGTGGCTATGTTGAAAATTTAACAATGTTTCTTCCCGAATTTTTTGCATTGTAAAGGGCTTTGTCGGCTCTTGCATAAATATCCTCAATTTGAACGTCACCCTCATGAATTGCGGTGAAACCAATACTGGCAGTACATGTTATAGTTTCATCGAAATATTTTATAGTTATATTTTTTATGAGTTCACGTATTGAGTTGTAGAATGTGTAAGCCGAATTTTGAGATAAATTTGATGAGGTTGCCAGAGCAAATTCTTCACCTCCAATTCGGGCGAAGAAATATCCAGAAGGAATGGTGGATGTTATCTCCAGAGATATTGTTCTGAGTATAACATCGCCAGCGGCATGCCCATAATAATCATTTAGCTTTTTGAAATGATCAATATCCAGTATGCCAAAGAAAAAAGCTTCTCTATCTTTGTTGTAATGATGTATTTTCTCGCTAATGAATTTATTAAACTCACGGCGGTTGGGTACGCCTGTTAAATAGTCTGTTGAAGCAAGTTTATCCATTTCCATTACCTGCAAATGCAAGGAGATGTTTAGAGCGATCCAGTTTGCCAGACACTGCAGCTTCAACGCTTGAGACTTAGTATAATAGTGCTTATTTAAATGGCCTACATTCAGGGTTCCAATACATTTATTTGAAACCAGAAGAGGGGCATCCATGCACGTTTGAATACCATTAGCGAAGAGCATTTTACAATCGATCTCCTGGGATTTTGACAGATTATCACAAATCATTAATTTTCTTTTTGTAAAGGCTCTGCCAACAAATGATTGGTCGATTGGAACTTTGAAGTCAAGAGGTATTGCCTGATTACCAGAAATAGAATACAGTTCTAAATGCTTTTGGTTATTGTAGAGCGTTAAGCTGACTCTGTCAGCATAGAATAAGATATTGACCCATTCTGAGAAAGTGTCCAAAACCATCTTAAGTGATCGAGACTCTGATAGCTTGTGGATAAAAGCTGCTGGCAGGATTATACTATTTTCCTCACCATTTCCCATTAGTAACTCTTGCGGGTCAAATTCTCTTTCGTAATCCATAAGCAATTCCGTAAGTATTTATAGTTATATCAGAATGTAGTGAATGAACTATCTAAATGATTTTGATTGTGCTGAATGTTGCATGTAGTATACCATTTATCTATGGGTTTGCACTCATTTTTCTTATCAATTCCATATGAATAAATGCATGGTGTAATATTACAGTTCAAATTTGCGGGCTACTTTCTTGATACTCTTCTTGCATAATAGATATCAGAATGAATTCATTAACTGTGCTAATAATTCATAATTGCATAGATACGAAGAAATTTAATGATGCACAGTGAAGTGAGAACGAAAACTAATTTCATTATTTTTAATCTGTCTTATGAAGATCTGCGACAGGTGACATAAAACATCACATACTAAAAGAACAGTGTTCAAAAAGAATCTCATATTACAGAGAGTGACTTACTGAGATTGCCTGGTGATTCATTTTACGCTGCAGGGTTTCAGCTTCGCAATTAAACCCCTCCCAGATACGCTTTCCTCACCTCCTGATTTCCCAGTAGTTCTTCGCCGCTGCCACTTAGTCGAATCTGACCGTTCACCATGACATACCCACGATTGGACAGCTTCAGCGCGTGGTGCGCATTCTGCTCCACCAGAAAAATGGTCATTCCATTGCGGGCCAGCTCACGCAGCGTCTGGAAGATCTGTTTCACTACAATCGGAGCCAGGCCCAGGCTGGGTTCATCCAGCAACAGCAGCTTCGGGCGGCCCATTAATGCACGGGCGATCGCCAGCATTTGTTGCTCTCCGCCGGACATGGTCATGGCGCGCTGTTTGCGACGCTCTTTGAGGCGCGGAAACAGGTCGAACATGCTTTGCATATCACTGGTGGCATGCTGGTCCCCGATTGGGATGGTTCCCATCAGCAGATTCTCTTCAACGGTCATATCCGGGAAAATACGCCGACCTTCAGGAGCCTGCGCGATGCCGCCGGAAGCGACATAGTGGGTGGATTTATGGCTGATATCCTCCCCGCAAAAAAGGATCTGCCCGCTACGGATACGGGGTTGCCCAAAAATAGACATCAGTAATGTCGATTTGCCCGCACCGTTAGCACCAATCAGCGCCACGGTTTCGCCTTTATTAACTTCCAGGGAGACCTGCTTCAACGCCTGGATCACGCCGTAGAACACATCCACGTCGCGAAATGCCAGCATCGGTTCACTCATAAATTGACCTCGCTTTCATCGGTACCCAGATAGGCGGCAATCACTTTTTCATCATGCTGGATCTGCTCTGGCTTGCCCTGGGCAATGACGTCACCGTGGTCGAGTACGATAATATTGTCCGAAATCTCCATCACCATTCCCATATCATGCTCAATCAGTAATACCGTGATGTCGTGGTGGTCGCGCAGAAAACGGATGATGTTACTCAGCTTACGCGTTTCAACCGGGTTCAGCCCGGCGGCGGGTTCATCCAGACAGATCATCTCCGGCCTGGTGCACATCGCCCGCGCGATCTCCAGACGCCGCTGTTGGCCATACGACATCTCTCCCGCCAGACGATTCGCGCAATCCACCAGATCCACCACCTCCAGCCAGTAAAATGCCCTGTCCAGTGCATCACTTTCCGCCCGCCGGTAAGCCGGTGTATTCAGCACACCGGCCAGCAGATTACGATTAACGCGCATATGCTGCGCGACCAGCAGATTTTCAACGACCGACATTTCGCGAAAAAGGCGGATGTTCTGGAAGGTGCGCGCAAGCCCCGCGCGATTCACAAGATGGGTACCGCCGAACATTTTGTAGAAAAGACGTTTCCCGAACTGCGCGGGGTTTACCCAGTCGCCTGACTGGAATTTTTGTCCAAGCACCTGAATGACGTTGGTGGTTTGACTTCGCGTATTGAATAATATGCTGCCGCCAGACGCTTTATAGAAGCCGGTCAGGCAGTTAAACACGGTCGTTTTTCCCGCACCGTTTGGACCAATAAGCGCCGTAATCGATCCACGCTGCACCTCAAGATTAACGTCGTTTAATGCCTTAATACCGCCAAAATGCATCATCAGGTGTTCAACGCATAATATCGTTCCGTTCATGGTGCAACACCCTTACGCACGGCAAACCCGCTGCGGTTAATGCGGATCAATCCGCGTGGACGCCAGATCATCATCACCACCATCAACATGCCAAACAGCAAGACGCGGTACTCTGCAAAGCTACGCAGAAGTTCCGGTGTGACGGTAAGCACAAAAGCTGCCAGCACGACGCCCAGCGTTGACCCCATCCCGCCCAGCACCACGATGGCGAGGATCAGTGCGGATTCAAAAAAGGTGAACGAGGTCGGGTTCACAAACCCCTGCCAGGTGGCGAAGAATACGCCTGCAATCCCGGCCGTTGATGCGCCCAGCGTAAAGGCTGAGAGCTTGACCAGAACATGATTTAACCCCATTGAACGACAGGCAATTTCATCTTCCCGTAGTGCCTCCCATGCCCGGCCAATCGGCATGCGCGTCAGACGGTGCTTGATGTAAAGCACCAGCAGCACCACCAGAAACAGTACCGCGTAGATAAAGATAAACTTCATGTTCGGGTTATATGTCAGGTGGAAAAATTCGTGAAACGGCACGCCGCCTTCTTTAGCGCGCCGGCCAAACTCGAGACCGAAGAAGGTGGGAGGAGGAGCCGAGACGCCGTTAGGACCGCCGGTAAAGGCCAGCCAGTTGTTCAGGATCAGGCGGATAATTTCTCCGAACCCGAGCGTCACAATAGCCAGATAGTCACCATGCATACGCAGCACCGGGAAACCAAGCAAGGCACCCGCGGCGGCGGCCATCAGCGCCGCCAGCGGCAACATGCTCCAGAACCCTAATCCCAGATACTGATACCCCAGCGCCAGACCGTACGCGCCAATGGCATAAAAGGCGACATAACCCAGATCCAATAACCCCGCCAGACCCACAACGATATTCAGTCCCAGACCAAGAAGAACATAGATCAGCCCGAGAATGGCAACCGTCAGCACATATTTGGTGGCGACAAAGGGAAAACAGATCGCCAGCGCGATGATCAGGGGGATTATCCAGCGCATGCGGCTCTTGTATTCCGGTGGCCGGACATAAACGCCCGCGCTGTCAGCGTCAAAACGTGCCTGGAAGCGTGCGCCAGCGGGAGTACCTAAAAAGGCGCTCAGCAGAAAACGCCCCAGCATAACGATGCCGACCATCCACGCCAGCCGCTGCCCGGCAAAGTTAAAGCTGTATCCGTCCAGCACCACGCCTGCGATAGGGCCGAAAATAATCAATGCAACCAGCCCGGAAAAAATGGCGTCCAGAATGCAGCGTTTAAGAGAGAAACCATCAGTCGAAACCGCGCGTGATCTCATTGCTTTCTCCCTCACACTTTGGCCACGATGGGCCGACCAAGCAGCCCCTGGGGACGGAAAATCAGGATCATGACCAGTAATCCAAACGAGAACACATCTTTATAATCCGAGTTCACCATGCCGGAGAATTGTGCTTCTGCTACGCCCAGAATCAGCCCGCCGAGCATCGCGCCTGGCAGGGAGCCAATGCCGCCGAGCACCGCCGCCGTAAAGGCCTTGATGCCAATGACAAACCCGACATAAAAATCAAAGGTGCCGTAGTTCATGGTGATTAACACACCCGCCAGTCCGGCCATCGCCGCACCGATGACAAACACCAGGGAAATAATCCTGTCGGTGTTAATGCCCAGAATGGAGGCCATTTTGCGATCCTGCTGTACCGCCCGACACATCCGTCCAAGGCGGGTATTGCTGATTATCCAGGTGAGCAGCAGCATTCCCGCGAACGAGGCGACCAGAATAAAAATTTTGGTGTAGGTTATCTGGACAAAACCTTCACCCAGATGCACGCGGAATACACCATCCAGCATGGTAGGCACCCCTTGCTGGCGCGGCCCCTGGCTTAACTGCGCATAGTTTTGCAGGATAAGCGACATCCCAATGGCGGAGATTAGCGGGGCAAGACGGGTGGAGTTACGTAGCGGTTTATAGGCAATGCGCTCGATAGTCCAGCCGTAGACACCGGTTACCACAATGGTGAAGACCAGCGTGCCGAGGATCAGCAGGGGGAATGACTGCAGGCCGAAGAATGACAGCAGCGCCAGGCCAATGGCACAGAGATAGGCGGAGATCATATACACTTCGCCGTGGGCGAAATTAATCATACCAATGATGCCATACACCATCGTATAGCCGATGGCGATTAATCCGTAGACGGAACCCAGCGTTAAGCCATTGACTAACTGTTGCAGGAAGAATGTACTCATCATCGCGCGCTCGTGTTTTGAGGCCGCGCCTTGCGCGCAGCCTGGTGTTTATTACGCGTCGACAGGCGAACCTGCCGACGTTGAGCGTGACTCCGTCCCGTTACTGCACTTCCTTATATTTCCCTTTGTCGTCCCACTGATACACCACGTAGTCAGAGACTTTCAGGTCACCTTTGCCGTCCCAGGCTTTTTTGCCCATCACCGTATCGACGGAATTGGCTTTCAGCCATTCGCTGGCTTTGGCCGAGTCCTTGCCACCCGTGGCCTTAAAGGCGGCAGCAATCGCCTGAACTGAAGCGTAGGAGTAGAGGGTATAACCTTCCGGTTCGAATTTACCCGCGCGGAATTTCTCGATAACGGCCTTACCGTCCGGGATCAGTCGCGGATCTTTACCAAAGGTCATATAGATACCGTTGGTGTATTGCGGGCCGCCCGCCGCGGTCACCATCTCTTCGTTGACAATACAGTCACCGGAGAAGAACTTCGCCTGCACGCCCTGTTCGCGCATCTGGCGAACCAGTGGGCCTGCCTCCGGGTGACAGCCGCCGAAGAACACCACGTCCGGCTTTTGCGCCCCAATTTTAGTGACCAGCGCGTTAAAGTCTTTTTCCCCGCGTGATAACCCCTCGTACATCACATCCTGGACACCGCGTTTTGCCAGCGCGGCTTTGGTGGCATCCGCCAGACCCTGGCCGTACGTGTCTTTATCGTGGATGATCACCACGCGTTTGGCTTTCAGCTTGTCGATGATGAAATCACTGGCGACCTGGCCCTGCTGATCATCGCGGCCACACATGCGGAACATATCGCTCATGCCACGTTCGGTGATCAGTGGGTTGGTTGAGCCGGGGGTGATGGTAATAATGCCCGCATCGCTATACACCTCAGAGGCGGGCATGGTGGATGAGGAGCAGAAATGGCCGACAACCGCGTTGACTTTTTCCTGGTCGACCAGACGGTTGGCGACCGCGACGGCTTGTTTAGGCTCGCAGGCATCATCCCCCTGAACCAGTTTAATCTTTTCACCGTTGATCCCTCCTGCGGCGTTAATGTCTTCAGCGGCCTGCGTTGCGCCGTGCCAGTATTGATCGCCATAGGTGGCATTGGGGCCAGTAAACGGCCCGGCCACACCAATCACAATATCGGCCTGGGCGGAAAATGCCGTGGCCAGACAACCGGCCAATACAAGAGAAAGAGGACTTCTGATAAGTTTCAGCGACATCATTATGTTCCTTAGCAAAGAGGTTTTTGCACCACGGTAAAAATCCGAACGTCCGGCGGTGCAGCCAATCCAGAAGCAAGAGCGAGAACAAAATAACGAGCTCCAGACAACATCCTGCTTAATACGGCGAGGTTTCCTTGCGCGGTGAAGCGCACAGAACATTAAGCAAAATGGTTGCCAGAATGGCTAACCCATTGACTGGGTTGCGACATGTTTGAGTATAGAGCGCCGTTTTATGCAGCCTTGCGGAACGGCCTGAAATTACAGCGGAGATCACATCTCATTAACAATAAAGCCCATAAGTTGTGCAAGGGTCACGATTTGCACGTTTTTGCAGCAATAAAGACCTAAACTTCAGATAGGCACAGGCGGCGATATGTGTCAGGATCTTTCCTTTTTTATCAGGAGTGTCAGCAATGACTGAAGGCCCGTTAAATGAAAGTGAAATGGAGTGGCTGGAAGAGACGTTAATGTCCTACGGTCATGACGATGCGTCCGTGATTGACGTGTCCGAACTCGACGGCATGCTTACTGCAGTGCTTTCCGGCCCCGTTGTGGTTGAGCCAGATGCCTGGCTGGTGGCGGTATGGGGTGGCGAAAAGTACATTCCGCGCTGGAAGAACGATCGTGAAATGAACCGTTTTATCGATCTCTGCTTTAAGCATATGAACGATATTGCTGAGCGCCTGAGCGAATACCCGGAACAGTTTGAGCCGATGTTTGGTTATAACGACGTTGACGGTCAGAGTTACACCGTCGTTGAAGAGTGGTGCTATGGCTACATGCGCGGCGTGGCACTGACAGACTGGTCAGCATTGCCGGAAGAACTGAAGGCCGACCTGGACGCTATTGCGCTGCACGGTACAGAGGGGAATGGCGAGAAGCTGGATGAACTGACCGAAGAGGAATACAAAGCCAGTATCGAGAGCATCCAGCCTGCGGCACTGCGTTTGTATAACTACTGGGTGGCTAACCCGCAGCAGCCGGAAGCGAAAAAGCCAGTTGTTAATGGAACGAAGGTCGGGCGTAACGATCCGTGTCCGTGCGGCAGCGGAAAGAAATTTAAGAGCTGTTGCTTGCACTGATAAAAAAGGGGCTACTGATAGCCCCTTTTCCTTAACCCACTTCCGGTAACATCCCTGCCGCAATTAACATCTGCACCAGAATAACCACGACCCCACAGCCAAATACTATACACAGCAGAGGTTTCCCGCCGGCAACGCGATACCCTTGTTGAGGATGCTGTTGGCGACTCTTCCATGCCAGAAGGGAAGGGAGCAGCAGGGCAAGGACGGATAACGCCACGCCCGCATACCCCAGCGCCATCACAAACCCACGCGGATAAAACAATGCAAAGGCCAGCGGAGGCAGGAAGGTGATGGCACCCGTCTGTAAACGTCCGGTGACGGTATTGCGACGCTGGAACAGATCGGCCAGATAATCAAACAGACCGAGTGCCACGCCCAGGAACGAGGTCGCCAGCGCCAGGTCGGCAAACAGATGCACCGCCAGCTCAACGTGCGGAGAGGTCACTACCTCACGCAGTGCCAGCAGGAAACCATTCAGACCGGCGTGTTCCGCCATCAGGCCAGTGAAGGTCGACGCGTCAATACTGCCCAGCGTCACCAGTTGCCAGAAAATATAGGCAATCAGTGGAATGGCACTCCCGATGACAAAGACGCGGCGAAGTTTGCGAATGTCGCCATTCATATAGCTGACAATGCTCGGCACGCTACCGTGGAAACCAAATGAGGTGAAAATCACCGGAATGGCGGAGAGCGCCAGTCCTTTTTCCAGCGGCAGCGTCAGCAGGTTAATTTTGTGAACATGTGGTGCCAGCAGAACCAGCATGACAATCAGAAAGAGAATTTTGGCACTGAACAGAAAACGGTTAAACAGGTCGACCAGCGAGGTGCCGACACAGACCACGCCACCGCCAATGAGCGCAAAGAAGATGGCACCCGTCGCCGGTGTGATGTCAGAGCCGAACCAGTCGTTGACGCTGGAGGCGATCAATTCCCCGGCTCCGCTGATATAGGCTGCGGTCAGAGCGTACATCAGGAACATCATGCTAAAGCCGGTGACCCACTGGCCGTAGCGCCCCAGATAGCGCGCGGCAAGTGAACCCAATCCGGTATCGGCAGGCACGTGCTGATAAACTTCGAGCAGCAGCAGTGCGGTATAGCACATCAAAGCCCAGAGCGTGCCGAGCAGCAGCAATGTCACACTAAATCCGACGCCTGCGGCCGCCAACGGCATTGCCAGCATTCCTGCGCCAATCGTCGTTCCGGCGACGATAAAAATACTTCCCAGTGTTCTGTTTTTCACGCTTTCCTCTACAACGACTCTCAACCGCGACAAAATCTGCGGCGCAGAGTAAGGGAAAAGTCATACCTCGTCAAATCACCGTTACAACTGGTGTAATTAATTGTTTACGAATCTTTGGCGATTGGGGAGAGATAAACCTGCGCCAGCGCAAAGCGTGCTTCGGGACGAGCGTTTAGTCTGCTTGTTTTTTCAGAGGGGATGACAATGTCAATTCATGGACACGACGTGCTCAATATGATGATTGAGTCGGGCGAGCAATACACGGAACACAGTCTGGTTGAGGCTATTCATGCACGCTTTGGTGAAACGGCGCGTTTTCATACCTGTTCAGCTGCAGATATGACTGCGGTGGAACTGGTGGCATTTCTGGCGGCGCGCGGAAAATTTATTCCGGCGACGGACGGGTTTTCGACGCACGAAAGTAAAATCTGCCGCCATTAAAATAAAACGGTGCTGAAGGATCAGCACCGTGAGGGAATTAATTCTGGGTGTCGAGGGTAGAAAGTTCTTTATCGATAAAGTAAAGACCTTCACCTGATTTACCGGCCAGAGAGAGTTTGTCCAGTACGGATTTAAACAGTTTTTCTTCTTCGTGTTGCTCAGCAACATACCACTGCAGGAAATTAAAGGTCGGATAATCCTGGCTGGTCATTGCGGCATGAACCAGCTCATTAATTTTCTGGGTGATCAGCTGCTCGTGCTCGTAGGTGGCGCGGAACAGTTCATCGAGCGAACCGTATTCAGCAAATGGTGACGCTACGGTTTCGATGCGCGGCAGGCTGCCCGTATCGGTCAGATAAGCAAACAGACGCTGCATGTGCGTCATCTCTTCCTGGGCGTGACGACGCAGAAACGCGGCTGCACCTTCAAAACTGTGATAGCTGCACCAGGCGCTCATCTGCTGGTAGAGCAGAGATGAAAAAAGTTCGAGGTTCATTTGTGCATTGAGCTTGTCGATCATTTCCGTTTTCAGCATGGTGAAGCTCCGGTGTATTATTTCTGGTTTATGATGAGCGATACTATAATTTGTTATTGAATTATTTGCAAAAAGTAAAATAAATAGATGCTTATTTAAAAATACGAATGGGAATAAAACGCATTGGCAATTTTTATATTTATTAATGCGAATTATTTTTGTTCTTAGTTAAATACACTGCCAGTAAGGACTGGCAGCGCTGATTAATACCACGGATTTTTGGCGTTAGGGTTAACGGCATATCCCATGCATTTGTACTGGATAGTCACGGTCTCGTTCAGACACACAGACCCGCTAATAAGGGTACAGGTTTTAATGGGCTGACCGTAGGCGGAGGCGGTGGCATATCCCATGGTCTGACACGCTTTTGCTGCAGTGCCGTTATTAACATACCCATCGGATTGGGCGTTTTGCAGTATCGCCTGGCCGTAATCAAGGCGGACTATCCCGTTTGGTGCGTCCAGACTGCTTACCTCTGCCTGGCGGTTAATGCTACACCCCGCGAGCAGCAGGATCGTACCGACAACGAATACTCTTTTCATAGTTCACTCTGAGTGAATGGAAATACGTTATCGTACCCGCAGACGTCCGGCGCAATGCCTGGAATAGCCGGACAATCTGCCCTTTCTCTTTGCAACGGGCCGGATTAGTCGGCAAGACTGTCAAAAATCGTTTTGAACTCAAGATGATGCTTACGGAACAGTGTAATAAGCTGCGGGTCAAAATGACGGCCAGCGCCCTCAAATATCACTTCGCAGGCCTGCTCGTGGGTAAAACTCGGCTTATACACCCGTTTTTGTCTCAGGGCGTCATACACATCCGCCAGCGCCAGAATGCGAGCCTCAATCGGGATTTGCTCGCCGTGCAGCCCCTCGGGATAACCGCTACCGTCCCATTTTTCATGGTGCAAGTGGATAATATTTTCTGCAACTGCTCCCAGCCCAAGCCCCTGAATGATTCGCCACCCCTTAACGGTGTGGAGTTTCATCTCAGCAAACTCTTCGGCGGTCAGTGGGCCTTGCTTACGCAGAATGCGATCCGGCACGGCGATTTTCCCGACATCATGCAGGGAAGCGAAGTGTCCTATCTCACGGATCATTTGCCGTGATAGCCCAAGTTGGCGCGCCATTAATTCACAATATCTGGAAACGCGCTGAATATGGCTACCGGTTTCGTCGTCATGTGCGCGGTTTACCTTCTCCAGCGCCTGCACCATATTACGGTTAACAATCCGGCTTTGCCTCATATGGCGGCGCATCATAATGAGCATGCTGATACTGAACAGCGCAACGATCAGTAAAATTAGGCTAATAATTTTCAGCGTATTTTTGGTTAAATCGGGGAACCATTTCTGCTCTTCCTGACGTTCAATCTGGGTGCGGAATTCGGACAACCGATGGATCTGCATAAACAGATGAAAGAGAGGGTGGTTCGGTTCCACCCAGGGGCCAATGACAAACTCGGAGCGGGTGACGCCCGCCACTTTCAGCACCCCACGAAACAGCTCGTTGCCGCGAAGCGTTGATTCCAGCGAACTGAGATCGCCAAGAATATAATCAATTTTATTGTCCTCCATTGCATCAATAAGGCCATCAATGCTGCGGTGGGGCACGATTATCACATCACTACCAAAATGCTGGCGTAAATACTTCGCGGCAAAAGACCCATCCAGCACGCCTACACGCTGGCTTCGGATACTTTCTTCATCCCACAAAAATGGCTTGTCGATGCGGTTGTAATAAACGTTATGCCAGGCAATGTCCGGGCCAATGCGCCCCTCTGTGTGTTCTTCGTTGTACCGGTCGGCAATATCAACCAGCCGGATGGGCCACTGCTGCCGGGAGAGGTTCGAATAATTATCGACAAAATTGACATCGACCTTCATACCTAACAAATCACGCATGTCGTTAATCATATCCATTGCCGTGCCGTGGTAGCCCTTGCTGTCACGCCAGATTAGCGGTGCAAAGTTTTCATTTTTAGGCAGGGTGATGCGCAGACGGTTATTTGCAATCCAGGCACGTTCACTTTCCGACAGCGTAATACGGCTTAGCAGGTAATTGCGCTTACTCTCCTCCAGCATTTTGTGCATTTCGCCATTGCGATACCAGAGGCCAATGATGTCGTTGATGGGTTCACGCAGGGGCAGGAGTTCAGGGCTGAATGCCAGAACAACCGGAGTACGTAATTCAGAAAACGGTCGCGAAATGAGGTAGTAGCGTTGGGTGTTTTCCATCTCGGTGGCATCATTAATATAAAAATCAGCCTGATGTTCACCCAGTAAACGGAAGGCCTCGTCGCTGGTGTCCACGAGCCGCAGAGAGCGGAATTTGAGATCGGGATAACGTTGTTGCACGCTTTCGAGCGTCGCGTCATCTTTACGGAACAACACACGGGCATGGCTTAGCTGCTCTGGCGTTGCCGCTGTCATCGACAGGCTGGCGGCAACCACTTCATTATCAAATAATCGTGACGAGAGTATCTTGGTTTTGGCTCGTTTTTCGGTACGTAATACGCCCGCATACACTCCATAGCCATCATGCGCAAAACGTTGACCGATATCCGCACCGGAAAGCGGCCTGAGCTGTAAATTCATCCCCGTTTTTTGATTGATGGCATTAATTAAATCGGGATAGAACCCCTGTAATTCCCCCTGCGGTGTATGCCAGGATTCAAAATCATTGGCGTCATAAATCCAGACCGGGACAGGTTCTCCGGTCTTGGCTGCCCACAGAGCAGGGGGACAGATCAGCAGAAGACCTGTTAATCCGAATAAAAAGAGAATGCGAAGCTTCCGGCAGCGCGAATTCACAGGTGTTCACCAGGCGGTTTTTAGGGTGTTTTGTTGCAGTCTAGCTAACAGTTTCTACTGATGACAGATTTTTTTAACTTTTAAATAACGTCCAGAAGACCGTTGAGGCATAACAGAATTGTGAACACATTCTTCTTATTTAAAACGCAATTTCATTTAATTTGAAAGTTGGTTTTCTTGATAGTAAGGTGAGTGCCAAAAGGTATCTACGGCGGGTTGACCCGCGTCGCACTCGGGAGAGACAAGATGAAAATTGCACTGATGATGGAAAACAGCCAGGCGGCTAAAAATGCCGGCATCCTTGCTGAGTTAAAAACGGTAGCCGATGAAAAAGGCTTCCCGGTTTATAACGTGGGGATGAGCGACGAGAACGATCACTCGCTTACCTATGTCCATCTGGGGATTATGGCGAGCATTTTGCTGAACGCTAAAGCGGTTGATTTTGTTGTGACGGGGTGTGGTACAGGCCAGGGCGCACTGATGTCTCTGAACATCCATCCCGGCGTTGTCTGTGGCTACTGCATTGATCCAGCTGACGCTTTCCTGTTCGCCCAGATTAACAACGGTAACGCGCTTTCCCTGCCGTTTGCAAAAGGGTTTGGCTGGGGAGCTGAACTGAATGTTCGTTTTATCTTCGAAAAAGCCTTCACTGGCCGTAAAGGTGAGGGCTATCCGCCAGAGCGCAAAGCACCACAGGTACGTAATGCTGCGATCCTGAACCAGGTGAAAGCGGCGGTGGTGAAAGACAACTATCTGGACACCCTGCGTGCAATTGATCCTGAGCTGGTGAAAACTGCCGTCTCCGGCTTGCGCTTCCAGCAATGTTTCTTTGAAAACAATCAGGACAAAGAGATCAACGCGTTTGTGCGTGCAATTGTCGGTTAATCACGTGTCTGGCGGGGATGATGCTCTGACAAAAACCTGCACTGGCAGGTTTTTTTGTACCCATCAGCGATGAGAAGGAGATGAAAGGGCGTGCGTTTTGCTACTATGGCGGCCTTTACATGAGGAGAAAGTCCATGTCACAAAACCTGAGCGCCGATCAGGAACTGGTGTCTGACGTCGTTGCATGCCAGCTGGTTATCAAACAAATTCTTGATGTGTTAGATGTTATCGCACCCGTTGAAGTGCGCGAGAAAATGTCCACCCAACTGAAAAACATTGATTTCGCCAGTCATCCGGCGGCCGCCGACCCGGTTACGCTTCGCGCGATCCAGAAAGCCATCGCTCTGATTGAGCTGAGATTCACTCCGCAGGGTGAGTCTCACTGAGACAGGCTGATACGTTGAACCTGGTTTTCTGAGACAACGTGAAAGGGCGACAGTCTCTGTCGCCCGGAGAAGGGTCAGAAGAAGGCTTGTACCAGCAGATAGCTGGCCGCACACGCGCAGCTCACGCCAATCAACCCTGGCAGAATAAAGCTGTGGTTGATGATAAATTTGCCGATACGGGTCGTACCTGAACGGTCAAACCCGATGCAGGCCAGGTCGCTTGGGTAGGTTGGCAGCACAAAGTATCCGTAAGACGCGGGGAAGAAGGCGATCAGCATTTTGGGTTCGATTCCCAGCATTAAGCCCATTGGCGCAACAGCGGTGAGCGCCGCCGCCTGGCTGTTCACCAGCTTAGAGACCAGGAAAAGCACAATGGCATACGTCCACGGGTGACTTTTCACCACGCCTTCCAGCGCCATTTTTAGCTCGTCGAGGTGTGCCTGGAAAAACGTATCACTCATCCACGCGACGCCAAACACCGAGAAGATTGCGACCATCCCCGCTTTAAACACCGCTCCGTTAGAAATGGCAGAGGCTTTTACCTGGCAGGACATCAGCATAATGGCCCCGGCAATGAGCATCATCATCTGTATGACAAGGTTCATCGACAGCGCTGTCATTTTGCCTTTCACCTCGAAGGCAGGGCGCAGCTCAGGCAGTGCCCCCAGGAGGACAACAACGGCAATCCCGGCGAAGAAGATCCAGGTTGACCAGTAAGCTTGCTTAGGAAAACGCTGATTCATCAGCGTTTCAGCGCCACCGTAGATAAACTCGCGCTGTTTCGGATCTTTCAGCTTTTCCTGAAACTCCGGGTCATCCGCCAGATCTTTACCCCGGCGCAAACTCCACAATGCGGCAATAGCGACGCCAAATAGCGAGGCAGGAACCGATACGGCGAGAATTTCGAGGATCCCCCACGCGTGGCCGATACCGTGTTGCGCACCCAGGATGGACACCAGTGACACGACGGCAACCGAAACCGGGGAGGCAGTGATCGCCATTTGCGACGCTACCGACGCCACGGCCATTGGTCGTTCCGGGCGGATCCCTTTTTTCAGCGCGATATCCGCAATAATGGGGAACATGGTGTACACCACGTGCCCGGTTCCGCACAGAAAGGTCAGCATCCAGGTGGTAAAGGGCGCGAGAAGGGTAATGTGTTGAGGATGTTTGCGCAGCAGACGTTCTGCAAATTGCATCATCACATTCAGACCACCAGCGGTCTGTAAGGTGGCCGCACAGCCAATGACGGCCAGGATGGTCAGCATCACGTCAACAGGTGGTTTGCCGGGTTGCAGGCCAAAAATAAAACTTAAAATAAACAGGCCGATACCGCTTATCAGCCCAAGCCCCATGCCGCCGAAACGCGTACCAACCAGCAGGCAGAGAATAATGACAATAAACTCAATGGTGATCATGATGCTCCCTCGTCAATAATTATGTAACTAAATAAATCATTACATGTTGTGAGGTTATTCATTGGGAGCAAGATCTGATTTGTTAAAAGTCAGCAAAAGCAGAGAGTTGGTAGTAAAAGCGGAGGGGGGATGTGGGGCTGCCTGCACCTGGGTACAGGTACAGGCGGCAGAATCAGTGATGCTGGTAATTAACGACGTTGAGCACGTGCTTGTCGGTTTGTTCAGGACATAATCCGGCGCGTTTTGCATTGCGGATTTCGTTGGCCAGCGTTTTTAGCAGTACGCCATCCTGTTGTTGCTCTTTGTCCATATCACGCAGGAAATTGAGCGTGGTACTGTCTTTTTGCGCTTTGGCTTCATCGGTCAGTTTGCTGAGGGTTGCGCAGCGTTGTTCATACTCTTCCAGTGTTTTCTGGAACAGGTCTTCCAGACAAGAGTAATCATCGTTCATGACATCCAGCGCTTTCACAATGGGATTTGCACCAGAATCTTTCATAAAATCAAACACGCGCATCATATGTGTGACATTGCTTTGTGCCTGGGTGCGGAAGAAGGTGGCGGTACCGGTGAGACTGTTCTCTGAGCACCATTCACTCAGGTACAAGTGCAAATTTGAGGCATAGAACTCAAGGTTCATCTGTGCATTGAGCTTTTGAATCATCGCTTGGGTAGCCATACTAATATCCTTATTTATGTGGGACGCAAAGTCAGCTGCTTAACCTGGCTCTTCAGGCTGGAAATACCTATCGCGCATCACCATTACGCACGATAGCGGGTAACAGAATAGCGTTTTACTCTTTCTCCGGATGGTCTCGAATATTCACATCCTGTGTTCGATATCCACAAGCATACGCTGGTTATTCCTTTAAGAAAACTCCTGGTTTCGATAATTTTACGCTACATTACAAAATTTAATGAAGTTGAAGTTTTGCAATAAGGGAATGTGGGCGGATTTATTGTAATTTATTGAAATATATAATTTTATATATTTTATTTTTCGTTTTTATGGAAATGGTAGAGGTTCTCACTATTCACTGCATGATAATAAAAAATAAGTGCTGTTAATGTTATCAGATATATTCTTCGCTTTAAAAATTGCGCTAGATCATTTTTATTGACTACCCGACCAGGTCGCTCCTGCGCACGGTTATTTTTGTTTCAGATGAAAAAAAGGAACAAGGGTTTACATTATTTTTCCGGCTGAGGGGGGATGTGACGAAAGTTGCGGTGCCGTAACTACCAGGATTTGAGGAGCCAGAAGGCGTTACCACTATTCAGGGATTTCTTAGCTAATCTTATGGATGATTCTGCTCAGTGTATTTTTATTTGTCTGACAATTACTGCCATTTTTATGTCATTTTTCGCTGAATTTATGTACGCAATTACTGTAATTCTGCGGTGTGATGGCGCTCTCTTATGGATGATTAATTTCCCGCTAAAACTATCACCAGCACTAACGCTTATGACGAGGTAAGCGCTAATGTCTTGTTTTAAGTCCGATTAAATAAGAAGTACGCACATATTCCCTACAGAAAAGATTGCTAAAGCTGGAGTTTACCATGCACAAATTTACTAAAGCGCTGGCGGCCATCGGTCTGGCTGCTGTTATGTCACAATCCGCTATCGCAGAAAATTTAAAACTCGGTTTTTTGGTCAAACAACCTGAAGAACCCTGGTTCCAGACCGAATGGAAATTCGCCGATAAAGCCGGGAAAGATTTAGGTTTTGATGTGATTAAAATCGCCGTGCCGGATGGTGAAAAAACGCTGAACGCCATTGATAGCCTGGCAGCCAGCGGCGCGAAAGGGTTTGTTATCTGTACGCCAGATCCAAAACTGGGGTCAGCCATTGCAGCCAAAGCGCGTGGTTACGGCATGAAGGTCATTGCCGTTGACGATCAGTTCGTCAATGCCAAAGGCAAACCGATGGACACCGTACCACTGGTGATGATGGCGGCGACCAAAATCGGCGAACGTCAGGGCCAGGAACTCTATAAAGAGATGCAAAAACGCGGCTGGGATGTGAAAGAGACTGCCGTGATGGCCATTACTGCTGATGAGCTGGACACCGCGCGTCGCCGCACTTCCGGTTCAATGGCCGCACTGAAAGCAGCCGGTTTCCCGGAAAAACAGATCTATAAAGTTCCGACCAAATCCAACGACATCCCGGGGGCTTTTGACGCGGCGAACTCCATGCTGGTGCAGCATCCAGAGGTGAAACACTGGCTGGTGGTCGGTATGAATGACAACACCGTGCTGGGCGGCGTGCGTGCAACGGAAGGTCAAGGCTTCAAAGCGCCTGATGTTATCGGGATCGGTATCAACGGCGTTGATGCCGTCAGCGAACTGTCTAAAGCACAGGCAACAGGTTTCTATGGCTCTCTGCTGCCAAGCCCGGACGTGCATGGCTATAAATCCAGCGAAATGCTCTACAACTGGGTGACCAAAGGAGCCGAACCGCCGAAATTTACCGAAGTGACCGACGTGGTGCTGATCACCCGCGATAACTTCAAAGAGGAGCTGGCGAAAAAAGGACTGGGCGGTAAGTAATACGCTGTGATTGTGCCCCTCACTCACCGTGAGGGGCCTGACGTACACACTACAGGAATTACGGAGACGTTATGCAACAGTCCTTACCGTATCTCTCTTTTCGCGGCATCGGGAAAACGTTCCCCGGTGTCAACGCGCTGACCGATATCAGTTTCGACTGCTATGCCGGCCAGGTTCACGCCCTGATGGGGGAGAACGGCGCGGGGAAATCCACGCTGTTGAAAATCCTCAGTGGCAACTACACGCCAACGACCGGAACGCTGGCCATTCGCGGCGAAGACGTCGCTTTTGCCGATACTACAGAGGCGCTAAACGCCGGGGTTGCCATTATCTATCAGGAGCTGCACCTGATCCCCGAGATGACCGTGGCGGAAAATATCTATTTAGGACAGCTCCCGCACAAAAGCGGCGTGGTTAATCGCTCGCTACTTAATTATGAAGCGGGGCTGCAGTTAAAACACCTTGGTCTGGATGTCGATCCCCAGACGCCTCTGAAATATCTCTCCATCGGCCAGTGGCAGATGGTCGAAATTGCCAAGGCGCTGGCACGTAATGCCAAGATCATTGCCTTCGACGAACCCACCAGTTCGCTTTCGGCGCGTGAAATCGAAAATCTGTTCCGCGTGATCCGCGAGCTGCGTCAGGAAGGCCGTATTATTTTGTACGTTTCGCACCGTATGGAAGAAATCTTTGCCTTAAGCGATGCCATCACCGTGTTTAAGGATGGCCGCTATGTGCGCACCTTTACTGATATGCAACAGGTTAACCATGATCAGCTTGTTCAGGCGATGGTCGGACGTGAGCTGGGGGATATTTACCACTGGCAGCCACGTGAATATGGTCCTGAACGCCTGCGTCTGGATAACGTGAAAGCACCTGGCGTGCGGACACCGATTTCGTTATCGGTGCGCAGCGGTGAAATCGTCGGGCTGTTTGGTCTGGTGGGGGCGGGACGCAGTGAGCTGATGAAAGGCTTGTTTGGCGGCACACGTATTACGCAGGGGCAGGTCTCTATTGACGGACAACAGGTTGATATTCAGAAGCCTGCTCATGCCATTAACGCAGGCATGATGCTCTGCCCGGAAGACCGCAAAGCAGAGGGGATCATTCCGGTGCACTCTGTGCGCGACAACATCAATATTTCTGCAAGGCGTAAATATATTCGGGCGGGATGTTTAATCAACGACAGCTGGGAATCGAGCAATGCCGACCACCACATTCGTTCACTGAACATCAAAACGCCGGGTGCTGAGCAACTGATCATGAATCTTTCCGGTGGTAACCAGCAAAAGGCCATTTTAGGCCGCTGGTTGTCGGAAGACATGAAGGTCATTTTGCTCGATGAGCCGACGCGCGGTATCGATGTGGGGGCAAAACACGAGATTTATAACGTGATTTATGAACTGGCAAAACGCGGTGTGGCGGTGCTGTTCGCCTCCAGCGATCTGCCCGAGGTGCTTGGCGTTGCTGACCGTATCGTTGTGATGCGTGAAGGTGAAATTGCCGGTGAATTGCTGCATGAACAGGCGAATGAACAACAGGCGTTGAGTCTCGCCATGCCTAAAGTTAGCCAGGCTGTCGCCTGAGTAAGGAGTTAATGATGTCCTCTGTTACTACATCCGGAGTGCCGAAGTCGGCTTTCAGTTTTGGACGCATCTGGGATCAGTACGGCATGCTGGTAGTTTTTGCCGCACTGTTCCTCGCCTGCGCGATATTTGTACCTAATTTTGCCACCTTCATTAATATGAAAGGGCTGGGGCTGGCTATTTCCATGTCCGGCATGGTGGCCTGCGGGATGCTGTTCTGCCTGGCGTCCGGTGATTTCGACCTGTCCGTGGCCTCCGTGATTGCCTGTGCAGGCGTCACGACGGCGGTGGTGATCAACATGACCGAAAGCCTGTGGATTGGCGTGCTGGCAGGTCTGCTGCTGGGTGTCATCAGTGGCCTGGTGAACGGTTTTGTGATTGCGCGTCTGAAGATTAACGCGCTGATCACGACACTCGCGACCATGCAAATTGTGCGCGGTCTGGCCTATATCATCTCTGACGGTAAAGCCGTGGGGATTGAAGACGAGCGCTTCTTTACCCTGGGCTATGCCAACTGGCTGGGCTTGCCTGCGCCAATCTGGCTGACGGTGGCCTGCCTGATCCTGTTCGGTTTCCTGCTCAACCGTACTACCTTTGGCCGCAATACGCTGGCTATCGGCGGTAATGAAGAAGCGGCACGCCTGGCGGGTGTTCCGGTTGTGCGTACCAAAATCATTATCTTTGTGCTTTCCGGGCTGGTATCTGCTGCGGCGGGGATTATTCTGGCTTCACGTATGACCAGCGGCCAGCCAATGACCTCCATCGGTTACGAGCTGATCGTGATTTCAGCCTGCGTACTGGGGGGCGTTTCCCTGAAAGGCGGCATCGGAAAAATCTCATATGTGGTGGCCGGGATCCTGATCCTGGGGACCGTTGAGAACGCCATGAACCTGCTGAATATCTCTCCGTTCTCGCAGTATGTGGTTCGCGGTCTGATCCTGCTGGCAGCGGTGATTTTCGACCGTTACAAGCAAAAAGCGAAACGTACCGTATAACGCGATCCCTGCCTTTTTATTGCTCAACTTATAACCATAGTTGACTTCTCAACCGCTCCGCCAGTTTTGCTGGCGGGGCGGTGGTCAAATGGCGAGCAACGTCACACTGTCTATACTTACATGGCGATGATTGAGGTAATGGCTTTTACCTCTCGAAAACTGTAAGGAGGAAAAGGGTGGCTGACTCGTTAACCGCACCGCCTGTACTGCCCGGAAATTTTGCATTCTTTTTTGACCTCGATGGCACGCTTGCTGAGATAAAACCACATCCTGACCAGGTGGCGATCCCTGCCACGGTTCTTCAGATGTTGCACCAACTCTCGCAGATGAATGAGGGAGCACTGGCATTGATATCAGGGCGCTCAATGGCTGAGCTGGATCAGCTCTCCAGGCCTTATCGCTTTCCGCTAGCCGGTGTACACGGAGCGGAGCGCCGCGACATCCATGCTCACACGCATATCGTTTCACTCCCCGATGCATTAACACAAACGCTACAGGCGCAGCTCTCTTCGGCACTGGCTGAACTGCCAGGCACGGAGCTGGAAGCCAAAGGTATGGCGTTTGCTTTGCACTACCGGCAGGCCCCACAGCATGCCGACGCGGTACTTGCGCTGGCCGCTGAGATCGTCAGCAGGTACCCACAGCTGGCCCTGCAGCCGGGAAAATGCGTGGTGGAACTGAAGCCCAAAGGGGTTAATAAAGGTGCGGCGATTGCCGCGTTTATGGTGACGCCGCCTTTTCGCGGCAGGACGCCGCTCTTCATGGGAGATGACCTGACCGATGAGGCAGGGTTTTGCGTGGTGAACCAGGCCGAAGGGATCTCAGTCAAAGTGGGGCCAGGTGAAACCATCGCCGGATGGCGTCTGGCCAATGTCGCCAGCGTCTGGCAGTGGATCACTGACGTCGCCAGCCAGCAACAACACATAGCGCGAAACAACGGGGGAAACCATTATGGGTCGTTTAATCGTCGTTTCTAACCGTATCGCAGCGCCTGATGACAAAAAGGTCAGTGCCGGTGGACTGGCAGTAGGCGTTTTAGGTGCCTTAAAAGCCGCTGGTGGGCTGTGGTTTGGCTGGAGTGGTGATATCAGTGATGAAGAAAAACCGCTCAAAAAAGTGACGCGCGGCAATATCACGTGGGCATCCTTTGCCCTGAAGGAGAAAGATTACGAAGAGTATTACTCCGAGTTCTCCAATGCGGTGCTGTGGCCTGCATTTCACTACCGTCTTGACCTGGTAAAATACCAGCGCGATGCCTTTGATGGCTATATGCGGGTAAATGCACTACTGGCGGATAAACTGCTGCCCTTAGTCGGGAAAGACGATATTTTATGGATCCACGATTACCATCTGCTTCCCTTCGCCAGAGCGTTGCGGGAGCGGGGGGTGAATAACCGGATTGGCTTTTTCCTGCATATTCCGTTTCCTACACCGGAAATTTTTAACGCCATTCCGCCACATGAAGATCTGCTGGAGGCGCTGTGTGACTACGATTTGCTGGGCTTTCAGACGGAAAATGATCGGCTGGCATTCCTGGACTCCGTATCAGGCAAAACGCGGCTGGTGACAAAAGGCGGTAAAACGCACACAGCCTGGGGAAAGGCATTTCACACCGAAGTGTATCCGATCGGTATTGAGCCGGAGGAGATTGCCGAACAAGCATCCGGGCCATTGCCACCAAAGCTGGCGCAGCTCAAGAACGAACTGAAACACGTAAAGAATATCTTTTCAGTGGAACGGCTCGATTATTCCAAAGGGTTGCCGGAGCGTTTTCTGGCGTACGAAACCCTGCTGGAAAAGTATCCTCAACACCGCGGTAAGATCCGTTATACGCAGATAGCGCCAACGTCGCGGGGTGAAGTTCAGGCTTATCAGGACATCCGCCATCAACTGGAGATGGAGGCGGGGCGGATTAATGGTCGCTATGGACAGCTAGGCTGGACACCGCTGTTTTATCTGAATCAGCATTTTGAACGCAAGATCCTGATGAAGGTGTTCCGCTACGCCGATGTTGGCCTGGTCACGCCGCTGCGTGACGGGATGAATCTGGTCGCAAAGGAGTATGTGGCAGCACAAGATCCTGCTGATCCTGGCGTGTTGGTGTTATCTCAGTTTGCAGGAGCCGCGAATGAGCTAACGTCAGCGCTTATCGTTAACCCTTACGATCGCGATGATGTTGCTAATGCGCTCGATCGTGCGTTAACAATGCCGCTAACGGAACGTATTTCCCGCCATGCTGAGATGATGGACACTGTCCGTAAGCATGATATCAACCACTGGCAGGCGCGTTTTATTCACGATCTGCGCAAAATCATCCCGCAAAATCACGCCATGCAGTTGCAAAAAAAGATCGCAACATTCCCTAAACTGGCGTGATATTCCTCCTGGGGGTTAATGGCCCCCAAGAGGCACTAACAAAACATCAACCTGGCTTGAGGCAACAATCGATTTTGCCGCACAGGCTGCGCGAGAAAAAAAACTGTGGTTATGATTACCGCAAATAACCAAATCAATATTCTGCTTACGGCACATGCTAAGAATATGTTCGTTTAATTCCCCTGTTGCAATGACAGTCTGGTGAACAGGGTATTGAGCCTTTTCGACCAGCTCCAGCAGAAATTGCTGCGTTTCCTCCTGAAGAACGTCACGAATATCTTCAAGCATGGGCGCTGCCAGTTGATTATACATTTCAGGTTCTGCTGCAAGGGTGATCAGGCTGATACGGGCATTGTTCGGTCTGGCGATGGAGACAGCACGGG
The DNA here is from genome assembly GCF_046622475.1 of Enterobacter sp. LM3. Taxonomy (NCBI): domain Bacteria; kingdom Pseudomonadati; phylum Pseudomonadota; class Gammaproteobacteria; order Enterobacterales; family Enterobacteriaceae; genus Enterobacter; species Enterobacter sp. LM3. The sequence goes on along the minus strand of NZ_JBJURN010000002.1, from coordinate 120,150 downwards.
CGACAAGCTGGTGGCTTTCCGGTGAAACAGCAACAGAAACAAGAAGATGAGTGTAACCCATCGCATACTCCTTAGACGTCTGAAACACGGTGTTTTAGCCAGCTTTACCGCGAATCTCCCGCTTCTGCAAGAGGTGAATACGACATTAGTGTGAAGCTTATCATAATTATTCATTAATTATTCTTATAAGAAGAATAATTGAAAACGAAGTCTCGATGAAAAAAATTAACAACTTAACGTAAATCACACAAATTTCTGTTTGCAGCATGAAATCGTTGTGGCGGGGGATAAACACAATTCGAATGATTAGGGTGCGAAATTGTTACCTTGCGCACTGATTATAACTATATGTTTTTTATGAATAATAAAAATCACCCTCCGGGTGTGGTATGACCTGTTCAGGTGGCGTAGTCAATAATGCGCAATAAAGCAATTGGTGCTACCCCGCCAGACCATGCTTTTGCATGAGTATTCGTCTTCTAAGAATACAAAATAGCATTTTTTGTTTAAAAAACGACCAAATTACAAGTCACGCTGATGGATTTATGGGTAATATTCACTTAAATTGTGTGATGTGGATCACATTTTTTTTAAATTTGGGAGTGGCTGCATTGTATGTGGCAAAACTGACGAGTAGAGTTTGCGTCGAATTAGGAAAAATCTTAGTTATTTGTAAGAAATGATAAAGCGTGTAAGGGCACATTTTTGTGTACCTGTTGCGCGTTTTGCTGCATACAAACCTTAATTCAACTATGCATTTGGCCTTTTCTTTTTTTTTATACCGGGTGTTTTCCCGGCGACATCACGGGGTGCGGTCTTTCCGCATAAAAATAATAGTTGGTTATTCGGGATGGGAAAAATGCATACATCCGAGTTGCTAAAACATATCTATGACATCAATTTGTCATATTTACTGCTTGCACAGCGTTTGATTAGTCAGGACAAGGCGTCCGCGATGTTTCGTCTTGGCATTAACGAAGAAATGGCCACCATGCTGGGCGGATTAACGCTCCCGCAAATGGTAAAGCTGGCCGAAACGAATCAACTTGTTTGTCAGTTCCGCTTTGATAATCCGCAGACCATCACACGTCTGACACAGGAATCCCGTGTTGACGATCTTCAGCAGATCCATACCGGTATTCTTCTTTCCACTCGCTTGCTCAACGAAATCAGCCAGCCTGATGACGTAGCCCGTAAGAAAAGAGCTTAAAAATGAGCGAAAAAAGCATTGTTCAGGAAGCGCGTGACATACAGCTGGCAATGGAACTGATTACGCTGGGTGCTCGTTTGCAAATGCTGGAAAGCGAAACTCAGCTGAGCCGTGGTCGTCTCATCAAACTGTATAAAGAGTTACGCGGTAGCCCTCCGCCAAAAGGGATGCTGCCGTTTTCAACAGACTGGTTTATGACCTGGGAACAGAACATCCATGCATCCATGTTCTGTAACGCCTGGCAGTACCTGCTAAAAACCGGTTTGTGCAGCGGCGTTGATGCCGTGATCAAAGCGTATAAACTCTACCTTGAGCAATGCCCACAGCAGGAAGATGGCCCCCTGCTGGCGCTGACCCGCGCATGGACGCTGGTGCGTTTTGTTGAAAGTGGAATGCTTGAACTGTCGCGCTGTAATTGCTGCGATGGCAATTTTATTACCCATGCTCATCAGCCTGCTGGCAGCTTCGCCTGTAGTTTATGCCAGCCTCCATCCCGTGCAGTAAAAAGACGTAAACTTTCCCGGGATGCTGCCGATATTATTCCACAACTGCTGGATGAACAGATCGAACAGGCTGTTTAACCCGAACGTGTGGGCAAGATTCCAGCAGCGGTAAGCAATTACCGCTGCTTTTTTTTACCCCGCGTTCCGGTAACACACTCGAAATGAACGTCCTGCCTTAGTCACTAGCGGAAGGATGATGTCGTGCTTATCTTATTAGGTTACCTGGTAGTTCTCGGTACAGTTTTCGGCGGTTACATGATGACCGGCGGGCACCTTGGAGCACTCTATCAACCGGCTGAACTTATTATCATTGGCGGCGCAGGGGTAGGGGCTTTTATCGTTGGTAACAACGGTAAGTCGATCAAGGGAACGCTGAAAGCGATTCCGTTGCTGTTCCGTCGCTCGAAATACACCAAAAGCATGTACATGGACCTGCTGGCGCTGCTCTATCGTCTGATGGCGAAGTCCCGTCAGCAGGGGATGTTCTCGCTGGAGCGAGACATCGAAAATCCAAAAGAGAGCGAAATCTTTGCCAGCTATCCGCGTATTCTGGCTGATGCCATGATGCTGGATTTCATCGTCGATTACCTGCGTCTCATCATCAGCGGCAACATGAATACCTTCGAAATCGAAGCACTGATGGACGAAGAGATCGAAACCCACGAGAGCGAATCCGAAGTGCCGGCAAACAGCCTGGCGCTGGTGGGCGATTCCCTTCCTGCCTTCGGTATCGTTGCGGCAGTGATGGGGGTGGTCCACGCGCTGGCCTCCGCTGACCGTCCTGCGGCAGAACTGGGCGCACTGATTGCTCACGCGATGGTGGGAACCTTCCTCGGTATTTTGCTGGCGTACGGCTTTATCTCTCCGCTGGCCAGTGTTTTGCGCCAGAAGAGCGCCGAAACCACCAAAATGATGCAGTGCGTGAAGATCACGCTGCTCTCTAACCTCAACGGTTATGCACCACCGATCGCCGTGGAATTTGGCCGTAAAACGCTGTACTCCAGCGAGCGTCCGTCGTTTATCGAACTGGAAGAACACGTGCGTGCGGTGAAAAACCCAAACCAACAGACGACAACTGAGGACGCATGAAAAATCAGTCCCATCCGATCGTCATCGTAAAAAAGCGCAAGCACAAGGGGCATGGGCACGGTGCGCATGGCTCCTGGAAAATTGCTTACGCCGACTTTATGACCGCTATGATGGCGTTCTTTCTGGTGATGTGGTTGATTTCCATCTCCAGCCCGAAAGAGCTTATCCAGATTGCGGAATATTTCAGAACGCCGCTGGCGACTGCGGTGGCTGGTGGGCCACGCATTTCTAACAGCGACAGCCCAATCCCCGGTGGCGGCGATGATTACACCCAACAGAAGGGTGAGGTGAAAAAAGAGCCTAACATCAACGAACTGAAAAAACGGATGGAGCAGGCGCGTCTGAAGAAACTGCGTGGCGACCTGGACCAACTGATTGAAGCCGACCCGAAACTGCGCGCACTGCGACCACACCTGAAGATCGATCTGGTGCAGGAAGGTTTGCGTATCCAGATTATTGATAGCCAGAACCGCCCGATGTTCAAAACTGGCAGTGCGGAAGTTGAACCCTACATGCGCGATATTTTGCGCGCAATCGCACCGGTGCTGAATGGTATTCCAAACCGGGTGAGCCTTTCAGGACACACGGATGATTTCCCGTATGCCTCGGGTGAAAAGGGATACAGCAACTGGGAACTTTCAGCCGATCGTGCCAACGCCTCGCGTCGCGAGCTGGTGGCGGGTGGGCTTGATGATGGCAAAGTACTGCGCGTAGTCGGCATGGCAGCAACCATGCGCCTTTCCGACCGCGGGCCGGGTGATGCCATCAACCGTCGTATCAGTCTTCTGGTGCTGAACCAACAGGCGGAGCAGGCCATCCTGCATGAAAACGCCGAAAGTCAGAATGAGTCACTGGACGATTTAAAACAGCCTGGGGCCGTTCCTTCGGCTGCCGTTCCAACATCGCCACCAGCCAATCCGAGGTGATAGCGTGAGCATGGATATTAGCGATTTTTACCAGACATTCTTTGATGAAGCCGACGAATTGTTGGCCGATATGGAGCAACACCTGCTGGATCTGGTGCCCGAAGCACCAGATTCAGAGCAGCTCAATGCCATCTTCCGTGCAGCGCACTCTATTAAAGGCGGAGCCGGAACGTTTGGATTTACCATTTTGCAGGAAACGACCCATTTAATGGAGAACCTGCTTGATGAAGCACGACGCGGTGAGATGCAGCTCAATACCGACATTATCAACCTGTTTTTGGAAACCAAAGATATTATGCAGGAACAGCTCGACGCCTATAAAAGCTCGGCAGAGCCTGATGCCGCCAGCTTTGAATACATCTGCAATGCACTGCGCCAGTTAGCGCTGGAAGCAAAAGGTGAAGTGGCCGCAGCCGTTGTCCCCGCGGCGAAACTGAGTGTTGTCGATGCCGTTGCCGGACAAGATGCTGCTCCGGCCGCAGCACAACCGGGCAAATTGCGCGTTGTGCTGTCTCGCCTGAAAGAGAGCGAAGTTAACCTGCTGGAAGAAGAACTGGGTAACCTGGCGACATTAAGCAATGTGGTGAAAGGCAAAGACAGCCTTGCCGCGACGCTTGACGACGGTATCAGCCAGGACGACATCGTGGCGGTGCTGTGCTTTGTTATTGAAGCGGATCAGATTGCTTTTGAAACCGAAGCCGCGGTGGTGGAAGCACCTGCCGGGGTGGAAGAAGTGGCTGTGGTTGCACAAGCGGCTGCACCTGCCGTGGTGCCAGCTGCGCCTGCACTGAAAGCGGTGCCAAAAGATGCCGCTGCACCAGGTCGTGGTGAAAAACCGGCCGCCCGTTCCAGTGAGTCCACCAGTATTCGCGTAGCCGTTGAGAAGGTTGACCAGCTGATTAACCTGGTTGGCGAACTGGTGATCACCCAGTCGATGCTGGCGCAACGTTCTAACGAACTGGACCCGGTAACCCACGGCGATCTCATCACCAGCATGGGGCAGTTACAACGTAACGCCCGCGATCTGCAGGAATCGGTGATGTCCATCCGTATGATGCCGATGGAATATGTCTTCAGCCGCTTCCCGCGTCTGGTACGTGACCTGGCCGGTAAGCTGAACAAGCAAATAGAACTGACGCTGATGGGCAGCTCTACCGAGCTGGACAAGAGCCTGATTGAACGCATTATCGACCCGTTAACGCACCTGGTGCGTAACAGCCTCGACCACGGGATTGAACTGCCGGAAAACCGCATAGCCGCAGGGAAATCGCCGGTTGGTAACCTGATCCTGTCAGCGGAACACCAGGGCGGTAACATCTGTATCGAGGTGACGGATGACGGTGCGGGTCTGAACCGGGAACGTATCCTGGCGAAGGCCATTTCGCAGGGAATGGCTGTTAACGAAAACATGACCGACGAAGAAGTGGGCATGCTGATCTTCGCACCGGGCTTCTCCACGGCAGAGCAGGTGACGGACGTCTCCGGGCGCGGTGTCGGTATGGACGTGGTGAAACGTAACATCCAGGAGATGGGTGGCCACGTTGAGATCAAGTCTAAGCAAGGTTCAGGTACCACCATACGCATTCTGCTGCCGCTGACGCTGGCGATCCTGGACGGTATGTCTGTCAAAGTGGCGGACGAAGTCTTTATTCTGCCACTGAACGCGGTGATGGAATCGCTGCAGCCGCGTGAAGAAGATCTGCACCCGCTGGCGGGTGGTGAACGTGTCCTCGAAGTGCGTGGTGAATACCTGCCGCTGGTGGAACTGTGGAAAGTCTTCGAAGTGGACGAGGCCAAAACCGAGGCCACGCAGGGTATCGTTGTGATCCTGCAAAGCGCGGGTCGCCGCTATGCGCTGCTGGTCGACCAGCTGATTGGTCAGCATCAGGTGGTGGTGAAGAACCTCGAAAGTAACTACCGCAAAGTGCCGGGTATTTCAGCCGCCACCATTCTGGGTGATGGTAGCGTGGCGCTGATCGTCGATGTGTCGGCGCTTCAGGGATTAAATCGTGAACAACGTGTGGCGTACACAGCCGCCTGATTAAGTAAAAGGTAATAACATGACCGGTATGAGTAATGTAACGAAACTGGCGGGCGAGCCATCAGGACAGGAATTCCTGGTATTCACTTTAGGCGATGAGGAGTACGGCATCGATATCCTGAAAGTGCAGGAAATCCGTGGTTACGATCAGGTGACCCGCATCGCTAACACGCCTGCATTTATTAAAGGTGTTACTAACCTGCGTGGCGTGATTGTGCCAATCGTTGACCTGCGTGTGAAATTCAGCCAGGGCGACGTTGACTACAACGACAACACCGTGGTGATTGTCCTGAATCTGGGTCAGCGCGTGGTGGGTATTGTGGTGGATGGTGTGTCTGATGTGCTGTCGTTAACGTCTGACCAAATCCGCCCGGCACCGGAGTTCGCGGTCACGCTGTCCACCGAATACCTGACAGGGCTGGGTGCGCTCGGCGATCGTATGCTGATTCTGGTGAACATTGAGAAGCTGCTGAACAGCGAAGAGATGGCACTGCTGGATATCGCGGCGAATCACGTAGCGTAGGTAAAAGCAAAACGGCAACTTCGGTTGTAATGCCGATCAGTTAAGGATCGGTTGACCGATCCAGTGGCTGTGTAAGAATCCGGAAATGCTCACCCGTTTCCGGATTTTTTTATGCACATTGGACAGGCTCTTGATCTGGTATCCCGTTACGATCCTCTGCGTAACCCGCTGACTTCTCTGGGCGATTATCTGGACCCGGAGCTCATTTCCCGCTGTCTGGCCGAATCAGCTGAGCTTCTCAGAATCATGCGGAATGGTCATGAGAATGCTGATGACCCTGCAGGGAGCGTCACCAGTTTGTATCCCTGAGCTAATGCGAGATCTGGAAAGTATGGGGCAGATGGTCAGGTTGCCGACAAGAAGGGAAAGGGCCTTCCAGAGGGTGGTGAATGAGAGGCCCTGGAGATACCCCACAGCCCCGAAAAAGGGCCAGTCAGTTGCTTAACTGACTGGCATTACAACTCAGGTTGCCGTTTTTAGTGTTTGCTCCCTCTCCCGTGGGAGAGGGTTGGGGTGAGGGCAACAGACCTCACCTTTTTTACATCTTAAGCTTCCTGCTCCACCAGCTCCGTTTCCGCTTCCCGCTTCCCTTCATTTTGCGACAGCATCGCAGTAGCAATACCGTTACCCAACACGTTAATAGCGGAACGGCCCATATCCAGGAAGTGATCGATACCCATCAGTAACAGAATACCTGCCACCGGAATATTGAAGCTTGGGATAGTCGCTGCCAGTACCACCAGAGAAGAGCGTGGTACGCCTGCAATCCCTTTTGAAGCCAGCATCAGGGTCAGCATCAGTACCGTAACTTCCGAGAAACTCAGGTGAATGTTGTACGCCTGTGCAATAAACATCGAGGCAAAAGAGCAGTACACCATTGAACCTACCAGGTTAAAGGAATAACCAATTGGCAGGACGAAAGAAGCGATATTGCGTGAGCAGCCAAAACGTTCCAGCTGTTCCAGCGTTTTTGGATATGCTGCTTCAGAGCTGCTGGTGGTAAACGCAACCAGCACCGGATCTTTCAGCATGCTGACCAAACGAAACACCTCTTTTTTCAGCACCATGTAGCCCACTGCCAGCAACACCATGCAGGTGAGGAAGATCGCCACATAGTAACCGCCAATGAAGGAGGCATAGTTCAGCAGGATGCCGAGACCCTGTGTGGCAATAACGGATGAAATGGCGGCGAAAATTGCCAGCGGTGCCACGTACATCACGTAACCGGTCACTTTCAGCATGATGTGAGAGACGACGTCCAGCGCTGCCACCAGCGGGGCGTTGAATTTCTGCCCCAGAGACGCGCCGCCAATGCCGAAGAACATGGAGAACACCACGATCTGCAGAATTTCATTGTTCGACATTGCCCCGGCGATGCTGGTGGGAATGGTATGAGACAGGAAGGCTTTCAGCGTCATTCCGCCGACTGCCAGGCCGGTATCCACCGCTTCCGTTGGGATTGTCAGGTTCAGACCACTACCCGGGTGTTCCAGGGTGACAATAAACAGCCCCACCAGAATAGACAGCACGGATGAGCTAATAAACCACACCATCGCTTTACCGCCTACGCGACCAATGGTGGACGTTTCGCCCAGTTTCATGATACCGACCGTTAACGTACTGAAGACCAATGGTGCAATTACCATTTTAATCAGTCGCAGGAAAATATCGGTCAGGAGTGTGATGTTATCCGACCAGGTTTTGATGGCATCCGGTGAGGCATATTCATGAATTGCCGCCCCTGAAAGAATACCCGCCAGCATGAATATCACAATGAAGAGTGTGAGTTTGTTTGCACTTGCCACGAAAAAAGACCCTCTATGCGCTTAAGAGTGAGCCCACGCTGCTACATATAGAATTTTTATTACAGCGCAGGAAAAGATTCGGCACATAAATTGAAGTAAAGCGGGGGGAGATACAACTGATTTTTAATTTTTATTAAATTTGTTGTCGCTGTTACGACGATATATTGTGAGGTAGATCACATTTTCATGGGTATATACTCAGACTCTGGAAAGAAAATTTTCTTTAAATCATTATAACGAATTGTATTTAAAGTAAATTTCTTGTCAATACAACAAGTGTAGCAGGGGGTGGTTGAAGTAGTAACCATAAACTAGATTCTCAATAACCCCCCTTTGCGGCGTATTTAGCGGGGCTAACATGCTGAGCGGTATAAATAAAATTTGGAAAGCGAACGGAAACGTCTTCTGGAGGTGGGTAAATGAAAAGAAAACGCCTTTTGATATGTGCAGGAGCCTTGCTGCCCGTCGTAACAGCCCCGCAGGCGCTGGCGGTAACCAGTAGCGGCACCATCGGGGTAACGCTGACACTCACCAATGGCTGTCTGATCAACAGCTCGCCAACCCAAAACGGCATTAACTTCGGCACCCTGGATTTCGGGACCCATCCTGCAACCTTTTCCACGCTGACCACCCAGCTGAGCGGAGCCAGCGGCGGCAATACCTTCACCATCCAGTGTACAACTGCCAGCTATTCGGTGGCGATCACCGGCAACACGAATGCCACGGCACCAGGCAATGTTGTTGGCACGCCAGGCACGCCCGAGCGTTATCTGATTAATACCGCCAATGCGGCGCAGGGGGTGGCCTATAGCCTTTACAGCGACGGTGGGTTTAACACCGTGGTTGCCAATAACGTCGCTCTGCCGGTTGCGTCGACGGCAGGCGGGGTTGATAGCTATACCCTCTACGGGCGGATCACCGGGGGTGGCAACAGCGTCACGGTTGTGCCAGGCACCTACACCGATACCATTAACGTTAGCGTGACCTACTAACTTCAGAGCCAGTCATGAGGGAAGCCATTTCGCGTTTGCGCGCGGGAGCAAAGGGTGTGTTGTGCACGTTTTTTACGCTGGCGATGGGGGGAATGGTGGCTCTCCCGGCTCTGGCAGTGACTTCTCAGTCCTTTAAAGTCAGCGCGACCATTGTGCCGGGATGTTCGGTCTCTACCGGAACCGGAGGGCTACTTGGCTCGCTGGATTTTGGCACGCATAACGGCGTGGAGAGCGCCCCGGTTAGCACCAGTTTTGTACCCAGCGGTGCGTTGTCTATCGCCTGTACGCCAGGCGTGTCGTTGAGCATGAGTATTGACGGCGGGCTGCATTACGCCTCAGTACGAAGGATGCAGCGTGCCGGTGGCACTGACGTGGTGGGTTATCGACTTTATAGCAGCAGTTCGCTGGCCGCTAGCAGTGAGATTGGGGTCAACCAGGCAATCGCGGTGACCTATACCAACAGTAATAACATCGCGCTACCGCTTTTTGGCGTGGCGCTTATGACGGGGTTCAGCCCCGCAGGCACGTATTCTGATCAACTTACTGTGACATTGTCATGGTGATAAAGGGAGATAATCGATGAAGCTGTCTGTCTGGCATTTGTGCCTGGTGAGTCTGTTGGGGGTGACCGTCGCAAAGAATGATGCAAATGCAGCGGCGACCATTCTGTTATGGCCCATTGATCCCTGGCTGTCGGCAGACGCCAGTGCGACGGAGTTATGGATCCAGAATCAGGGCAACAGTGCGACAACCATGCAGGTTCGCATCGTGCGCTGGCAGCAGGAGAATGGCTTTGAACGTTATACCGCGCAGCAGGATGTCGTCGCCAGCCCGCCGATTGTGACAATCGGCACAGGAAACAAGCAGCTTATCCGCCTGATCCGACAGGGCACGATCCCGAAGGGGGTTGAACAAGCCTACCGCATTATTGTGGATGAAATTCCCCAGCCTGATGTGAAAGCGAGCCCGGCTATTGGCCTGCGGTTACAGATGCGATATTCCATTCCACTCTTCGTTTATGGTCAGGGGATCCCGACGGTCAAAGAGGGCGCATATCATGCGCTGGTTGATACTAAAAACCTGAGCTGGCGGGTGATGCAGGAAGGTGGTCACCCCGTACTTGAGGTGCGTAATCAGGGGGATGTTCACGTCAGGCTGAGCCAGGTGGCGCTCGAACAGGGGGGACAGACGCGTACGGTGGCGCAGGGGTTACTGGGTTATGTTCTGCCAAACAGCTTTCGCAGCTGGCCAATACCAGCAGGAATACGCCAGCCAGATCAGATAAGCGCGCAGATTAATGCCAGGGATGCACAATGGCAGTCGACGCCCGTCAACTGAAGCCGCTGATGATGATTCTGCTTTGCGTCAGTATCCGCTCCTGGGCCGAACCCGGTGATGACCGTTTACCGCCACCACCGGATGCGCAGGCGATCAATAGCGAGGCGGTATTCCAGCTTGCCATCGTACTGAATCACTATGACACCGGTCTGGTGGTACCTGTGACGCAGCGTAGCGGTGCGTTTTTTATCTCCAGTGCCGATCTGCTACGCGCAGGGTTGCCGCCAGAGCACGTACCGACAGGCGAGGTTAATCTTTCCACGCTGTCGCAGGTTCGCGTGGAGTATGACAGCGCAGCACAGCGTTTACTGCTAACGGTTCCCCGGGACTGGGTGGCTTCCCGTGTCACCTCCTTTAGCGAACAAACGGCGCAAAACAAACCCCATTTTGGCCGGGGGGCGCTACTGAATTACGATCTCTATACCAACCGTACCGAACATCTCGGTGGACAGGCCTCCCTCTGGCATGAGTTTCGTTATTTTAACGAGAAGGGTTCACTCTCTTCGACCGGCTATGTCCGGGAAAATTTCGACGGTAATGCGGATCAGCAGCAAGGGTATGTACGCTATGACACCACTGTGCTGATGACCAACGAGGAGGATGCAATCACCTGGAGCGCAGGGGACGTGATCAGCGACGCGCTGAGCTGGAGCTCCAGCGTGCGGATGGGCGGGATCAGCTACGGGCGTGATTTTTCCCTGCGTCCTGACCTGGTGACCTGGCCGTTGCCTGAATTCTCCGGTGAGGCTGCGGTTCCTACCTCGGTTGACCTCTTTATTAATGGCTACCGCTCCGGCTCGACCCAGCTACAGCCTGGGCCGTTCACGCTCACCAATCTGCCGTATATCAACGGCGCGGGGGATGCGGTACTGATCACCACCGATGCGCTGGGTCGCCAGGTGAGCACCACGTTGCCGTTTTACGTCACCAGCGATTTGCTTAATGCTGGGCTGAGTGACGGGGCCGTGACGCTGGGCAGTCTGCGGCGCAACTACGGTATCAAGAACTTTGACTATGGCCCGGCGGCAGGCAGTGGCTCGTATCGCTATGGGATGACGGACTGGTTAACGCTGGAAGGCCATGCCGAAGGGGCAGAAGAGCTGGCGCTGGGAGGGGCGGGGACGGTGGTAAAGCTGGGGCGCTTTGGTGTGGTGAACTCCGCGTATACCCGCAGCCACATGCGCGGGGAAGATGGTGGGCAAATCAACTGGGGGTACCAGTACAGCACCAGCACATTTAGCGTGGCCACGCAGCATACCCGGCGTGACCGCGAGTTTGGCAACCTGGCATTGTATGACCAGCCGACCGTCTATGATGAAAACGACAAACCCATCGCCAGCCTTAGCCGCAATACCGACCAATATTCCCTGACGTTTAACCTCGGCCAGTACGGCAATATTGGTACAGCCTGGATAGGCGTCGAGAGCTTTGACAGGCAGAAAACCGAGCTGTTGAATCTCTCCTGGAGCCGCAATTTGTGGGGCCGTAGCAGTGTTTATCTGGCGGCCAGCCGCGATCGGCAACAGGGTGACTGGACCTTTGCGCTGTCACTGCAGGTGCCGCTGGGTGAACGCGAAAGCGCTGCTGTCTCTTTTGAGAAAACGCCAGATGCCGGCAGTACGCAGCGCATTAACTACAACCACTCCATGCCATCCGACGGCGGGTTCAGCTGGAATATGGCGTGGGCCAACCAGTCGCAGTCGGACAACTATCAACAGGCCACGCTGGGCTGGCGCAACAGTAACATTGAACTGCAGGGGGGCGGCTATGGCGAGCAGGACATGATGACCTGGTGGGGTGAGGCGATGGGCTCCCTCGTGCTGATGGATGGTGAGCTGTTTGCGGCGAACAAAATCAATGATGCTTTCGTGGTGATCAGCACCGACGGTCATCCGGATGTCCCGGTTAACTATGAAAACCAGCCGGTCGGGAAAACCAATAATCATGGCTATCTGCTGGTCAGCGGCGTGTCGGCCTATTACCCGGCAAGCTACAGCATTAATACCCTCAACCTGCCCGCCGATACCCGCCTGAAAGAGACGGAACGGCGGGTTGCTGTCCGCCGCCACAGCGGTTATCTGGTGGATTTCCCGATGGAGCAGGAGCGGGTGGCCAGCGTTATTCTCCATGATGCGCAGGGGCAAGTTCTTCCTGTGGGAAGTCTGGTAAGTCGAGCTGCGCGTAGCAATGCCGTTGTGGGATATGACGGTATTGCCTGGCTGGAAAATCTTGATGATGTGAATGCGCTCGACGTGACAATGCCCGACGGGAAGCACTGTCAGGCCACGCTGACAGTGGATGCAAACCCGGAACACAAGCTGCAAACTTATGGTCCACTGGTTTGCCGGGAGCAGCCATGAAGCGCGTGCTGCTGTGGATTTTACTGCTTATCTCCGGCGGTAGCTGGGCGGCGTGTACCGTCAGTACGGTGAATGCGTCTTTTGGCAGCGTCAGTTCATTTGCCCTCAGCGGCACCGGGGAAGTGGAAACGACCGGTACGCTGGTTGTGTCCTGTGATGCGGTGCTTAACCTGCTGACTAACGACTCGATAACGCTCAACTACACGGCGGCGTCGGTATCAGGTAACAACCGCGCTACCCTGAAACGCACCGATGATTTGACCGTCACGGACGTTATCCCCACGCGTCTGTGCGGACTATCGGGCTGCGCGAGCAGCAGTGAAGTGCAAATCAGTAAAGCGTATACCTGGAGTGGTAACACCCTGCTCGGTCTGCTGGGCTCAAAACAGTACAACATTCCGCTCTATTTTCGCACGGTACCCGGGCAGAACGTTACGGCAGGGTCATACCAGGTACAGCTCACTTTTAGCGTCAACTATGACGTTTGTTCAGTCGGTGCGCTTGGCCTTTGTACTATCTCGCAAACCGGCACGGCGACGACCAGCATTCTGCTCAATATGACCGTGACCAACGACTGCAGCACCATGAGCACACCCGATGTGAACTTCAACAGCGCACCGCTGGTACAAAGTTTCCCGACCGTTTCACAGGCTGTCGCCGTGACCTGCACCAAAGGCAGTACCTACACCATCGGTATTAATAATGGTGCAAACGCGCTCAATAACGTGCGCAGGATGGTCAGCGGCAGTAACTACATGAGCTACGACATCTATAAAGAAGCCACAACCAACCGCTGGGGTGGCAGCGGTACTGAACGCTGGGCCAGCGCGTTGTCCTCACAGGTCAGCACCGACGGGCTTTTGCGGACTTACAACTACACCGCCAAAATCCTTACCAACCAGAGTACTCCGCCTGCGGGTACTTACAGCGATACGCTGATCGTTGACGTTGCGTTTTAACCCCACGCTTTTCCCTTTCGCAAATGTAAAGTTCCTGTGGGCAGTGCCGATAACACCGTTAATAAATCTATGAGAAGGTGTTGTATGTTGAACCGTATCCGCGTTGTCACAATGCTCATGATGGTGCTGGTCATTTTCGCACTTCTTCAGCTCACTTCTGGCGGGCTCTTTTTCTCGTCGTTGAAACAAAACCAGGACAGCTTTGTCACCTCGAACGATCTGCGCGAGCAGCAGAGTGAACTGACCTCGACCTGGGATCTGATGCTGCAAACGCGCATCAACCTGAGCCGTTCGGCTGCCCGCATGATGATGGATCCAAACAATCAGCAGAGCAGTGCGAAAACAGATCTGTTGAAAAATGCGCGAGCCACGCTCGCGGACGCCGCAAAACATTACGACGCCTTTAAGAAGATCACCCCGCAGCCTGCAATGGAGCAGGTGAGCCAGAATATTGACGAAAAATACAACGCCTACTTTGCCGGTCTGACGGAGCTTATTCAGTTCCTGGAAGGCGGCAATATGGACGCCTATTTTGCCCAGCCGACGCAGGGGATGCAAAACGCACTGGGTGCGGCACTGGGCGAGTACGCCAAAGCCAGTAGCGAGCTGTATCACACAGCATTTGCGGAAAGTCAGAATGATTACCGTTTTGCCAAATGGCAGATGGCCATTCTGGCGCTGGCCCTGGTCATCGTGCTGGTGGCCGTGTGGTACGGCATTCGCCATATCCTTCTTAACCCGCTTGGCCGCGTGATTGCCCATATCCGTGAAATTGCCGGTGGTGACCTGACCAAAACGCTGAACGTTTCCGGTCGCAATGAGATAACCGAGCTGGCGACCAGCGTTGACCATATGCAGCGCTCGTTGATTGATACCGTTGCCAACGTGCGTAACGGCTCAGATGCCATCTATACCGGCACCAGCGAAATCGCAATGGGGAATAACGATCTCTCTTCCCGTACTGAGCAGCAGGCTTCTGCGCTGGAAGAGACGGCCGCCAGCATGGAAGAGCTTACCGCTACCGTGAAGCAGAACGCCGATAACGCCCGTCAGGCATCTCAACTGGCTGAAAGTGCCTCCGAGACGGCACAGCGCGGTGGTCGTGTGGTGGACGGCGTGGTGAAAACCATGCATGAAATTGCCGACAGTTCGAAGAAGATTGCCGACATCATCAGCGTTATCGATGGCATTGCGTTCCAGACCAATATTCTGGCACTGAACGCTGCCGTGGAAGCCGCGCGTGCCGGTGAACAGGGCCGTGGGTTTGCGGTGGTGGCCGGGGAAGTACGTAACCTCGCCAGCCGTAGTGCCAATGCGGCAAAAGAGATTAAAGCCCTGATTGAAGACTCCGTCTCTCGTGTGGATACCGGCTCAGTGCTGGTGGAAAGCGCGGGGGAAACCATGAATGACATCGTGAATGCCGTGACCCGCGTAACAGACATTATGGGTGAAATCGCCTCTGCGTCTGATGAGCAAAGTCGCGGTATCGACCAGGTTGCCCTGGCGGTATCGGAAATGGATCGTGTGACACAGCAAAACGCCGCGCTGGTGCAGGAGTCCGCCACGGCGGCCGCTGCACTGGAAGATCAGGCCAGCCGTCTGAAGATGGCGGTATCGGCATTTCGTCTTGCTTCACTCGCGGGACATACAGTCGACCCGCATGCGACTCAACACACCCCGGCCTCCGCGCCCGCTGCAACACGTACGCGTGCCGGAGCGACCGGACAAGATGACAACTGGGAAACATTTTAACTGACATGTAAACCGTGGCGGCTTGCCGCTGTATTTAATGTGAAAGAGCAGGTTGAAGCAGTAACAGAAGTCGGGCGGTCGCAGGCCGTGCCAGTTGTATCCTGAATGTGATTAAGAAGGCGCTATGACATCACCAATGCCCTCAGGGCAAACGTCATTATTGTTACAGATGACACAGCGCCTCGCGCTGTCCGACGCGCATTTTCGTCGGATATGTCAGTTAATCTACCAGCGCGCGGGGATTGTGCTTGCCGATCATAAGCGAGACATGGTCTACAACCGTCTGGTTCGGCGCTTGCGTACGCTGGGGCTGGATGATTTTGGGCGCTATCTGAGCATGCTCGAAGCGAACCAGAACAGCGCCGAATGGCAGGCTTTTATTAACTCATTAACCACCAACCTGACGGCATTCTTCCGGGAAGCACATCACTTCCCGGTGCTGGCAGAGCACGCGCGCCGTCGTACCGGGGAGTATCGCGTCTGGAGTGCGGCAGCCTCTACGGGTGAAGAGCCGTACTCGCTGGCGATCACCCTCGCGGACACGTTGGGCATGGCTCCAGGGCGCTGGAAAGTGTATGCCAGCGATATTGATACCGAAGTGCTGGAGAAGGCTCGCAACGGAGTTTATCGCCAGGATGAACTGAAAACGCTGTCGCCTCAGCAGCTACAACGTTACTTCATGCGTGGAACAGGCCCGCATGAAGGGTTGGTGCGCGTACGCCAGGAACTGGCGAACTGCGTTGAATTCGCGCCAGTTAACCTGCTGGATAAGCAGTACAACGTTCCGGGGCCATTTGATGCCATTTTTTGCCGTAACGTAATGATTTATTTTGATAAAACGACGCAACAGGAGATTCTGCGTCGCTTTGTTCCGTTGCTCAAGCCTGACGGTTTACTGTTTGCCGGGCATTCGGAAAACTTTAGCAACCTCGTGCGTGAGTTTAGCCTGCGTGGGCAAACGGTCTATGCACTGAGTAAGGAAAAAGCATGAGTAAAATCAGGGTATTGTCTGTCGATGATTCGGCGCTGATGCGCCAGATCATGACTGAAATTATCAATAGCCACAGCGATATGGAGATGGTGGCAACCGCGCCAGATCCTTTGGTTGCGCGGGATTTAATTAAAAAATATAACCCCGACGTGCTTACGCTGGATGTCGAAATGCCGCGCATGGATGGCATTGATTTCCTGGAAAAATTGATGCGTCTGCGCCCGATGCCGGTCGTGATGGTGTCATCACTGACCGGGAAAGGTTCCGAAATCACGTTGCGCGCGCTGGAGCTGGGGGCGGTGGATTTCGTCACCAAACCGCAGCTGGGTATTCGTGAAGGGATGCTCGCCTACAGTGAAATGATTGCCGAGAAGATCCGTACCGCGTCACGTGCGAAACTTGCTGCCCACAAACCGATAGCCGCTCCGGCAACACTGAAGGCCGGCCCGCTACTCAGCTCGGAAAAACTGCTGGTGATTGGTGCATCAACCGGTGGAACAGAGGCAATTCGCCATGTACTCCAGCCATTGCCGCTTTCAAGCCCGGGTATTCTTATTACTCAGCATATGCCGCCAGGATTTACCCGCTCGTTCGCGGAACGTCTGAACAAACTGTGTCAGATCAGCGTGAAAGAGGCGGAAGACGGTGAACGTGTGCTCCCCGGACATGCTTATATTGCGCCGGGTGACAAGCATATGGAACTGGCGCGCAGTGGCGCAAACTATCAAATCAAAATTCATGACGGGCCGCCGGTCAACCGGCACCGTCCGTCGGTGGATGTGCTGTTTCATTCGGTGGCGAAACATGCGGGGCGCAACGCCGTTGGGGTGATCCTGACGGGGATGGGCAACGATGGTGCCGCCGGAATGCTTGCAATGCACCAGGCGGGAGCCTGGACGATTGCGCAGAATGAAGCAAGTTGTGTGGTGTTCGGCATGCCGCGCGAGGCCATCAATATGGGTGGCGTGAGCGAAGTGGTCGATCTTAGCCAGGTAAGCCAGCAGATGCTGGCGAAAATCAGTGCCGGACAGGCAATACGTATTTGACTCAGGAGTATTATTTTATGGCGGATAAAGAGCTTAAGTTTTTGGTTGTGGATGACTTTTCCACCATGCGTCGCATTGTGCGCAACCTGCTGAAAGAGCTGGGTTTCAACAACGTTGAAGAAGCAGAAGACGGCGTTGATGCGCTGAACAAACTGCAGACAGGCGGCTTTGGTTTTGTTATCTCCGACTGGAACATGCCAAACATGGATGGTCTGGAACTGCTGAAAACCATTCGCGCAGATGCAGGAATGGCCTCTCTGCCGGTTCTGATGGTGACCGCGGAAGCGAAAAAAGAGAATATCATTGCCGCTGCACAGGCGGGCGCAAGTGGCTATGTGGTGAAGCCATTCACTGCGGCGACTCTGGAAGAGAAGCTCGGCAAGATCTTCGAGAAACTCGGCATGTGAGGTGTTGGATATGTTGCAACCTGCTATGAAACCCGTTGAAGAACATTCGCCCAGCGATATTATTGCCCGCATCGGTAGCCTTACGCGCATGCTGCGTGACAGCCTGCGTGAACTGGGGCTTGACCAGGCTATCGCAGAAGCGGCAGAAGCGATTCCGGACGCGCGTGACCGTCTGGACTATGTCGTACAGATGACCGCTCAGGCGGCTGAACGTGCGCTGAACAGCGTTGAAGCATCACAACCGCATCAGGATGCGATGGAGAAGGGCGCGAAAGCGCTGACCAAACGCTGGGACGAGTGGTTTGAGAATCCTATTGAGCTGTCGGATGCCCGTGAACTGGTGACCGATACGCGTCAGTATCTTGGTGATGTGCCGGGTCACACCAGCTTCACCAACGCGCAGTTGCTGGACATCATGATGGCGCAGGATTTCCAGGATCTGACCGGTCAGGTTATCAAGCGCATGATGGATGTGATTCAGGAGATTGAACGTCAGTTACTGATGGTACTGCTGGAGAACATCCCGGAACCGGCCTCTCGTCCGAAGCGCGAGAACGAAAGCCTGCTCAATGGCCCGCAGCTTGACGCCACCAAAGCAGGCGTTGTGGCAAGCCAGGATCAGGTGGACGACCTGCTGGACAGCCTCGGCTTCTGATTGTACTTCCCGCCTCAGGTTGCGGACGCGGCCTGAGGCGGTAAACGCGAAGAATCACCGAAAAGAGCCAGAATAAACTGGCTTTTCCCGCCATTGGATTTCCGCTGCACTGGCATGATACCTGTGACTAAATGGGCTGCGAGCATGCACTGTGGCAGAAGATAACGACGACAAAACGGAAGCCCCCACACCCCACCGACTTGAAAAAGCGCGTGAGGAAGGGCAGATCCCCCGATCCCGAGAACTGACATCCCTGCTGATCCTGATTGTGGGTGTGTGCGTTATCTGGTTGGGTGGGGAGTCGCTCGCCCGCAGACTGGCAGGAATGCTCTCAGCAGGGTTACGTTTTGACCACAGTATGGTTAATGACCCCAATCTGATCCTCGGACAAATTATTTTGCTGCTTAAAGGGGCGATGACCGCCTTGCTGCCGCTTATCACAGGCGTGGTGCTGGTGGCGATTGTGTCACCGGTTATGCTCGGTGGCCTGGTGTTTAGCGGCAAATCGTTGCAGCCTAAATTCTCCAAACTCAACCCGCTCCCGGGTATAGCCCGTATGTTTTCCGCCCAGACCGGTGCCGAGCTGGTTAAAGCGATCCTCAAATCCACCCTGATGGGAAGTGCCGCCGGGTTTTACCTGTTGCACAACTGGCCCGACATGATGCGCTTGATCAGTGAATCACCGTTAAGTGCAATGAGTAACGCCATGAATCTCATCGGGTTGGGCTCGCTGCTGGTGGTGCTGAGCATTATTCCAATGGTGGGCTTTGACGTTATCTTCCAGCTTTATAGTCACTTCAAGAAGTTACGGATGTCACGCCAGGATATCCGTGATGAATATAAGCAAATGGAAGGTGACCCGCATGTAAAAGGGCGTATTCGCCAGATGCAGCGTGCCGCCGCCCGTCGACGGATGATGGAGGATGTACCAAAAGCCGACGTCATCGTCACTAACCCGACCCACTACTCCGTTGCGCTGCGATACGACGAAAACAAAATGAGCGCGCCGAAAGTGGTGGCGAAAGGGGCGGGGTTGATAGCACTGCGCATCCGCGAAATCGGTACCGAAAACCGCGTGCCAATTCTGGAAGCCCCGCCGCTGGCGCGTGCCTTATATCGCCACGCGGAAATCGGACAACAAATCCCGGGACAACTCTACGCCGCCGTGGCGGAAGTGCTGGCCTGGGTATGGCAATTGAAACGCTGGCGTCTGGCTGGCGGTCAACGGCCTGTGAAACCTGAAAACCTTCCGGTGCCTGCCGCGCTGGATTTTATGAACGAGAAGGACACTGATGGCTAATCTGGTGGCAATGTTGCGCCTGCCCGGCAACCTGAAATCGACTCAATGGCAGATCCTTGCCGGGCCGATCCTCATCCTGCTAATTTTGTCGATGATGGTACTGCCGCTACCGGCATTCATCCTCGATCTGCTTTTCACATTCAACATTGCGTTGTCCATCATGGTGCTGCTGGTGGCGATGTTCACCCAGCGTACCCTTGAGTTTGCGGCGTTCCCGACCATTTTGCTGTTTACCACCTTGCTGCGACTGGCGCTGAACGTGGCGTCCACGCGTATCATCCTGATGGAAGGTCACACCGGCGCGGCAGCGGCGGGTAAAGTGGTTGAGGCTTTCGGCCACTTCCTCGTGGGCGGTAACTTTGCTATCGGTATCGTGGTGTTCGTTATCCTCGTTATCATCAACTTTATGGTTATCACCAAAGGTGCCGGGCGTATCGCCGAAGTGGGCGCGCGCTTCGTGCTGGACGGGATGCCGGGTAAACAGATGGCGATCGACGCCGACCTGAACGCCGGGCTTATCGCCGAGGATGAAGCCAAAAAACGCCGTGCAGAAGTGACCCAGGAAGCGGACTTCTACGGTTCGATGGACGGTGCGAGTAAGTTTGTGCGTGGGGATGCCATCGCGGGCATTCTTATCATGGTGATTAACGTGGTGGGCGGCCTTCTGGTTGGGGTGTTGCAGCACGGTATGGACATGGGGCATGCGGCGGAAAGTTATACGCTGTTGACCATCGGTGACGGCCTCGTCGCCCAGATCCCGGCGCTGGTTATCTCTACCGCTGCGGGTGTTATCGTGACCCGCGTCAGCACCGATCAGGACGTTGGTGAGCAGATGGTCGGACAGCTTTTCAGCAATCCGCGCGTAATGCTGCTGGCGGCGGCGGTGCTCGGTCTGCTCGGCCTGGTTCCGGGTATGCCAAACCTGGTGTTCCTGCTGTTCACCGCCGGTTTGCTGGGTCTTGCCTGGTGGATGCGCGGACGTGAAAGCAAGCCAGTTGCGGAGCCTGCGCCGGTAAAAGTACCGGAGAACACGCAAGCCGTCGAAGCAACCTGGAATGATGTTCAGCTGGAAGATTCACTGGGAATGGAAGTGGGTTATCGCCTGATCCCAATGGTGGATTTCCAGCAGGATGGTGAACTGCTTGGCCGTATCCGCAGTATCCGTAAAAAATTCGCCCAGGATATGGGCTTCCTGCCACCGGTTGTCCACATCCGTGACAACATGGATCTCCCGCCTGCGCGCTATCGCATTCTGATGAAAGGGGTGGAAATTGGCAGCGGTGATGCCTATCCAGGTCGCTGGCTGGCGATTAACCCGGGCACGGCGGCAGGAACGTTGCCGGGTGAACAAACCATCGATCCGGCCTTTGGTCTGGCGGCTATCTGGATTGAAAGCGCACTGAAAGAGCAGGCGCAAATCCAGGGTTATACCGTAGTGGAAGCCAGTACCGTGGTGGCGACCCATCTTAACCACCTGATTGGTCAATTCTCGGCAGAGCTGTTTGGTCGCCAGGAAGCACAGCAACTGCTCGACCGTGTGACGCAGGAGATGCCGAAGCTGACCGAAGATCTGGTGCCGGGTGTGCTGACGTTAACCACGCTGCACAAGGTGCTGCAAAATCTGCTCGACGAAAAAGTTCCTATCCGCGATATGCGCACCATTCTGGAAACGCTGGCCGAACATGCACCGCTGCAAAGCGATCCGCACGAGTTGACGGCGGTCGTGCGCGTGGCGCTGGGTCGTGCAATCACCCAGCAATGGTTCCCGGGAACCGGCGAAGTGCAGGTGATTGGTCTCGATACGCCACTTGAACGTCTGCTGCTTCAGGCATTGCAGGGTGGTGGTGGGCTGGAGCCGGGTCTGGCTGACCGCTTACTGGCACAAACCCAGGAGGCGCTGGCGCGTCAGGAGATGCTGGGTGCGCCACCGGTTCTGCTGGTTAACCACGCGCTGCGACCGTTACTGTCGCGCTTCCTGCGTCGTAGCCTGAATCAACTGGTGGTGTTATCGAACATGGAGCTGTCGGATAACCGCCACATTCGTATGACCGCGACGATTGGAGGTAAATAATGCGTAAGTGGCTATGGATCTTATTTTTCCCGCTGGCGGCGCAGGCTGCGGGCGAAGGGATGTGGCAGGCCAGCAGCATGGGCGTAACGCTCAATAATCGTGGTGTGTCGATGTCTTCGAACCCGCTGTCACCGCCTGATGCGGTTTCCGGGCTGATGACGATGGTGGTGTGGAACTATAAGCTGATTGGCCCAACGCCTGCCGGGCTGCGGGTGCGTTTGTGTTCGCAGACTCGCTGTACGGAAATTGACGGGGAAAGTGGCACCACGCAGGCGCTCAACGGTGTGCCAGCGGTGGAGCCTTTACACTTTGTCTGGGAAGTGCCGGGGGGAGGACGTTTGATCCCGGCGCTGAATGTTCAGAGCAATTCTGTGATTGTTAACTACCGCTAATCACCGTCCGCCCCTTGAGGCGGACGGTTCTGCTTACATACGCTCTACGGTTTCGATACCCAGAGTATCCAGACCCAGCTTCAGGGTTTTCGCGGTCAGTTGCGCCAGCTTCAGGCGGCTGTTACGCACCGCTTCGCTGTCTGCGGACAGGATAGGGCAGTGCTCGTAGAAGCCGGAGAACAGACCAGCCAGGTCGTACAGGTAAGCACACATCACATGTGGAGTACCGTCACGCGCGACAACCGTCAGCGTCTCCTCAAACTGCAACAGGCGCGCTGCCAGCTGTGCCTCACGATCTTCAGTGAGGGTGACAGTTGTTTTTGCCAGCACGCTTTCGTCGATGTCGGCTTTACGGAATACCGAGAGCACACGGGTATAGGCGTACTGCATGTACGGTGCCGTGTTGCCTTCAAACGCCAGCATGTTGTCCCAGTCGAAAATGTAGTCGGTGGTACGGTTCTTGGAGAGATCCGCATATTTCACCGCACCGATACCGACGGCATTGGCCAGTTTTTCCAGTTCATCAGCTGGCATATCCGGGTTCTTCTCGGCCACCAGGCGACGGGCGCGTTCCAGCGCTTCGTCCAGCAGGTCAGAAAGTTTCACGGTACCACCCGCACGGGTTTTGAACGGTTTGCCGTCTTTACCCAGCATCATGCCGAACATGTGGTGTTCCAGCGGCACAGAGTCAGGCACGTAGCCTGCTTTACGCACGATAGTCCACGCCTGCATCAGGTGCTGGTGCTGACGGGAATCGATGTAGTACAGCACACGGTCAGCGTGCAGGGTTTCGTAACGGTACTTCGCACAGGCGATATCGGTGGTGGTATACAGATAGCCGCCATCCTTTTTCTGGATGATCACGCCCATCGGTTCGCCTTCCTTGTTTTTGTACTCATCAAGGAACACTACCGTTGCGCCTTCGCTCTCAACCGCCAGACCTTTGGCTTTCAGGTCGGCCACAATGCCAGGCAGCATTGGGTTATACAGGCTTTCACCCATCACATCGTCACGGGTCAGCGTTACGTTCAGGCGGTTGTAGGTTAACTGGTTCTGGGACATGGTGATGTCAACCAGCTTGCGCCACATTTCCAGGAAGTACTGGTCGCCACCCTGCAGTTTCACGACATAACTACGTGCGCGCTCAGCAAACACTTCGTCTTCGTCGTAGTGTTTTTTGGCTTCACGGTAGAAACCTTCCAGGTCCGCAAGCGCCATCTCGCCCGCGTTTTCTTGTTGCTGTTTTTCCAGGTAAGCAATCAGCATACCGAACTGAGTACCCCAGTCACCCACGTGGTTTGCGCGGATCACTTTATGGCCGAGGAACTCCAGGGTGCGGACAGCCGCATCACCAATGATGGTGGAGCGCAGGTGGCCGACGTGCATCTCTTTCGCCACGTTTGGCGCAGAGTAGTCAATCACCACGGTCTGCACTTCTGGCTGGGTGACACCCAGGCGGTCAGACTTCAGCGCGGCGTCAACATTGCTTGCCAGGAAGGCAGGCTCAAGGAAAATGTTGATAAAGCCCGGGCCGGCGATTTCGGTTTTGCTGGCGATACCGGTGAGATCCAGATGAGTCAGCACCAGCTCAGCGAGTTGTCGCGGCGGCATGCCCAGTTTTTTAGCGACTGCCATCACGCCATTAGCCTGATAGTCACCAAACTGTACTTTTGCTGACTGACGAACCTGCGGTTCGCAATCCGCAGGCGCGCCTGCGGCAATCAGTGCCTGACTGACTTTTTCTGAGAGAAGAGCCTGAATATTCACCTGGATACCTTACGTTTTTGATGCGGGTTAATAACCACCTGCATCAGTTAAAGAATTTAGGGCGGGAGTATACTGCAAATGCCTTCTGGCGTCAGCATTACGGGGGCCGAAGATTGCTCAGAATCCAGGCTAAGAAGGTGTGCATAATCATGCAGTCATAAAATCCGTTATTCTGCGGTTGGTCGAAAAGGGACAACAGAGTAAATTAGCGGCTTTGCGACACGATAAGAGACTGACATATGGCGAACTGGCACTCCATTGACGAACTGCATGATATTTCCTCAGATTTACCGCGCTTCACCCTGGCGTTCACAGAACTTGCCACCCGTCTTGGTCTGGATATCGCGCCGCTTGAGGCCGATCACATTTCCCTGCGCTGCCATCAAAACGCCACCGCTGAGCGCTGGCGTCGCGGGTTCGAACAGTGCGGTGAGCTGCTCTCTGAGAATATGATTAACGGCCGTCCTGTCTGCCTGTTCAAACTGCATGAACCGGTATGTGTGGCGCACTGGCAGTTCAGCGTTGTCGAACTGCCGTGGCCTGGGGAGAAACGTTACCCGCATGAAGGCTGGGAGCATATTGAAATTGTGCTGCCGGGTGAGCCGGACACGTTGAATGCCCGCGCGCTGGCGCTGTTATCCGACGAGGGCTTAAGCCAGCCGGGTATTTTTGTGAAAACAAGTTCCCCCAAAGGTGAGCGGGAGCGTTTACCCAACCCAACGCTTGCCGTGACGGACGGGCAGGTGACGGTGAAGTTCCATCCGTGGACGATTGAACAGATAGTTGCCAGCGAAGCCTGAGAGTTGTGAGTTCACGCCGGGACGGGGTACGGACGGTGTGTCATGATGGTGCGTTTAGTGGAATTTAAGGAGGATTGAATGGCGCTGCTGGAGATTTGTTGTTACAGCGTGGAGTGTGCCGTGACCGCGCAAAAACAGGGGGCCGACCGTATTGAACTGTGCGCAGCTCCCAAAGAAGGTGGGCTGACGCCTTCATACGGTGTGCTGAAATCTGCCCGCCAGGAGGTCAGCATCCCGGTTCACCCAATTATTCGTCCACGCGGCGGTGATTTTTGTTACACGGCGGGTGAGTTTAGTGCCATGCTTGAAGATATCGCACTCGTTCGTGACCTGGGGTTCCCGGGGCTGGTTATCGGTTTGCTGGATGAAGACGGTCATATCGATCTACCGCGTATGCGTCAGGTGATGAGCGCGGCAAAGGGGATGGCAGTCACGTTTCATCGCGCGTTTGATATGTGTAAAGATCCTCTTCAGGCGTTTGATACGCTTGCAGAACTTGGCGTGTCGCGAGTGCTGACATCGGGTCAGCAGTCCTCTGCTGAAAAAGGATTAAAATTAATTACGGAACTAAAAGCACATTCCGGTGTTCCAATAGTAATGGCTGGCGCAGGAGTACGTGCCAGCAATCTGGAACTGTTTTTAAACGCAGGGGTGGAAGAGCTTCATAGCTCAGCGGGTAAGTGGATACCGTCACCCATGCGTTATCGCAATACAGGGTTGTCAATGTCGACGGATGCTGAAGCGGATGAGTACTCGCGCTACGGTGTAGATGGAGAGTCGGTTGCGGTAATGAAATCGATAATTGAGCGTCATCACGTGTAGCAACGTACTGATTTTTACCGCGCATCATGTCGCCCAATATGATGCTTGCTTGTACCAGGCCCCTGCCAATTAAACAGGGGCCTTTTTTTCGCCTTCATATTTCAAGCCGCCGCTGCGTTGCCGTCTTGCTGCAACGTGAACTATTCTGGAGAAAACGTGCTACGAGTAAGCCGGGTAAGGCGTAGCCGCCACCCGGCAAAAGGCTACGGCTTCGTCGCAATCAATACCGCACGCATTGGCGCAGGGTAGCCTTCAATGGTTTTACTGTGATCCGCCGGGTCGAGGAATTGTTCCAGGGATTCGGTCACCATCCAGTCCGTCCGGCGCTGTTCTTCGATTGAGGTGACGCAGACGTCCGCAATGCGCACATCCACAAAACCGCACTTCTCCAGCCAGTTTTTCAACGCCAGCGCGGAAGGGATAAAGTAGACATTGCGCATTTGCGCGTAACGGTCACCCGGCACCAGAACGGCATGTTCATCACCTTCGACAACCAGCGTTTCCAGCACCAGCTCGCCGCCGCTGACCAGCTGATCTTTCAATTGCCACAGATGCTCCAGCGGGGAACGACGGTGGTACAGCACCCCCATCGAGAACACGGTATCAAATGCCTTCAGGGCTGGCAGTTGCTCAATCCCCAGCGGCAGCAGGTGGGCGCGCTGGTCGTTGCCCAGCAATTTACGCACCGCTTCAAACTGACACAGGAACAGCTGCATTGGGTCGATACCGACTGCCAGATGGGCACCCGCACCAATCATGCGCCACATGTGATAGCCGCTACCGCAGCCAACGTCCAGAATCGTGCGCCCGGTAAGGTCGGACAGATGGGGAAGAACGCGATCCCATTTCCAGTCTGAACGCCATTCGGTATTGATGTCGATGCCATAGAGCGAGAACGGCCCTTTGCGCCACGGCATCAGGTTACGCATCAGTGTTTCAATACGGTTTGCCTGCCCGGCTGAGAGGGGAGTTTCGCTTTCTGCGGTTACGCTGTGGAGCAAGTCCAGACGATAGGGTTTCAGCTCAGGCAGAAACTCCACCGCGTTTGACCACTGCTTTAACAGACCGTGCTGCTGATCGCGCTGCCAGGTAGCAATCTGCGCCGGTAAGGTTTCCAGCCAGTGGGAGAGGTGGTTTTTCGCAATCAGTGAATAGAAGTTACCAAACTCGATCATGCCGCATCCTCAGCTTTCAGCGCGACCAGAGAGCCAAAGTTAAAGCACTGGAACCACAATTCGCTGTGTTCAAATCCGGCTTTACGCAGGCGTGCTTTGTGAGCTTCAACGGGATCCGTCAGCATTACGTTTTCGAGCATGCTGCGCTTCTGGCTGATCTCCAGCTCGCTGTAGCCGTTGGCGCGTTTAAAGTCGTGGTGCATGTTGAACAGCAGCTCGCCTACGTCAGCGTCTTCAAAGCTAAACTTCTCTGATAACACCAGCGCGCCACCGGGGTTAAGACCTTTATAAATTTTATCCAGCAACAGCTGACGGTCTTCAGGCACCAGGAACTGCAGGGTAAAATTCAGCACCACCATTGAGGCATTCTGGATGTCAATATTGCGAATATCGCCTTCCACCACTTCAACCGGCGTCGGGGCCTTATAAGCGTCAATATGACGACGGCAGCGTTCAACCATTGCGGGTGAGTTATCGACGGCAATGATCTTACAGCCCTCGTGGCGAATGTTACGACGAACCGACAGCGTTGCCGCGCCGAGCGAACAGCCCAGGTCATACACCTGCGTACCGGGCTGAACGAAACGCTCAGCCAGCATGCCGATCATGGAGATGATATTGGAATAACCGGGAACAGAGCGCTGGATCATATCCGGGAAGACTTCGGCTACCCGTTCATCAAAGGTCCAGTCGCCCAGGCTGGCGATAGGCGCGGAAAAAAGCGTGTCGCGATCTGACATAACGTAAAAATCCGGGAAAAATAAAGTGGCGTATTGTGCGCTAATGGAAGGAGAAAACCAACTCCCACGGCATATACCAAAGGTTAGCCAGCACCATCAGCACAAGCGAACACCAGGTCGCGCTCATGCCGGAACGACGCCAGCGGAATAAGCGGTGATGAAAGCCGTAATAGTGCATTAACCGGCCAGCAAGCAAAAGCAGACCACAGATATGTACCATCCAGGTTTCTGCACCATCCATCTCCATAAACAGCAGTAAAATGAGCGCAATGGGGATGTATTCGACCGCGTTGCCGTGGACGCGGATAGCACTTTGCAGTTCCGAAAAACCGCCGTCACCGTAGGAGACGCGGTATTGCATTCTCAGCCGAACAACATCAAACGAAAACTTAATCAGCAGTAATGCACCTAACACCGCATACAGCGCGCTGACCATACAAACTCCCTGTTTTTTGGCAGATGGTACCTCTCTATGATAGGGGGCTTCCTCAGAAAAGAGAAGATTGTTGTGGAATAGAGGGGGCGTTGCCCACCGACGGAACCACGTCCTGTAAGGCTTGCCACAGAACATCGACCAGTTCCGGTGCCTGGGCGATATCCGGGGTGTGTAAAAAGAGATACGGCGTGGTGCTTTGCTCCCATTTTGGCAACGTTTGCAGCCACACGGCGAACATGTCCCGATTTTGCGGCATGTTATCGCTACCGATAAATCTGACCATTGGGTTATGCGCAGTCACGACGGCATGGACGGGTACTTTGGGCTTTTTGCGTTGTGCATCAATGATGGCTTCGTTATGCGGAATGGCGCTGTGTACAGGGCGGCTGTCGAGGATCACCCGGTTGACCGAGCGGTCATGCAGACCGCGATTAAGGGCTTTTTCGGCCTCACCTTTGGCAAAAAATTCAGGATGCCTGACTTCCACACCATAAGTAAATTCCCGGGGCAGGGCGTCGAGAAACGGCCAGAGTGCGGGCAGGTCACGCGGGCCAAACGTCGCAGGAAGCTGGAGCCAGTACTGGCCGATACGATTAGCCAGTGGCACCATGCGGCTGAAAAATTCTTCGGTCAAATCGCCGCAGTTACGCAGCGCAGCGTTATGCGAAATGGTGGCCGGAAACTTAAAGCAAAAGCGGAAATCATCGGTAGTCTGTTCACGCCAACGCTCAACAATTTCTGCTCTGGGGAGGGCATAAAGCGTGGTATTGCCTTCAACACAGTTAAAGTGTCGGGCATACTCTTCAAGGCTGGTGATGCCAAGGCGCACCCATTTGGGGTGCGACCATTGAGGCAGGCCCACGTACATCATAAGGCGCTTAAGATTTCATCTGTGCTGCGCACGCGACCGATGCGTGGGAAAATGTGGGTCATACTACCCTGGTGCTGATCCGTTGAGCCTGCGCTGCACGCATCTTCGGCGATCACCAGGTTAAAGCCCAGCTCCCAGGCGTTACGGGCGGTGGACTCTACACCAATGTTGGTGGAAATCCCGCACAGGATGATGGTGTCTATGCCACGACGACGCAGCTGTAGTTCCAGGTCGGTACCGTAGAATGCGCCCCACTGGCGTTTTGTCACTTCAATATCGCTGTCGCATTTACCAAGCGATGCCGGATACGTCCACCAGTTCTCTGGCAGAGCTCGCGCCGCTGGCTGGGCGTCAACAGGCTGTTTTAACGCTTCGGCGAAATCCGCAGACCAACCGACGCGAACCATGACAACAGGTGCACCGCTGGCACGGCATTTTTCCGCCAGGCGGGCGGCACGGCTGACCACACTGTCAGCGGTATGCGGGCCACCGGCAAAGGGGAGGATCCCTTCCTGCAGGTCAATCACCACAAGTGCAGTTCTGGTGGCATCGAGTGTAAACATAATAACTCCAGTTAAATAAACAACCTGGGCTATACCTTACGACGTTGTGCCCTGCTGTGGGTCGGATAATTTTGTTAATTTTTGTGAGAATGCGCAATAAGAGCGCAGCAAACGTGCGTCTGGCGTGCTTCGCTCTTATCGTCCGGCGGAATTTCCAGTATAATAGCCGCCTTTTTTCATCCAGTTGTGACATACAGAAAGCTGCGACATAGTAGCCTGCATACCAGGCAACATTTAGCCTGCGGCTAATTAAGGGATATCTCATGCGTACAGAATATTGCGGGCAGCTGCGTCAGTCCCACGTCGGACAGCAGGTCACCCTGTGTGGTTGGGTCAACCGTCGACGTGATCTTGGTAGCCTTATCTTCATCGATATGCGCGACCGCGAAGGTATCGTTCAGGTGTTCTTCGATCCGGATCGTGCGGACGCGTTGAAGCTGGCTTCTGAGCTGCGTAATGAGTTCTGCATTCAGGTGACCGGCACCGTGCGTGCGCGTGACGAGAAAAACGTCAACACCGACATGGCAACCGGCGCAATTGAAGTGCTGGCGTCCGATCTGGTTATCATCAACCGTGCTGAAGCGCTGCCGCTGGACTCTAACCACGTCAACACCGAAGAAGCGCGTTTGAAGTATCGCTACCTGGATCTGCGTCGTCCGGAAATGGCTCAGCGCCTGAAAACCCGTGCGAAAATTACCAGCCTGGTACGTCGCTTTATGGATGACCACGGTTTCCTCGACATCGAAACCCCGATGCTGACCAAAGCCACGCCAGAAGGCGCGCGCGATTACCTGGTGCCATCCCGCGTTCATAAAGGCAAATTCTACGCGCTGCCACAGTCACCACAGCTGTTCAAACAGCTGCTGATGATGTCCGGTTTTGACCGCTACTATCAGATCGTAAAATGCTTCCGTGACGAAGACCTGCGTGCTGACCGTCAGCCTGAATTTACCCAGATCGACGTAGAAACCTCCTTCATGACCGCCGGGCAAGTGCGTGAAGTGATGGAAGCGCTGGTGCGTAGTCTGTGGAACGACGTGAAGGGCGTTGAGCTGGGTGATTTCCCAATCATGACCTTCGCCGAAGCAGAACGTCGCTATGGCTCTGATAAACCAGACCTGCGTAACCCGATGGAGCTGGTGGACGTGGCAGACCTGGTGAAAGCCGTTGAGTTCGCGGTATTTGCCGGCCCGGCTAACGATGCGAAAGGTCGTGTAGCTGCGCTGCGCGTACCGGGCGGTGCGAGCTTAAGCCGTAAGCAGATTGACGACTACGGCAACTTCATCAAGATCTACGGTGCGAAAGGTCTGGCTTATATTAAAGTGACCGAGCGTGCAAAAGGCCTGGAAGGCATTACCAGCCCGGTGGCGAAGTTCCTGAACGCGGACATCGTGGAAGCGATCCTTGAGCGCACTGGCGCGCAGGACGGCGACATGATCTTCTTCGGCGCAGACAACAAGAAAGTCGTTGCTGATGCGATGGGCGCACTGCGTCTGAAGCTGGGTAAAGACCTGAGCCTGACCGACGAAACCAAATGGGCTCCGCTGTGGGTTATCGACTTCCCAATGTTTGAAGACGACGGTGAAGGCGGCCTGACCGCAATGCACCACCCGTTCACCTCGCCAAAAGATATGACTGCGGCAGAGCTGAAAGCGGCACCAGAAGACGCGGTGGCAAATGCCTACGATATGGTCATCAACGGCTACGAAGTTGGCGGTGGCTCTGTGCGTATTCACAGTGGTGAAATGCAGCAGACCGTGTTTGGCATTCTGGGCATCAACGAGCAAGAGCAGCGCGAGAAATTTGGCTTCCTGCTGGACGCGCTGAAATACGGTACGCCTCCGCACGCAGGCCTGGCATTCGGTCTTGACCGTCTGACCATGCTGCTGACCGGCACTGACAACATTCGTGACGTTATCGCCTTCCCGAAAACCACCGCTGCGGCGTGTCTGATGACCGAAGCGCCAAGCTTTGCCAACCCGGCCTCTCTGGCTGAGCTGGGCATTGACGTGGTGAAAAAGGAAGAGAAAAACTGATATGGCATATAAGCGTCCCGTTTCTGTCTTAGTTGTAATCTACGCCCAGGACACGAAGCGGGTGCTGATGTTGCAGCGGCGCGATGACCCTGATTTCTGGCAGTCGGTTACCGGCAGTCTGGAAGAGGGGGAAACCGCGTTGCAGGCCGCCGCGCGCGAAGTAAAGGAAGAGGTCACCATTGATGTTGCTTGCGAGCAACTGACCCTGAAGGACTGTCAGCGCACGGTGGAGTTTGAAATTTTTAGCCATTTACGTCATCGCTATGCTCCGGGTATTGAGCGCAATACGGAATCGTGGTTCTGCCTTGCGCTCCCCCGCGAACGGGAGGTCGTGTTCACCGAACACCTGGCCTACCGTTGGGTGAATGCGGCGGATGCCGCCGCGCTAACCAAGTCGTGGAGCAACCGGCAGGCGATTGAAGAATTTGTAATTAACGCTGCCTGAGAAGGCGCGATTTTTGGAGAACTTTTTATGGCAGGTCATAGTAAGTGGGCCAACACCAAACACCGCAAAGCGGCACAGGATGCCAAGCGCGGTAAGATCTTTACCAAAATCATTCGTGAGCTGGTAACGGCAGCACGTCTGGGCGGCGGCGATGCGGGTTCTAACCCACGTCTGCGTGCGGCTATTGATAAAGCGCTGTCTAACAACATGACGCGTGACACCCTGAACCGTGCTATCGCACGTGGCGTGGGCGGTGACGAAGACGCGAATATGGAAACCATCATTTATGAAGGCTACGGCCCTGGCGGTACTGCGGTAATGGTTGAATGTCTGTCTGACAACCGTAACCGTACCGTTGCGGAAGTGCGTCATGCGTTCAGCAAAACCGGTGGCAACCTGGGTACCGACGGTTCTGTAGCGTACCTGTTCAGCAAAAAAGGCGTGATCTCCTTCGAGAAAGGTGATGAAGATGTGATCATGGAAGCGGCGCTGGAAGCCGGTGCTGAAGACGTTGTGACCTTCGATGATGGTGCTATCGACGTGTACACCGCGTGGGAAGAGATGGGTGCAGTGCGTGACGCCCTGGAAGCGGCTGGCCTGAAAGCGGACAACGCTGAAGTGTCTATGATCCCGTCAACCAAAGCGGATATGGATGCTGAAACAGCACCGAAACTGCTGCGTCTGATCGACATGCTCGAAGATTGCGATGACGTGCAGGAAGTGTATCACAACGGTGAAATCTCTGATGAGGTTGCGGCTACGCTGTAATGGCGTGGCTTAATTTTATCGTTACAGGAGACGCGTGATGTCGATTATCCTCGGGATAGACCCCGGCTCGCGCGTCACCGGTTATGGCGTCATCCGTCAGGTTGGACGCCAGTTAACCTACCTGGGCAGCGGTTGTATTCGCACCAAAGTTGACGATTTACCGTCCCGCCTGAAGCTCATTTATGCAGGCGTGACGGAGATTATCACCCAGTTTCAGCCGGACTATTTCGCCATCGAGCAGGTCTTTATGGCGAAAAACGCCGATTCGGCGTTAAAGCTCGGTCAGGCACGCGGCGTGGCCATTGTTGCTGCCGTGAACCAGGATCTTCCGGTATTTGAATACGCGGCACGACAGGTTAAGCAGACGGTGGTGGGGATTGGTAGCGCGGAGAAAAGTCAGGTACAGCACATGGTGCGCACCTTGCTGAAGCTTCCCGCGAACCCACAGGCCGATGCCGCCGATGCGCTGGCCATTGCGATAACCCACTGTCATGTCAGCCAGAACGCGATGCAAATGAGCGAGTCGCGGCTCAATCTGGCGCGAGGCAGGTTACGATAATGAGAAATCAGGCTGGATGTTTATCCAGCCTTTTTTTATTATACCCGTCATAATTCAAGCTGCATGTGCGTTGGCTGCACTCGCTCACCCCAGTCACTTACTGGTGTAAGCTCCAGGGGATTCACTCCCTTGCCGCGTGACTCGGCCTATGGCCTCTCCCCTTCGGGGCCAGCGCAAGCGCTGTTCAAAACGCTAAAGGCGTTTTGTCCTGCACCTCGAATTATTTAGGGTATACGTCGGCAGTTAATTTCTTCCAGAACGCAGGAGCGTCACGTGATAGGCAGACTCAGAGGCATCATCATTGAAAAACAACCCCCGTTAGTGCTGCTGGAAGTAGGTGGCGTGGGCTATGAAGTCCATATGCCAATGACCTGCTTCTATGAGCTGCCGGACGCGGGTAAAGAGGCGATTGTCTTTACCCAGTTTGTGGTGCGTGAAGATGCCCAGTTGCTGTACGGCTTTAATAACAAGCAGGAACGTACGCTGTTCCGCGAGCTGATTAAAACCAATGGCGTCGGGCCAAAGCTGGCACTGGCTATTCTGTCCGGGATGTCTGCCCAACAGTTTGTGAATGCCGTTGAGCGCGAAGATCCCGCTGCGTTGATTAAGCTACCGGGTATTGGTAAGAAAACCGCCGAGCGTCTGATTGTCGAGATGAAAGACCGCTTTAAAGGTCTCCACGGCGATCTGTTTACCCCAGCGGCAGACCTGGTGCTGACCTCTCCTGGTGCGCCAGCATCGGATGACGCCGAACAGGAAGCGGTTGCTGCGCTGGTAGCACTGGGCTATAAACCTCAGGAGGCCAGCCGCATGGTGAGTAAAATCGCCAAACCGGATGCCAGCAGTGAAACCCTGATTCGTGAAGCGCTGCGCGCTGCATTGTGAGGTAAAGGATGATTGAAGCAGACCGCCTGGTATCGGCAGGCACTATTCAGGCAGATGACGTGGTGGATCGCGCGATCCGCCCCAAACTGCTTGATGAGTATATCGGCCAGCCACAGGTTCGTTCCCAGATGGAAATTTTCATCCAGGCGGCAAAATTGCGTGGCGATGCGCTCGATCACCTGCTGATTTTTGGCCCTCCAGGCCTGGGTAAAACCACGCTGGCGAATATTGTAGCCAATGAAATGGGCGTAAACCTGCGTACCACGTCTGGCCCGGTGCTGGAAAAAGCAGGTGACCTGGCGGCGATGCTGACCAACCTTGAACCTCACGATGTACTGTTTATCGATGAGATCCACCGCCTGTCACCAGTGGTGGAGGAGGTGCTCTATCCGGCGATGGAAGACTATCAGCTGGATATTATGATTGGTGAAGGCCCGGCGGCACGCTCTATCAAAATCGACCTGCCGCCGTTCACCCTGATTGGTGCGACGACGCGTGCCGGGTCGTTAACCTCGCCACTGCGTGACCGTTTTGGCATTGTACAGCGCCTGGAGTTTTATCAGGTTCCTGACCTTCAGCATATCGTTGGCCGTAGTGCCCGCTATATGGGGCTGGAGATGAGCGAAGAAGGGGCGTTCGAAGTGGCGAAACGCTCTCGCGGTACACCGCGTATTGCTAACCGCTTGCTGCGCCGCGTGCGTGACTTTGCTGAAGTGAAGCACGATGGCTCGATTTCCGCTGAGATTGCCGCACAGGCACTGGACATGCTGAATGTGGATGCTGAAGGCTTCGACTATATGGATCGTAAGCTGCTGCTGGCGGTACTGGACAAGTTCTTTGGCGGCCCTGTCGGGCTGGACAATCTGGCGGCGGCAATTGGTGAAGAACGTGAAACAATTGAGGACGTACTGGAGCCGTATCTGATCCAGCAGGGCTTCTTACAGCGTACGCCGCGTGGACGTATGGCAACGGTACGAGCGTGGAATCATTTCGGGATCACCCCACCGGAGATGCCGTAATGCTGTGTTCCCTCTCCCTGTGGGAGAGGGCCTGGGTGAGGGCATCAGCGCCCTCGGTCTTAACTTGCTGTTTTCTTCATCATACTGAAAATAAACAGCAGCGCCGCGCACAGCACTACTGATGGGCCTGCCGGTGTGTCATAACATGCCGAGAAAGTCAGCCCGCCTGTTACCGCAATCATCCCCACGATAACCGCTACACCCGCCATTTGCTCCGGCGTACGGGCAAAACGACGTGCTGTGGCCGCCGGAATGATCAGCAGTGAGGTGATAATCAGCGCACCGACAAATTTCATTGCTACCCCGATGGTCAACGCAGTTACCAGCATCAGTAGCAGCTTCACGCGCTGCAGTTTCACGCCGTCGACAAACGCCAGATCCGGGCTCACGGTCATTGCCAGCAGGTTACGCCACTGCCACAGCAAAATGCACAGCACCACCACAACCCCGATGGCGATAGAAATCAGGTCTTCCGGCGTCACGGCCAGCAGGTCACCAAACAGGTAGGCCATCAGGTCAACGCGGATATTGGACATCAGACTCACCACGACCAGCCCCAGCGACAGGGCGCTATGCGCCATAATGCCAAGCAGCGTATCAATGGCGAGGTGAGGGCGCTTTTCCAGCCAGACCAGACCGGCAGCCAGCAGCAGCGTGACCACAATCACCGCATAGAACGGATTGATGTCCAGTAACAGGCCAAAGGCAACCCCGAGCAGAGAGGCATGCGCCAGGGTATCGCCGAAATAGGACATTCTGCGCCACACCACAAACGAGCCAAGCGGGCCCGCGGCGCAGGCAAGCATAATCCCGGCCAGCCAGCCGGGCAGTAACAGTTCAATCATGAGTGTCCATTTCCCCGGCGCAGGACAATTCGTCCCTGTAAATCGTGGCGGTGATTATGATGATGGCGATAAATTCCCAGCTGTTCAGCACCGCGGGGGCCAAACATAGAGATAAACTCCGGGTGCGTCGACACCACGTCCGGCGTGCCGGAACAGCAGATATGATGGTTCAGACACAGCACTTCGTCGGTTTTTGCCATCACCAGATGCAGGTCGTGGGAAACCATCAGTACCGCGCAGTTAAGCTCGCGGCGCAGCTGGTCGATTAAATCATAAAGTGCAACCTGACCATTCACATCCACACCCTGCGTCGGTTCATCCAGCACCAGCAACTGTGGGCTGCTCAGCAGCGCACGGGCAAGTAAAACGCGCTGGGTTTCACCACCAGAGAGTTTCTGCAACGGGGCGTCGACAAGATGACCCGCCTGGACACGTTTCAGCGCCGGGAGAATGTCGGCTTTATGTGTACCAGGGCGAAGACGCAGGAAGCGGCTGACCGTCAACGGCAGCGTGGCGTCCAGGTGTAATTTTTGCGGCACATAGCCGATACGCAATTTTTCTTCGCGCGTGATCACGCCTTCGTCAGGTCTTACCAGGCCAAGCACTACGCGAACGAGCGTGGATTTACCTGCACCATTAGGGCCGAGCAGCGTCAGAATTTTGCCGGGTTTCAGATCCAGTGACACGTCAGAAAGGACGCGGCGCTGACCGAATGAGACCGAAATATTTTCGAGAGAAACCAAAGTCGTCATGTCAATTTAAGCTTGCAGAAGTCAACGAATGTTATAATATCACATTCCACACATTCATTACGATGATTAGTCGCATTATGTTACATAAAAATACGCTTCTTTTCGCAGCATTATCCGCTGCTCTTTGGGGTACAACAGCACAAGATGGTAACGCCGCCGTTGTCGCTTCGCTTAAACCGCTCGGATTCATTGCTTCGGCCATTGCAGACGGGGTGACAGAGACTCAGGTTTTGCTGCCTGATGGTGCCTCCGAACATGACTATTCCTTGCGGCCGTCGGATGTAAAACGCTTACAAAACGCGGACTTAGTTGTCTGGATTGGGCCAGAAATGGAAGCGTTTATGCAGAAATCGGCAAAACAGGTTCCTGAACAGAAACAGGTCACTATTGCCGAACTGTCAGGCGTGAAACCGCTGCTCATGAAAGGGGCTGATGACGACGGTGGCGAACACGACCACGCGCATGCCAGCAGTGAAAAAGGTGATGGAGATCACCATCACGGCGAGTACAACATGCATCTTTGGCTTTCCCCAGAGATAGCGCGGCTTTCAGCGGTTGCAATCCATGACAAATTAGTGGAACTTATGCCGCAAAGTCGAGCCAAACTAGACGCCAACCTGAAGGATTTTGAGGCTCAATTAGCCGCAACCGATAAGCAGGTGGGTAACGAGCTCGCACCGTTGAAAGGAAAAGGGTATTTCGTTTTTCATGACGCCTATGGCTATTACGAAAAACACTACGGCCTGACCCCACTTGGTCACTTTACCGTCAACCCTGAAATTCAGCCCGGTGCGCAGCGTTTACATGAAATCAGAACACAGTTGGTTGAGCAAAAAGCGACTTGCGTTTTTGCTGAGCCACAGTTCAGGCCAGCGGTCGTAGAAGCCGTGGCCAGGGGAACATCCGTGCGCATGGGAACCCTTGACCCGCTAGGAACGAATATCCAGTTGAGCAAAGCGAGCTATTCGCAGTTCCTCAGCCAACTGGCGAACCAGTATGCGAGCTGCCTGAAAGGAGATTAACGAGGAAGTGAATACGTGCAACAGATAGCCCGCTCTGTCGCTCTGGCATTTAACAATTTGCCCCGACCCCATCGCGTTATGCTGGGGTCGCTTACTGTTCTCACCTTAGCGGTCGCCGTCTGGCGGCCCTATGTGTACCACCCAAGTTCTGCCCCTATCATCAAAACCATTGAGCTTGAAAAGAGCGAGATCCGTTCTTTACTGCCAGAGGCCAGCGAACCCATCGACCAGACGGCTCAGGAAGATGAAGCCATCCCTCAGGATGAGCTGGATGATAAAACCGAAAATGACTCAGGTACCCATGAATATGTCGTCTCGACGGGCGATACGCTGAGCAGCGTTCTGAACCAGTACGGCATTGAAATGGGGGATATCAGCCAGCTGGCAGCCGCGGATAAAGCATTACGCAACCTTAAAATTGGTCAGCAACTCTCCTGGACATTGAGCGCGGAGGGCGATTTACAGAGCCTGACGTGGGAAGTGTCGCGTCGTGAAACCCGCACCTATGAGCGTACTGCAAACGGTTTCAAGATGGACAGCGAAATGCAGCAGGGCGACTGGGTGAACAGCGTGCTGAAAGGCACCGTTGGAGCGAGTTTTGTCTCCAGCGCACGTGATGCCGGGTTGACCAGCGCTGAAATCAGCGCGGTTATCAGGGCCATGCAGTGGCAAATGGATTTCCGTAAACTGAAAAAAGGCGATGAGTTCTCTGTGCTGATGTCCCGTGAAATGCTGGATGGCAAACGCGAGCAAAGTCAGCTGGTGGGTGTTCGCCTGCGTTCCGAAGGTAAAGATTACTACGCCATTCGCGCCGAAGACGGTAAGTTTTATGACCGTAACGGTACCGGGCTGGCGAAAGGCTTCCTGCGCTTCCCGACGGCTAAACAGTTCCGCGTCTCTTCCAACTTCAACCCGCGTCGTCTGAACCCGGTCACCGGACGTGTTGCACCACATCGTGGTGTCGATTTCGCGATGCCGCAGGGTACGCCAGTGCTGGCGGTGGGTGATGGCGAAGTGGTCATGGCTAAACGCAGCGGGGCTGCAGGGTATTACGTGGCGGTTCGTCATGGACGTACCTACACCACCCGTTATATGCACCTGCGTAAAATGCTGGTGCAGCCGGGGCAGAAAGTGAAGCGCGGCGATCGTATTGCGCTCTCGGGTAATACCGGACGCTCTACGGGTCCGCATCTGCACTATGAAGTGTGGATTAACCAGCAGGCGGTGAATCCGCTGACGGCGAAGCTGCCGCGCACCGAAGGCCTGACGGGTAAAGATCGTAATGATTACCTGGCTCAGGTGAAAGAGGTGATACCGCAACTGCGTTTTGACTAAACGCTGTTCAGCATAAAGCCGGTGCCAGTGCGCACCGGCTTTTTCTTTTGTGCCTGAGCCTCAGCCTCGCTACACTATTCGCATTATTCGTTTTTTTCGCATTACCTTCCCTGGAATCAGCATGGAAACAAAAAAAAATAACATTGAGTATATTCCTGAGTTTGAGCCGTCGTTTCGTCACCCGCGCAACTGGGGAGCCTGGCTTGGCGTATATGCCTTCGCCGGTATCGCGTTACTGCCAGCATCCGTGCGTGATCCTCTGCTGGGAAAGGTAGGCCGTCTTGCCGGACGGATGGGTAAAAGCGCCCGCCGCCGCGCGCAGATCAACCTCTATTACTGTTTCCCTGAAAAGAGCGACGCCGAGCGCGAAGCGATTATTGATGCCATGTATACCACTGCCCCGCAGGCAATGGCGATGATGGCAGAGCTGGCACTGAAAGGGCCAGAGAAAATCCTCAATCGTGTGGACTGGAAAGGGCTGGAAATCATCGACGAGATGCGTCGCAATGATGAGAAGGTGATTTTTCTCGTTCCTCATGGCTGGGGTGTGGATATTCCCGCCATGCTGATGGCATCGCAAGGCCAGAAAATGGCGGCGATGTTCCATAATCAGGGGAATAAGATCTTTGATTACGTCTGGAATACCGTGCGTCGCCGCTTTGGTGGTCGCCTGCATGCGCGTAACGATGGAATCAAGCCGTTTATTCAGTCCGTGCGTCAGGGATACTGGGGCTACTATTTGCCGGATCAGGATCACGGTGCTGAGCACAGTGAGTTTGTCGATTTCTTTGCGACCTACAAGGCGACACTGCCTGCGATTGGCCGCTTGATGAAAGTCTGCCGTGCCAGAGTTGTTCCGCTGTTCCCTGTTTATGATGGCAAAACGCATCGTCTGAGCATTGAAGTGCGTCCACCGATGGATGACTTGCTGACTGCCGACGATAACACCATTGCGCGGCGCATGAACGAAGAGGTGGAGCTTCTGGTGGGGCCACATGCAGAGCAATACACGTGGATACTGAAGCTGCTCAAAACGCGTAAACCGGGCGAAAAAGAGCCGTACAAACGTAGAGAGCTTTTCCCGGGTAAATAAAAAATATCCCCTCTCCCTGAAAGGGAGAGGGGAGCGCATATCCAGCCTTGATTACTCGACTGTCATAACGCGTGTGGTGTTAGTCGAACCGATGGTGCTCATCACGTCGCCCTGCGTCACGATGACAATATCACCGGATACCAGATAGCCCTTATCACGCAGCAGGTTAACCGCATCAGTCGCCGCCGCAACACCGTCACAGGCACTGTCGAAGTGAACTGGCGTGACGCCGCGATACAGCGCTGTCAGGTTCAGGGTGCGCTCGTGGCGGGACATGGCGAAGATTGGCAGGCCGGAGCTGATACGGGAAGTCATCAGCGCGGTACGGCCAGATTCGGTCATGGTGATGATCGCCGTAACGCCTTTCAGGTGGTTAGCCGCGTACATGGCGGACATCGCAATCGCTTCTTCCACATTGTCGAACTGTACATCCAGACGGTGCTTAGAGACGTTAATGCTTGGGATCTTTTCAGCACCCAGGCATACGCGCGCCATTGCGGCGACGGTTTCTGCCGGGTACTGACCCGCCGCTGTTTCTGCGGACAGCATCACGGCATCGGTACCGTCCAGCACGGCGTTGGCCACGTCCATCACTTCTGCACGGGTTGGCATTGGGTTGGTGATCATGGACTCCATCATCTGGGTCGCGGTGATCACGGCGCGGTTCAACTGACGTGCGCGGCGAATCAGTGCTTTCTGGATACCGACCAGTTCCGGGTCGCCAATTTCCACACCCAGGTCACCACGGGCAACCATGACCACGTCAGACGCCAGGATCACGTCGTCCATTGCGTCCTGGTCGCAAACGGCTTCAGCACGTTCAACTTTGGCCACGATTTTCGCATCACAACCGGCATCGCGAGCCAGACGGCGTGCATAGTTCAGATCTTCGCCGCAGCGCGGGAAGGAGACGGCCAGGTAATCAACCCCAATCAGCGCAGCGGTTACGATATCCGCTTTGTCTTTTTCGGTCAGCGCTTCTGCAGAGAGGCCACCGCCGAGTTTGTTGATCCCTTTGTTGTTAGAAAGCGGACCACCGACGGTCACTTCGGTGAACACCTTCATTCCCTGAACGTCCAGCACTTTCAGCTGTACGCGACCGTCGTCGAGCAGCAGGATGTCGCCAGGCACCACGTCAGCCGGCAGACCTTTATAGTCGATACCGACTTTCTCTTTATCGCCTTCGCCTTTGCCCAGGTTGGCATCCAGCAAGAATTTATCACCGATATTGAGGAAAACTTTGCCTTCTTTAAAGGTGGATACGCGAATTTTGGGACCTTGCAGGTCACCGAGGATAGCAACATGGCGACCCAGTTTGGCCGCGATTTCGCGCACTTTATCAGCACGTAATTTATGGTCTTCTGGCGTACCGTGAGAGAAGTTCATACGCACCACGTTGGCACCAGCGGCGATAATTTTTTCAAGGTTATTATCGCGATCGGTAGCCGGGCCTAAGGTGGTTACGATCTTGGTTCTGCGAAGCCTTCTGGACATGTAATACTCCGTTGACTGAAACAACTTTGGTGTTGCGTGAACATTGAATCGGCCTTCTTCTGCTGCAAAGCAACAGAGAGGGGACCGAATGCCGTAAATCGTTTACATCTTAGTTATTAGGGAACATCACTCTTTATGAGCAATTCTTTATCA
This sequence comes from Enterobacter sp. LM3, assembly GCF_046622475.1. Lineage (NCBI taxonomy): Bacteria > Pseudomonadati > Pseudomonadota > Gammaproteobacteria > Enterobacterales > Enterobacteriaceae > Enterobacter > Enterobacter sp. LM3. The sequence goes on along the minus strand of NZ_JBJURN010000002.1, from coordinate 78,210 downwards.
AAACGCGATTCCTTGAGCGCTTCTTTGACACGCTTCAAGTTATCTCTGAATTTTGTGCCCCGGCGTAAGGTAAAACCGGTTGCCAGCACGTCAATCACCGTAAGCTGCGCCAGACGAGACACCATCGGCATATACATGTCCGTGTCTTCAGGCACATCCAGAGTGATGGCGAGCGTCGCTTCTCGCGCCAGCGGTGTGCCCGCCGTCGTCAGGGCGATCACCATGGCATCGTTTTCACGCGCCAGCTGTGCCAGTTCAACCTGACTCTTGGTACGACCCGTGTGCGAGATAAGCACCACAACATCATCTTCGCTACAATTCATACAGCTCATGCGTTGCAGCACAATGTCATCGGAATAAATCACCGGAACGTTAAAGCGGAAGAACTTGTTCATGGCATCATGTGCCACAGCTGCTGACGACCCGAGACCGAAGAAGGCAATACGCTTGGCCTGCGTCAGTAAATCGACCGCGCGATTTACCGAGCTCATATCCAGCGACTGGCGGACGTGGTCAAGCGTGGCCATTGCCGACTCAAATATTTTCGCCGTGTATGCATCTACGCTGTCGTCTTCATCCACATTGCGATTAACATAGGGCGTGCCGTTTGCCAGACTTTGGGCCAGATGCAGTTTAAAATCAGGGAAACCGCGCGTTTCCAGACTGCGGCAGAATCGATTTACCGTCGGTTCGCTGACGCCCGATTCCTGTGCCAGAGCGGCGATGCTTGAATGAATCGCCTGAGCGGGGGAGGCGAGAATAACTTCGGCCACTTTTCGCTCGGATTTGCTAAGGTGTTCCAGTTGAAACTGGATTTTTTCCAGCATGTTCATCGTTAACAAGGCGCTCATGGGTGGAAACGATTTCATTGATTGATGAAATCATGATTCGATTTAGCCGATATTACCCCTGTGGTTTCTTAAAGGGTAACAGTCGACAAGAAATGTTGTTGTTTTTTTTCATTACTTGATCGATGTCGGGTTTTACCGTGGCCGGACAGAACAAAGAATCATCGGTTTTCGCGTTATTGCCGTGCCGCATGCGTTTGGCAGGTCAAAAATCACCGTATCGCACGTGACGTTAAGCGCTAATGGTTTCGGGAATGACGTAAAAGCAGTACAGTGCATTGTAATAAAATTACAACGATACCTGGCAGAAGCACCAGGTTATCCAACTGAGGAGAATGACATGGCGGTAACGCAAACAGCCCAGGCATGTGACCTGGTCATTTTCGGCGCGAAAGGCGATCTTGCACGCCGTAAATTGCTGCCTTCCCTGTATCAACTGGAGAAAGCGGGCCAACTCCATCCGGATACCCGTATCCTGGGTGTAGGGCGCGCCGACTGGGACAAGGACGCTTATACCAAAGTGGTGCGCGAGGCGCTCGAAACTTTCATGAAAGAGAAAATTGATGAAAGTTTGTGGGATACCCTGAGTGGCCGTCTTGATTTCTGCAACCTGGACGTTAACGACGTCAGCGCGTTCACCCGTTTAGGTGAAATGCTGGATCAGAAAAACCGTGTCACCATTAACTATTTCGCCATGCCGCCAAGCACCTTCGGCGCAATCTGCAAAGGGCTGGGCGAGGCAAAACTGAATAACAAACCAGCACGCGTGGTTATGGAAAAACCGCTGGGTACATCTCTGTCGACCTCACGCGAAATTAACGACCAGGTGGGCGAATACTTCGAAGAGTGTCAGGTGTACCGCATTGACCATTACCTGGGCAAAGAGACGGTACTGAACCTGCTGGCGCTGCGTTTTGCTAACTCCCTGTTTGTAAACAACTGGGATAACCGCACTATCGACCACGTGGAAATTACCGTGGCCGAAGAGGTGGGCATTGAAGGTCGCTGGGGCTACTTTGACCAGGCCGGTCAGATGCGTGACATGATCCAGAACCACCTGCTGCAAATCCTGTGCATGATTGCGATGTCTCCGCCATCCGATCTGACGGCTGACAGCATCCGCGATGCCAAAGTGAAAGTCCTGAAATCACTGCGCCGCATTGACCGTTCAAATGTACGTGAGAAAACCGTTCGCGGTCAGTACACCGCCGGGTTTGCACAGGGTAAAAAAGTACCGGGCTATCTGGAAGAAGAGGGTGCGAACAAATCCAGCAACACAGAGACGTTTGTGGCGATCCGTGTGGATATCGACGACTGGCGCTGGGCGGGTGTTCCGTTCTATCTGCGTACCGGTAAACGTCTGCCAGCCAAATGCTCTGAAGTGGTTGTGTACTTCAAAAACCCGGAACTGAACCTGTTCAAAGAGTCCTGGCAGGAACTGCCGCAGAACAAACTGACCATCCGTCTGCAGCCGGACGAAGGTGTGGATATTCAGATCCTGAACAAAGTCCCAGGCCTGGATCACAAGCACAACCTGCAGACCACCAAGCTGGATCTGAGTTATTCCGAAACCTTCAACCAGACGCACCTGGCTGATGCTTACGAGCGTCTGCTGCTGGAAACCATGCGTGGTATCCAGGCGCTGTTCGTGCGTCGCGATGAAGTGGAAGAGGCGTGGAAATGGGTCGACTCCATCACCGAAGCCTGGGCTGCCGATCAGGATGTGCCAAAACCGTATCAGGCGGGGACCTGGGGGCCAGTCGCATCGGTTGCGATGATCACCCGTGATGGTCGCTCATGGAACGAGTTTGAGTAAGATTATCCACTAACCCGGAGGTGTTATTTTACCGGTAACATGATCTGGCACAGTTAGTCGCATAATTTTTAATCTTTTAAGCTCCGCGTGGATTCACCCGCGGAGCTTTTTTTATTACACTGCCGGAAGTGATTTTGCCCCTGGGCTCCGGACAGCAAGCGTTTCAGCGTTGTTAACAACTGCCAGCAACTTTGTAAACTCCCGAGCACGGACAGATAAATTAAAGGAGCTTTTATGAATCCTGTATTGTTACGCGTAACAAAACGCATTATCGAGCGCTCAAAAGAGACGCGCTCGGCCTACCTCGCCCGGATTGAACAGGCAAAGAGTAACACTGTCCACCGCTCTCAGCTGGCCTGCGGTAACCTGGCCCACGGCTTTGCCGCCTGCCAACCCGATGATAAAGCCTCGCTGAAAAGCATGCTGCGTAACAATATCGCCATTATTACCTCCTATAACGATATGCTTTCCGCGCACCAGCCGTATGAGGTTTACCCGGATATCATCCGTAAAGCGCTGCACAGCGTGAATGCAGTCGGTCAGGTCGCGGGTGGTGTGCCAGCGATGTGCGACGGTGTAACCCAGGGTCAGGACGGAATGGAGCTGTCTCTGCTGAGCCGCGAAGTGATTGCGATGTCTGCGGCGGTTGGCTTGTCTCACAACATGTTCGATGGTGCGCTGTACCTGGGCGTGTGTGACAAGATAGTCCCGGGGCTGGCGATGGCGGCACTGTCGTTTGGTCATCTGCCCGCAATTTTTGTGCCGTCAGGTCCAATGAGCAGCGGCCTGCCAAACAAAGAAAAAGTACGTATTCGCCAGCTGTATGCTGAAGGCAAAGCAGACCGTCAGGCGCTGCTGGAAGCGGAAGCCGCCTCTTACCACGCGCCGGGTACCTGCACCTTCTACGGTACGGCCAACACCAACCAGATGGTGGTGGAGTTTATGGGGATGCAGCTGCCAGGTTCGTCCTTTATCCAGCCGGATGCTCCGCTGCGTCAGGCGCTGACTGAAGCCGCTGCCCGCCAGGTGACGCGTTTGACCGGTAACGGCAGCGAGTGGCTGCCTCTGGGTAAAATGATCGACGAAAAAGTCGTTGTTAACGGAATTGTCGCGCTGCTGGCAACCGGTGGTTCAACTAACCACACCATGCACCTGGTAGCGATGGCACGCGCGGCGGGCATCCTGATCAACTGGGACGATTTCTCCGATATTTCTGCTGTTGTACCGCTGATGGCGCGTCTGTACCCGAATGGCCCGGCGGACATTAACCACTTCCAGGCAGCCGGTGGCGTGCCGGTTCTGATGCGTGAACTGCTCAAAGGCGGTCTGCTGCATGAAGATGTGAACACTGTGGCGGGCTTTGGTCTGCAGCGCTACACCCTGGAGCCGTGGCTGAACAACGGCGAGCTGGACTGGCGTGAAGGCGCGAGCGCGTCCCTCGATGCGCAGGTTATCGCCACCATCGACAAACCGTTCTCTCACCACGGTGGTACCAAAGTGCTGAGCGGTAACCTGGGTCGTGCAGTAATGAAAACGTCTGCCGTACCGGAAGAGAATCAGATTATCGAAGCGCCGGCGGTGGTGTTTGAAAGCCAGCACGACGTGTTACCAGCCTTTGACGCTGGCCTGCTCGACAAAGATTGCGTGGTGGTGGTGCGCCACCAGGGGCCAAAAGCCAACGGGATGCCAGAATTGCATAAACTTATGCCGCCACTTGGTGTATTATTGGACCGCTGTTTCAAAATTGCGTTGGTGACCGATGGACGCCTTTCTGGGGCATCAGGTAAAGTGCCTTCAGCGATCCACGTGACCCCTGAAGCTTACGACGGCGGCCTGCTGGCGAAAGTTCGCGATGGCGACATGATCCGCGTCAACGGTCAGACAGGCGAGTTAACCCTGCTGGTGGATGAAGCAGAGCTGGCAGCACGTAAGCCACATATTCCTGACCTTAGCGCGTCGCGTGTGGGTACCGGACGCGAAATGTTTAGTGCGCTGCGTGAGAAACTCTCCGGCGCGGAGCAGGGCGCAACCTGTATTACGTTTTAAGACGACTTGATTTTATCGATCTGGCGAGAGAAAACTCTGATGAAAAACTGGAAAACAAGTGCAGAAGCAATCCTGACCACTGGCCCTGTCGTGCCGGTTATTGTGGTAAATAAACTGGAGCACGCTGTACCGATGGCGAAAGCGCTGGTTGCAGGTGGGGTTCGCGTTCTGGAAGTGACTCTGCGTACCGCCTGTGCGATGGACGCTATCCGCGCTATCGCCAAAGAAGTACCGGACGCGATCATCGGTGCGGGGACTGTTCTGAACGCGCAGCAGCTGGCTGAAGTGACCGAAGCAGGCGCACAGTTCGCGATCAGCCCGGGTCTGACGGAGCCTCTGCTGAAAGCCGCAACCGAAGGTTCTATTCCGCTGATCCCTGGTATCAGCACCGTGTCTGAACTGATGCTGGGCATGGACTACGGTCTGAAAGAGTTCAAATTCTTCCCGGCAGAAGCGAACGGCGGCACCAAAGCGCTGCAGGCCATTGCCGGTCCATTCTCTCAGGTTCGTTTCTGCCCAACCGGCGGTATCTCTCCGGCGAACTACCGTGACTACCTGGCGCTGAAAAGCGTGCTGTGCATCGGTGGTTCATGGCTGGTTCCGGCTGACGCGCTGGAAGCCGGTGACTGGGATCGCATTACGAAACTGGCTCGTGAAGCAGTTGAAGGTGCTAAGCAGTAAGCGTGTAGTCGAATGAAAAACGGGCCTTCTGGCCCGTTTTTTTATCCTGCTACGTTGACATTCGCGGCGGCCGTTTTGGCTCTTGCCACGGCATCATCTATATTCTCACCCGTCGCTAACGCCACGCCAAGACGACGTGAACCGTCGATTTCCGGTTTACCGAACAACCTGACCTGCAAACCTGCGCCGACGGTACTTTCAACGTTATCGAAGGTGACGTTCTGGCTGGTCAAGTGCGGCAGGATCACCGCCGATGCCGCCGGGCCGTACTGACGAATACCACCGACAGGCAGGCCGAGGAAGGCACGCACATGCAGGGCGAACTCAGAGAGATCCTGTGAGATCAGGGTCACCATGCCAGTATCGTGCGGGCGAGGGGAGACTTCACTGAAAATGACCTCATCACCGCGGACAAACAGCTCCACACCGAACAGGCCGTAACCGCCCAGCGCCAGCACCGTCTTACGGGCTATTTCCTGCGCACGTTCCAGGGCCAGAGGACTCATCTGCTGCGGCTGCCAGGATTCACGATAATCGCCATCTTCCTGACGGTGACCAATCGGGTCGCAGAAATGAACGCCATCCACGGCGCTGACGGTGAGCAGGGTGATTTCGAAATCAAACTTAACCACACCTTCGACAATCACGCGCCCGGCACCGGCGCGGCCACCCTGTTGCGCATAGTCCCAGGCCTTATCCAGCGTGCTACTGTCGCGGATAAAGCTTTGCCCTTTACCGGAGGAGCTCATTACCGGCTTAATGATGCACGGGTAGCCAATCTCGTTGACGGCCTGAAGGAATTCGGCTTTGTTACCAGCAAAACGGTAGCTGGAGGTGGGGAGTTGCAGCTCTTCAGCCGCCAGACGGCGAATACCTTCACGGTTCATGGTCAGCTTCGCCGCTTTTGCACAGGGCACTACGCGTTGACCTTCCTGCTCAAGGGCAATCAGCATATCGGTAGCAATGGCTTCGATTTCCGGTACCACGAAATCCGGTTTTTCTTTGGTAATCAGGGCGTGCAGGGCGTCGCCATCCAGCATGTTAATCACATGAGCGCGGTGGGCTACGTGCATCGCAGGGGCATCTGCATAACGATCAACCGCGATGACTTCAACGCCTAAGCGCTGGCACTCAATGGCAACCTCTTTTCCCAGTTCTCCCGATCCTAGCAGCATTACGCGCGTCGCTGCAGGTCGCAGCGCGGTTCCTAAACGAGTCATAACAATCCCCCTGAAAAAGTTGCGCGCAGTATAAACGAAAACGTTTGCGTCTGTCTTGTTCCGGGAGCCGGGAGACCGGTAAGAAATTTAGCCAGCCAGAGAATGCGTCTTTCTGCGAGTGGAGGCCATGTTTCGCTTGCATGATGTGTGTGTTTTGCCAACCTTATAGGGTGTGAAACTCAAAAGAAACATGACATGCCACCGAAAGCCCGACGTACGCCCTATGCGATCACCACGCATGGCGATACACGTATAGATAACTATTACTGGCTGCGGGACGATTCGCGCGCTCAGCCAGATGTGCTCGACTATCTGCACCAGGAAAATGAGTATGGCCGGAAGGTCATGTCCAGCCAGCAGGCGCTGCAGGATCAACTGCTGAGTGAGATGGTGCAACGCATCCCCCAGCGCGACATTTCTGCGCCCTGGACCAAAAATGGCTACCGTTACCGCCACCGCTATGACCCCGGCAATGAATATCCTGTCTATCAGCGACAGCCGGTGTTAAGTGCCGAGTGGGATGACTGGGAAACCCTGCTTGACGCTAACCAGCGCGCGGCCCACAGCGAGTTTTATACACTGGGTGGCATGTCTGTCTCACCTGATAACGCCATTATGGCGCTGGCGGAAGATTACCTCTCTCGCCGCCAGTACGGACTGCGTTTCCGTAACCTGGAGACGGGGAACTGGTATCCAGAAACGCTGGAGAATGTCTCACCGGATTTTGTCTGGGCGAACGACTCTGAAACGGTCTATTACGTCAAAAAGCATGCTTTGACCTTACTGCCCTGGCAGGTATGGCGTCACACCGTGGGCACGGCTTCCTCTGATGATGAACTGGTGTATGAAGAGAAAGACGATACGTTTTACGTTAGCCTGCATAAAACCTCGTCGCGCCGCTACGTCATCATTTCGCTCGCCAGCGCGACCACCTCTGAAGTCTTGCTGCTGGATGCCGAACTGCCCGATGCGCAGCCGCTCTGTTTTCTGCCGCGTCGCAAAGATCATGAGTACAGCCTGGATCACTTCCAGCACAGCTTTTATTTGCGTTCTAACCGTGAAGGCAAAAACTTTGGCCTCTATAAGACCAAAGTACGTGATGAGCACAAATGGGAGGTCTTAATTCCCGCCCGGGAACAGGTGATGCTCGAAGGATTTACGCTCTTCACCGACTGGCTGGTGGTGGAGGAGCGTCAGCGGGGGCTGACCAGCCTGCGACAAATTAACCGCAAAACGCATGAAGTGGTGGGGATTGCGTTCGACGATCCGGCCTATGTAACGTGGATTGGTTTTAACCCCGAACCGGAATCATCGCGGCTGCGCTACGGCTACTCATCGATGACCACGCCAGACACATTGTTTGAACTGGATATGGACACCGGGCAGCGGCAGGTGATTAAACAGGTGGAAGTGACGGGTTTCGACGCGGAGAAATACCGCAGTGAACACCTGTGGGTAATCGCCCGCGATGGAGTGGAGGTACCGGTGTCACTGGTGTACCGGAAGGAACATTTCCGGAAAGGTAAAAATCCGATCCTGGTATACGGCTACGGATCCTACGGCTCCAGTATGGACGCGGACTTCAGCAGCAGCAGGCTGAGCCTGCTCGATCGTGGGTTTGTTTTTGCTATCGCCCATGTGCGCGGCGGTGGGGAACTGGGTCACCACTGGTATGAAGACGGTAAGTTCCTGAAAAAGAAAAATACCTTCAATGATTATCTCGATGTTTGTGATGCGTTGGTGGATCAAGGTTATGGCGATCCGACGCTCTGCTTTGGTATGGGCGGCAGTGCCGGTGGGATGCTGATGGGGGCGGTCATTAATCAGCGTCCTGAACGCTTCAAAGGCATTGTGGCGCAGGTTCCTTTTGTGGATGTGGTGACCACCATGCTGGATGAATCCATTCCGTTAACGACGGGTGAATTCGAGGAGTGGGGTAATCCGCAGGACGATGTGTATTATCGCTATATGAAAACGTACAGCCCTTATGACAACGTAGAGGCGAAAGCCTACCCGCATTTGCTGGTGACCACTGGCCTGCATGATTCGCAAGTGCAATATTGGGAACCCGCGAAATGGGTAGCAAAACTCCGTGAACTGAAAACCGACGATAACCTGTTGCTATTGTGCACGGATATGGATTCCGGACACGGGGGAAAATCGGGGCGGTTTAAATCCTACGAAGGGGTTGCGCTGGAGTATGCCTTCCTGATTGGCCTGGCGCAGGATACGCTGCCAGGCCGTGCCGAACGTTAGGCGTCGCCCAGATAGTGCTTCAGCGTTAAGCGGAGCTCCGGGCTCATTTTGTCCAGGTTGTTGTACAGCCAGCGCAAATAGCCCGGATCTTTATCTGCGATATCGGAAACCGCTTTGCCGCGGTATTTACCAAAGGTAAAGGTCGTCAACAATGCGGGACGTCCGGTAATCGTGGCCATATCATCCGGCGTCCAGCCAGATGTATTCATGATGTCAATCAGCAGCGCGGCGGTGATATAGCAGTCGTACAGGGCGCGGTGGTGATGTAACCCTTCCGGCGTTCTGACGCTGAGCTTGCGGGATTTATACAGCGCCATGTTGCTGTATTTGATCCCTGGCCACAGGCGGCGCGCCAGCTTCATGGTGCAGATCCACTCCCCGGGCATTTCCGGCAATACCCGGCGGTCAAAACTGGCGTTATGCGCAACATACCACGGGCTACCGTAATAGTGGGGAATGACCTCTTCAATCCACGGCTTGTCTGCCACCATCGACTCCGTAATACGGTGGATGGCCATCGCCTGCGGACTAATTGGACGGTCCGGACGCACCAGGTGGCTCATAGGGTTGACTATCTTTCCGTCAACAACGTCGACAGAGGCCACTTCCACTATTCCGCCCTGGAGATCGCAAGTTTCGGTATCGATGACGCGCAGCATTGATCGCTCCTGACCATAAAACGCTTAGCCTAATGGAATGATATCGCCTTGCCAACCCTGTCGGCCCAGAGAGCCGGTTAATAACAGCTCGCCTTTATCCGCACGCACGATCAACTGACCTTTTTCATCCCACAGTGCGCTACCGCTACGGGCATTGGCCATTAACACCGCGATGGCATACTTATGTGCAAAGCGCTGCAGCATACTGATGGACTGCCGCCAGCGGTTTTCCCCCACGGCCTGACAGCTGGTAAACAAGGTTGCCTGAGGGTCAAGATTCGGGGAGTCTGACTGTGTATCAATGATGGTGAGCTGTTTCTCGCCGGGGATCAGGCTTGCACCGTTACCCTGAGGATATCGCAGAATGCCATCGTGGTACGGCGTAAAAAGGACGAGCCCTTTCTGGCGTTGGCCTTGAAGATCAAGTGTGAGCCCCGCAATGACGGTAATGCGGTGGAACTGTGCGGCGGCAAGCAGAGGTTCCAACTGCCGATCGCCGGGTGGGGCAGGTAAAGTCGTTGTCCCCGGGCCGGTTAACGAGAGTTCAGGAAACACCAGCAAATCGCATTGCTGCCGTGCCGCTTCTTCAATGAAACGGAGATGGTGTTCGACATGGTCATCTACACTGTGGTGCTGCCCGGCATACTGAGCTGCCGCAATATTCCATCGTGACATCGTGACTTCCTTATACACTGAGTCGCAGGGATTTAAGAATACACCTAATTTAATCAGGGTTTTCTTATCCTGCCATAATCAGCGTAAGGAAATGTAACGGCTCGTTAAGCTTATTTAACTTTAGGTTCGTACGGCAAACGCGAGAGATTGACGGAGGCGAGACGGTGCGTAATTAAGCGTTCGCGAAACCAGTCACGCAGGTGGGCAGGTTGCTCACGTTCAACCACTTCTGCCACGATGGGCATGTTGTAACGCTCTTTAAATGCAACGCCAGCGGCAGCGAGATCGACATTCACTTTGTCCATCTCGTCCTGAGGAAGGGCGGCCAGATTGATCTTCATTACCTTCTCCTTTTTATGCGGCGGCAACGTTACCGCGATTGCCCGACGATGACAAGTGCAGGCAGGATGATCCTCGACTCGTTTATTATACAGAGTTATTCTTTACTACACAGGCATAACAAAAAGGAATAATTGCGATGAGCTTATCCACTTCACGCGCGGTTTGCGCACTGGCTTTTCTGCTCTCTTCAGCAATGACGCCCTCTGTGCTGGCGCATGCTCACCTTAAACAACAATCACCGGCAGCAGATACCCAGGTGGCGGCTCCGCAGGTTCTTACGCTGAATTTCTCCGAGGGCATTGAACCGGGGTTTAGCGGTGTGGTAGTAACCGATGCACAACAGCAGGCTATCAAAACCGGTGCGGTTAAGCGTAATGAAAAGGACAAGGCTCAGCTTATTGTTCCACTGGAACAAACACTGAGTGCAGGGACTTATCAGGTTGACTGGCATGTGGTCTCTGTGGACGGCCACAAAACCAAAGGCAGCTACCACTTTAGCGTGAAATAGTATGTTGCTACCGATTGATGTGGCGTTGCGCTTTATCCACTTTGGCGCGCTGATGCTGATTTTTGGTAATGCGCTATACAGCACCTGGCTTGCTCCGTTTTCACTGCATCGCCTGATGACCCGACGCTTTCAGTTGCAGCAAAAAATCGCGTCGCTCGTTAGCCTGGTTACTGCGGTCCTGATGTATGGCCTTCAGGGCGGGTTGATGGGCAATGGCTGGGAGGATGTGCTGCGCCCTGATACCTGGCATGTCGTCGCCACGACGCGGTTTGGCAGTATCTGGCTGTGGCAGATAATTCTGGCGATGGTCACGGCCGGTGCGGCATGGCTGGCCCCGCAAAAAGGGGCGCGATTGCTGTTGCTCGCGATGGGGCAGTTTGTCCTGCTGGCGGGCGTAGGGCACGCAGCGATGCATGAAGGTGCGTCGGGGACATTACAGCGTCTCAACCACGCGATTCACCTGCTATGTGCAGCCACCTGGCTGGGCGGATTATTGCCGCTGTTGTTTTGCATGCGCCTGGCGAAAGGGCGCTGGCAGACCGCCGCAATCTACACCATGATGCGCTTCTCTCGTGTTGGGCATTACGCCGTCGCAGGAGTGGTGCTCTCTGGCATTATCAATGCGCTCTTTATTCTGGGTGTCAATGTCCCCTGGCATACGGGCTACGTACAGCTTCTGTTGTTCAAATGTGCGCTGGTGGCATTGATGGTGGTAATTGCGCTGATGAATCGGTATTTTCTGGTGCCACGATTTCGTCCTGAAACCGGGCGAGAACAACAGCTTTTTATCAGAATGACACAGGCAGAGGTGGTGCTGGGTGCGCTGGTTCTGGCAACGGTCAGTCTGTTTGCGACCTGGGAACCCTTTTGACAAGGTTAAATATCATATGAAAAAGACAGTACTTTCTCTCTTATTGCTGGCCTGCGCGGGGAGTGCCCTGGCGGCACCGCAGGTTATTACCGTCAGCCGTTTTGAAGTGGGTAAGGACAAATGGGCTTTCGATCGTGAAGAGGTCATGCTGACCTGTCGTCCAGGGCATGCGTTGTATGCGATCAACCCAAGCACGCTGGTGCAATACCCGTTAAACGATATCGCTGAGCAGCAGGTGGCCAGCGGTAAGAGCAGCGGGCAGCCGATAAGCGTGATCCAGATTGATGACCCGGCGAAACCGGGGCAGAAGATGAGCCTGGTACCGTTTATCGAGCGTGCCGATAAGCTCTGCTAGCGTTCTGGTTTCCAATAAAAAACCGCAGATGCTTGCGAAAGCACTGCGGTTTTTCACATTTAATGATGCTCTGACGCTTTTTTTCAGGCCGCTTTAACTGTGGACTGGAAAACCTGGCGTCGTCATCTATTCTTAAAAGGCAAGGCGATTTTAGCCTGCATTAATGCCAACTTTTAGCGCACGGCTCTCTCCCAAGAGCCATTTCCCTGGACCGAATACAGGAATCGTATTCGGTCTCTTTTTATCTGCTTTTAATTTCAGTCACTTACGGTGCTCCGACCGAAAATGCCCTAAAATCGTCCGAACTTTTATATTCGGCGTTTTTCCGTTATACCACACCATTTTTAACAATCCCAACCCATTTACACGCAAAAAATCAGATCGTCACAAATTCTTTTTTTCTGCTGTTCAGGTCTTTTCCGGTCATTTTTTCTGGTCTGGGGCCTCGCAAATGCGAGGCTTTTTTATACGTCGCTTAAAAGCGCGCTTTAATTGCCGCCTCAATCTCATCAAGCAACTCGAAGCGGCGGCGATATTCAGCTCGTTTTTTACTGGCAATCTCTTCGAGGGATTTGCGTTCCATTTGTAATGGCAGCTGCCAGCGGAAAGTAGAACGTTTTTGGCCGTCGATGGACTCCCAGAACTCATCGTAGCTGGCGTGGAAATGGCGACCTTTACTCAGACGATAACGCAGCGCGCGGAAGATGTGCCCTTCATCGCTGACCGCATAAATCGCTTTGATGCCTGAAAGCGTCGCCAGCTGGAACAGAACTTCCATCAACACACGCTTGGGGAACAGGCCATGACAGGCGCGGGTCGCTTGCTTAATGACATCACGGGACACGCTACGGCGTGGGCCTTGCAGGCCGCCAATCACCAGCACGGGCTGACCATTCTCGCGCGCAACGCAAAACGTCAGGCTCGCAAGCAGGGTATTCTCGCTATCGCGCAACCACAGCGTACATTCACCTTCGCGCTCGGCTTTGCTGGCGTTCATGGCGTTGACGTTATAACAGACGCCATCTTTGGCATGAAACTCAACAATGGACTGCTCTTGCGGGCCCGTTAACGCCTTAACCAGATCGGCGTCTTTCAGGGAATCAATCCACTGGTAGTGGTTAATGATGGCATCTGCACGATCGTTGGCGTTCATGCCACGCATCAGATACTGACGGTGGGTTTTACTCGGCAGGGTGATTTGCGAGGCCAGCAGCTGGTCAAAATCATTGCGGCGGGACAATGCGTCCAGCATACGGTGTGTCGAAGACCAGAAAAGAAGCGAACGTAACAGGAATTTCAGACGATACTCGCGTTTTTGCCAGATTGGGCCTGGGACGAGTTTACCTTTCACCAGTTCAGAAATGATATTTGTGTGATGCGAATGTGGTGCATCGTTTTGCAGGCGCGAATTTGACACGTGAAAACCTCAAAGTTTATGCATTGCACATTTTAGGGGGCATGCAAAAGTCTATTAATACTGGTGAACTATTTATTTATCCCTAGTTTACTGTCTGTTTAACTTTGTGAAAAGCGCAGTAACATCGTTGCCCGTTGGTTGTTTTCTGTTGCAACTATACTCCTTTACAGGAGGGCTTATGTATCAGCGAATCGATGGTGAAAAGTGGCGTCACGTCTGGGTTGTGAGCGATATACATGGTTGCTATCAGTGGCTTATGGATGAACTGAAACGTCGTCATTTTAATCCTTATGAGGATTTACTTATCTCGGTAGGAGATTTGATTGATCGCGGGCCAGATAGTGTTAAATGCCTGCAACTCATGCATGAAAAGTGGTTTCGTGCGGTTCGGGGTAACCATGAACAAATGGCGCTCGACAGTCTGGATAATAACGATTTTGCGCTCTGGACAATCAATGGCGGAATGTGGTTTGCACGGCTTGAGTGCGAACAACAAAAACAGGCACTGACGTTACTCGAGGCTAGCCGGAATTTACCGCACATTATCGAAATAACCTGCAAGAATGGTCTGAATGTGATCGCGCATGCCGACTACCCCGCAGCAGAGTATCAGTGGGGTAAACCCGTGAACGCACAGCGCGTGCTGTGGGATCGAAACCGGTTAATGGGCTTTATGGCAGGGAAAGGGCAGGGGATTAGCGGCGCGGATCATTTTTGGTTCGGGCATACGCCTGTTGATAAGCGGTATGATTTTAACAACCTGCACTACATCGATACCGGGGCCGTCTTCGGAGGTTACTTTACGCTGGCGCAACTGCAGTAGGAAATAAATAACCCGCCTTCGGGCGGGTTCTCTTTAGGTCAGGCAAGGCGCATGACCCAGGCATCGGTACTACGATCGTAATGCTCACGATAAAGGACAGAGTGTTCGCCATCAAGAATAGCCGGGATGCTGGTGTCTGCGTCCCAGGCATCAAGCTGCATACATAAATCCGGGTCGGACTTGCAGGGAATACTTAACGTTCGATCGCTCTGTGTTTCGCCGCGCAATTCTGCATCGTCGATTTCAAAAGCGCCAATACGCACGCTGGTTTTCGTCATAATGCTCTCCGGGGTTTGTACTAAAAATCTGGTATGACCAGTGCGGGCATCCATTTTTTATCGTAGACAAGGAGAGCAAAATCGCCAGTAAAAAAGTGCGCTTTTTTAGGCTGTGCGTTCGTTACCGGTAAACAGGCGACCGTCGCGTACCAGTTCACGCGGGTAGCTGTTTTTCAGCCGCGATCCCACCTTTTTCGCCAACCCAAGCGGATAGCCCTGATAAGTCACCACCACTTCATCCTGCGATGGGGTGTTTTCAGGGTAAACGTCGCGGCCACGGTACCACTCTTCGGCTTCCTGATGCGTCAGGGCAAAAGTATTTTCACTTCCGGCAAGGGCAATGACCGCCTCATGCTGCCAGCGGTAACCTTTGTTATGGACTTCCGCCAGACGGATCCCGATGCGGGAAAAACGGACTTTCCCAATCAGTGGTTCGATATTCGCCGGGAAAAGCCAGATCTCTTTATCACGTAACCAGAGATGAAGGCTTTCATCCCAGACCAGCCCGGCCTTGTTGGCTGCAATTTTTACCTGCTCTGCTTCACGGCCTTTTAACGGCGTGAAGGGGAATTTTCCCACCTTAAAGCCAGGTGCGGGCAGGGGGGGAACGGCGAGGGTTTTACGCAGTCGTGCCACAAAGAAACCTTCGCAATCATAGATCTGCGGAAAAACGTGCAGGAACCCTTCGGGGGTAACGGCCTCTTTTGCCGAAACAAACAGGCCATCCAGCGGCAGGAACTCGACGGCGTCCGGATACTGTGCTTTCAGCCACAGACAGACGTCTTCATTCTCATCGCGGTTTAACGTACAGGTGGAGTAAACCAGCGTGCCACCTGGGCGCAAGGCGTGAAACGCGCTATCGATCAGTTCACGCTGTGTGGCTGCGATCTCAAGGTTGCTTTCCACTGACCAGTTTTTTAACGCATCGGGATCTTTACGCACGACGCCTTCTCCAGAACACGGTGCATCCAGCAGGATGGCATCAAACGATTCTGGTAATGCGGTACCGAACACCCGACCGTCGAAGTGCGTCAGCGCCACATTATGAATACCACAGCGGCTGATATTGGCGTGCAGCACTTTAACGCGGCTGGCGGAAAATTCATTGGCGAGAATGGCACCGCGGTTGCCCATGCGTGCGGCAATCTGCGTGGTTTTAGACCCTGGTGCTGCTGCGACATCCATCACCCGCTCTGGCGCGTTGTCATCCGCAAAAAGTGCGGCAACCGGCAACATGGAACTGGCTTCCTGAATATAAAACAGACCACTCAGATGCTCAGCGGTACTTCCCAGCGGCAGGGCTTCTTCGTCATCACGTTCGATCCAGAAACCCTCTTCACACCACGGTACCGGCGTGAGTTGCCAGTTGTAAGGTGAAACCAGCTCAAGAAATGCGTCGACGCTAATCTTCAGGGTGTTGACGCGAATGCTACGGCGTAACGGACGCTGGCAGGCGGCGATAAAGTCGTCTAATGAGAGGTGAGAAGGAAGCGCCTCGCGCATTTGCGCCAGGAATTGTTCAGGAAGAAATACGGAATTTTGAGCCACGGGCACACCACAGGGAAACATTCAGGTGCGCAGTGTAACATAAAGGCTCCGGTGCGTTGACACCGGAGCCCTGAGATTAACGCGGCAGCGCAGTGCCCCATTCACGCCACTCTTTTGGTTCGCTTTCGAGCAGCAGGAAGTGTTTGTCAGGCTGCGCCTTCGGTGCCAGAGGTGTACCCGGTGGCGTGGAGAAGGCGATACCGCCGCGAATGAACTGGTTGAATGTCCCGGTTTTCACTACTCCACCGGTCAGACCAAAGTCCAGTGAATATCCGGATGCCAGCCAGAACACGGAGTTATTACGTACCAGATGCTGATAACGCTCGCTGATGCGCAGTGCCACCATGACGCGGTCGGACAATGTTCCCAGCGTCAGGCCAGTTACTGTACCCACTTCAATACCGCGGAACAGAACCGGTGTGCCGATGTTTAGCGAGCCCGCTTCCGGTACTTCCACTACGATGCTCAGGCCATCAAGATAGCGCGAGTCGGTAATGGTGGCTTCCTGCAGTTCAAAATCACGACGGGCATTGCCCTGGCCGGGTTCGACGTTAATGTACGGCTGCAAAATGGTGTCGAGGTGCTCAACCCCTGCCGCTGAGATTTTCGGTGTCACCACGGAGAAACGCGAACCCGTGCGGGCAAAGGTCTGGACATATTCCGGGTAGAGTACCGCTGTAGCCTGCACTTCATTACGTGAGGTAATCAGCGTCAGCTTCTGGATCTGCCCGATATCAATGCCCAGATAGCGGATGGGCATCCCTTCAGCCAGTTTGCCCGCATCGAAGGCATGCAGGGTAATCTGCCCACCAACGGCACGGGCAGCGGTTTCAGACGGGAACAGGATGCGTTTATCATCTTTGCGCAGGTTAGCGCCTGCGCCGCTGAGATTATCGAAGCTAATCGCACCGCGCAACGCGCGGGAGAGCGGAGAGGCCTGAACGGTCAATCCACTGCTATTGAGCTGAACCTTTGCACCGCCCTCGGCCCAGAACACGCTGTTTGGCGTGAGCAGCTTGCGGTACTCAGGTTTGATGTGCAGTTCGATATCAAATGCGTCTGCCCGCGGGCGAACGGTGATCACTTCCCCGACGGCAAATTTACGGTAGAGCACAACGGAGCCGGCCTGCACGTCTGGCAGCGTCTCGGCGCTCAAGGTCAGTGTGGTGGTTGGCAGATCGCTCAGGCTATTTTCAACTGCTTTGTCCAGATTGGCATACAGTGGATAGCTGTCGCGCATCGGGCCTTTCTCACCTGGCAAAATACGGATCCCGCCGTTCACCCATTCGCTGGCGCTGGCACCAAGGAACTCCACGCCGTCCAGACCCACCTTCACGTCGACACGGCTGTTGACCACGAATTTACTGTCGCCATGCACCAGGTCGGTATAGTGAGGATCGATGGCCACCGAGAAACTCACACCTTTCTCCGACAGCGTACGCTCCAGCACCTGGCCGACCTGCACGCCATGCAAAATCAGCGGCTGACCGGCTTCAATACCGTAGCTTTCCGGGGCATTCAGCGTCAGCGTGATAACGCCTGGTTTTTGCAGAAGGGATTTATCCGCAGGGACGATAACGAAGCTGTTGCTCGGTTGGCCTTCACCCGGGATCAGCTCAAAAGTGCTGCCGGTCAGCAGGCTGCTGATGCTGGCATCGCTCAGCGACAGCTTCGGACTGCGCATTTCAATACGCGTTTTTTCGCGCAGGAGATCAACCACGCTCGGATCAACGGTCATCTCCCCGGTCACAGAACCGTCGGGATTGAGCGTCATTTTAGTGAGCTGCCCAACCTGCAATCCCTGATACATGAGTGGAGTAGAACCGGCTTTCAGCCCTTTGGCATCGGGCAGAGTGAGTTTGACGATCACGCCACGCTGGCTGTGTGCCAGGTCGGCATACAATCCAAATGTATCATCTGTGGTGGCAGGGCCAGAGTTTTCCGGGGAATCGAAGGCAATGGCACCATTGACCAGTGCGGCCAGGCTCTCAAGCTTCACTTTCGCACCGCTCAGGCTGACGTCAGCATCCACACCTGAAACATTCCAGAAACGGCTGCCTTTTTTCACCAGGTTCGTGAACCGGCGTTCGATGAGCACATCAATAGTGACGCCCTGTTTGTTGGGGTTGATAGCATAATCGTAGACGCGGCCTACCGGGATTTTGCGAAAGTACACCAGCGAGCCACTGTTCAGCGAACCGAGATCCGGGGCCTGGAGGTGGATCATCAAATCCCCGTTGTTCAGACGGTATTTGGGCTGCGTATCGAGCGCGACGAAATGCTCCTGCGGCTCACCTTTACCGGGCATCATGCCAATGTAGTTACCGCCAACCAGCGCATCCAGCCCTGAAACACCGGCCAGAGACGCTTTGGGTGTTACCAGCCAGAACTGTGTTTCGCTGCGCAGCGCATCCTGCATGTCTGATTTAATGCTGGCACGCACCTGAATTTTGTTCAGCCCTTTGCCAAGCCGTATATCCTGTACGGTACCAACTTCTACACCCTGGAAACGCACAGGCGTACGCCCGGCGATGATGCCGTCAGCAGACTGGAAATCAATGGTGATGGTATTGCCGCGATCTTCATAGCTCGTCCAGATAAGCCAGCCTGCGATCATCAACGCAATGACGGGCAGCAACCAGAATGGCGAAATGCGGCGTTTTGTTTTAATTCGCGCTTCAGTCGGCGAAGCGGGCGTTTCCTGACTCATGTGCATCCCAAAGTAAGCGGCTATCCAGCCATTCCACAGCAAGAATAGTCAATATCACCGCAGAGCCGAAGTAAAAAGCTGCGGGTCCCATTGTAAAAGCAAGTAACTGATCGCGATTGATGAGCGACATCATCAACGAAATCACAAACAGATCCAACATCGACCAGCGGCCAATCCAGGTGACCAGCCGCAGAAGCAGAATGCGCGAGCGTAACCCCTGCTCGCATTTAAAGTGAATACTGATGAGCAGGGTAAACATCACCACCACTTTGGTAAACGGCACCAGAATACTGGCGATAAAGACAATTGCCGCCACGCCAACGTTGCTATGGGCGAGCGAGACAATACCGGAGAGGATGGTATCTTCCTGACGGCTGCCATTCACGTAAATAATGGAAATCGGCATCATGTTGGCAGGGATCAGGAGCATCACCGAGGCAATCAGCGCCGCCCAGCATTTTTGCAGGCTGTTGTTGCGCCGAAGTCTTAACGGGATATGGCAGCGGGGGCAGCGTCCGCGCGCGTCAGCTAACCCGGTGTAGTGGCATCCCAGGCAGACGCGGAGGTTTTCATCGGGGCGCGTGGCAGGGCGCTGCGGATAAAATCGCTCCCAGAGCTGTTCAACATTCAGGTGGATCAGGGTCAAAATACTGAGCAACACCAGCGAGATAAAGGCCACCAGGCCAATGCCGGGCTGTAAGAACGCATAGTCTTGTACCTTAATTGAGGCGACGCCAATGCCAACCAGATAAATATCCAGCATCACCCACTCTTTGAGTTTATCCAGCATGAGCAGGACAGGGCGCAGGTTCATCCCCAGAATGTTGCCAAGCCAAAGGTAAGCGATGGCGGCGACCAGAACCAGCGGTGCGCCAACGGTGCAGAACAGCACCATTGAGGCGGTGAGTGGATCACCCTGGCGTGTCATCTGCCAGATCCCCTGCAGCACGTTGGCATCAATGCGCACGCCCAGAAGATAGAGTTTCAGCAGCGGTTCGCTCCAGGCAAACGGCATCAGCAACAGCATGGCGACCGCCATTGCAGCGAGTCGAGTGAGTGACCAGTCGCGGCCGTCGCGAATTTTGGCGTTACAGCGAGGACAAAAGGCACTTTGGTGCGATTTCATCTTCGGCAACATAAAAAGCGTATCGCACTGAGGGCAACGCTGATAATGTGCTCGAGGCAGCGCTTCGCTTACCGTACGGACAGTTATCTTTTTGGTCGGCGTAATTCTGGTTATTTTTAAGGCCATCAGTTGCGCACAAATAAGTAATGTTGAACGTTATATTAACTCATGAACGGATTCATCTTGAGCATAAGCGCATTTAATGCTTATTTTAATAGGCTATGCGGTAGTTTTGTAAGACAACCAAGTGATTGAATAATGAACAAAACAGAATTCTACGCGGATCTTAACCGCGATTTTAAGGCATTGATGGCAGGTGAAACCAGCTTCTTAGCCACTCTGGCAAATACAAGTGCGTTACTGTTTGAGCGTCTGTCTGGTGTGAACTGGGCCGGTTTTTATCTTCTTGAAGGTGAAACGCTGGTGCTTGGGCCATTCCAGGGGAAAATTGCCTGCGTGCGTATTCCGGTGGGACGCGGAGTGTGTGGCACCGCTGTTGCGACAAATCAGGTTCAGCGCGTAGAAGATGTTCATGCCTTTGATGGGCACATTGCCTGCGATGCGACCAGCAACGCCGAAATCGTCCTTCCGCTGGTGGTGAAAAATCAGATTATTGGCGTTCTGGATATCGACAGTACGGTCTTCAGTCGCTTTACAACCGAGGACGAACAAGGGCTGCGCGAGCTGGTAGCGAACCTGGAAAACGTTCTTGCAGCAACCGATTATCAAAAATTCTTTGCGAGCGTCGCAGGATAATCAACGGATAACGTAGCATTTACTGATAGCGTCATTATAATGACGCCTGTTCATGCCTGCGCTTGTTGGCAACGTCCGTTGTAATCAGGAAATTTCATGGAAAATCAACCTAAGTTGAATAGCAGTAAAGAAGTTATCGCATTTCTGGCCGAGCGTTTCCCACAGTGCTTCAGCGCTGAAGGTGAAGCTCGTCCCCTGAAAGTCGGTATTTTTCAGGATCTGGTGGCACGTGTTGAGGGGGAAATGAACCTCAGCAAAACTCAGCTTCGTTCCGCCTTACGTCTTTATACTTCGAGCTGGCGTTACCTGTACGGTATCAAAGCGGGCGCGACCCGTGTTGATCTCGACGGCAACCCTTGCGGTGAGCTGGATGAGCAGCACGTTGAGCACGCGCGTAAGCAGTTGGAAGAAGCCAAAGCACGCGTTCAGGCACAACGTGCTGAACAGCAAGCGAAAAAGCGTGAAGCAGCAGCGGCAAACGGTCAGGAAGACGCACCTCGTCGTGAGCGTAAACCGCGTCCTGCACCGCGTCGCAATGAGAATAACGATCGCAAACCGCGTGCTGACAAACCAGCAGCGAGAGCCCCGCGTGCGCCTCGTGAAGAGCAGCGCCATACCCCGGTTTCTGACATTAACGCACTGAGCGTAGGTCAGGCGCTGAAGGTAAAAGCGGGTAACAATGCGATGGACGCCACCGTACTGGAAATCACCAAAGATGGCGTTCGTGTACAGCTGACTTCTGGTATGTCAATGATTGTACGCGCAGAACACTTGTTGTTCTGAAACGGAGGCCAAGCCTGGCATGAACACTTTTTTTAAGCTCACCGCGCTGGCGGGTCTGTTTGCCATAACAGGCCATGCTTTCGCAGTGGACGATATCACGCGTGTTGATCAAATTCCGGTATTGAAGGAAGAGACGCAGCACGCGACGGTGAGTGAGCGTGTGACGTCACGCTTCACTCGTTCGCACTATCGTCAGTTCGATCTCGATCAGGCCTTTTCGGCCAAAATCTTTGACCGCTATCTGAACTTGCTGGATTACAGCCATAACGTACTGCTTGCCAGCGATGTCGAGCAGTTCGCAAAACGCAAATCCGACGTGGGTGACGAGCTGCGCTCCGGCAAACTGGACCTGTTCTACGATCTGTATAACCTGTCGCAAAAGCGTCGCTTTGAGCGTTACCAGTATGCGCTGAAAGTGCTGGAACGTCCGATGGACTTCACCGGCAACGACACCTTTAATCTGGACCGCAGTAAAGCACCGTGGCCGAAAGATGAAGCCGAACTGAATGCGCTGTGGGACGGAAAGGTAAAATATGACGAGCTGAGCCTTAAGCTCGCTGGCAAAGACGAAAAAGAGATCCGTGACACGCTGACGCGTCGTTATAAATCGGCCATTCGTCGTCTGGCGCAAACCAACAGTGAAGATGTGTTCTCACTGGCGATGACCGCTTTTGCTCACGAAATCGACCCGCACACCAACTATCTCTCCCCGCGTAATACCGAACAGTTCAATACCGAAATGAGCTTGTCTCTGGAAGGTATTGGTGCGGTGCTGCAGATGGACGATGATTACACCGTGATCAACTCGATGGTTGCTGGTGGCCCGGCGTCGAAAAGCAAAGCGATTAGCGTTGGTGACCGCATTGTGGGTGTCGGGCAAACCGGCCAGAACATGGTCGACGTGATCGGCTGGCGTCTGGATGATGTGGTTGCGCTGATTAAAGGTCCGAAAGGTAGCAAAGTTCGCCTGGAAGTGTTGCCTGCAGGCAAAGGCACCAAAACCCGTATCGTTACCCTGACGCGTGAGCGTATCCGCCTGGAAGATCGCGCGGTGAAAATGTCGGTGAAAACCGTGGGTAAAGAGAAGGTGGGTGTTCTTGATATCCCTGGCTTCTACGTTGGTCTGACCGACGATGTGAAAGTGCAACTGCAGAAGCTTGAGAAGCAGAATGTCAGCAGCGTGATCATTGACCTGCGCAGCAATGGCGGCGGGGCACTGACCGAAGCGGTTTCTCTGTCAGGCCTGTTTATCCCGTCTGGCCCGGTGGTTCAGGTGCGTGATAACAACGGTAAAGTACGCGAAGATGCCGACAACGATGGTGTGGTCTACTATAAAGGCCCGCTGGTGGTTCTGGTCGACCGCTTCAGTGCTTCTGCATCTGAAATCTTTGCCGCGGCAATGCAGGACTATGGTCGTGCGCTGATCGTGGGTGAGCCGACGTTCGGTAAAGGTACCGTTCAGCAGTATCGCTCTCTGAATCGTATCTACGATCAGATGCTGCGTCCGGAATGGCCGGCACTGGGTTCTGTACAGTACACCATTCAGAAGTTCTACCGCGTGAACGGCGGCAGTACGCAGCGTAAAGGCGTAACGCCGGACATCATGATGCCGACAGGCACGGAAGAGACTGAAACCGGCGAGAAGTTTGAAGATAACGCGTTGCCGTGGGATAGCATCAATGCCGCGACTTACGTGAAATCAGGTGATATGACGCAGTTTGGCCCTGAATTGCTGAAAGATCATAACGATCGTATCGCGAAAGATCCGGAATTCCAGTACATCATGAAAGACATTGCTCGTTTCAATGCCATGAAAGATAAACGGAATATTGTGTCTCTTAACTACGCTCAGCGTGAGAAAGAGAACGCGGAAGACGATGCAACGCGTCTGGCGCGTATCAACGATCGTTTCAAACGTGAAGGTAAGCCTTTGCTCAAGAAACTGGACGATCTGCCTAAAGATTACCAGGAGCCCGATCCGTATCTGGACGAGACGGTTCATATCGCTCTCGACCTGGCGAATCAGGAAAAAGACAAACCTGCCGTGCAACCTGCTCCGGCAAAATAATCTCCCGACAGGCACAAGAAATTGTGCCTGTTTTTTTTAAGTTCTGCATCCTCCCGTCAATCAGATTTTCAATTGTGTAAAGTTGTGTCTTTCTGGTGACTTACACATGCTGGATCCTTGAAAATAGCCACAATACCCATACGATGTGGGTAATCGCATAGTGCGTTTTGTTAAACTGAGGTTAAAAGAAAATTATGATGCGAATCGCGCTCTTCCTGCTCACCAACCTGGCGGTTATGGTGGTTTTCGGGCTGGTGCTAAGCCTGACAGGAATTCGGTCGAGCAGCGTTCAGGGTCTGTTGATTATGGCGCTGCTGTTTGGTTTCGGGGGCTCTTTCGTTTCGCTTCTCATGTCGAAATGGATGGCACTGAAATCGGTAGGTGGTGAGGTTATTGAACAGCCGCGCAACGATATGGAGCAGTGGCTGATGAATACGGTTGCACAGCAATCCCAGCAGGCCGGGATCGCTATGCCGCAAGTGGCGATTTATCATGCACCGGATATCAACGCCTTTGCCACGGGTGCCCGTCGCGATGCGTCACTGGTTGCTGTCAGCACCGGTCTGTTGCAGAACATGAGCCGTGATGAAGCTGAAGCGGTCATCGCTCACGAAATCAGCCATATCGCGAACGGTGACATGGTGACCATGACCCTGATTCAGGGCGTAGTGAACACCTTCGTTATCTTCATTTCCCG
The DNA here is from genome assembly GCF_046622475.1 of Enterobacter sp. LM3. NCBI lineage: Bacteria > Pseudomonadati > Pseudomonadota > Gammaproteobacteria > Enterobacterales > Enterobacteriaceae > Enterobacter > Enterobacter sp. LM3. The sequence continues at coordinate 53,727 of NZ_JBJURN010000002.1, read as the reverse complement.
TATTCTGGCGCAAATTGCCGCTGGATTCATGGGTGGCAACCGCGACGACGGTGAAGAGAGCAACGGCAACCCGCTGATCTATTTCGCTGTTTCGATGGTGCTGGAGCTGGTATTCGGTATTCTGGCAAGCATCATTACCATGTGGTTCTCCCGCCACCGTGAATTCCACGCGGATGCCGGCTCTGCAAAACTGGTAGGGCGTGAGAAGATGATTGCAGCGTTGCAGCGTCTGAAAACCAGTTACGAGCCACAGGAAGCCACCAGCATGATGGCATTCTGCATTAACGGTAAATCGAAATCGCTGAGCGAAATGTTTATGTCTCACCCGCCGCTGGATAAACGCATTGAAGCGCTGCGCAGCGGGGAATACCTGAAGTAACGCTGAAGAGTTGCAATGAACCGGGCAGGAGAACACTCCGCCCGGTTTTTTTATGCCTGTACTCTGGGCTGAGTGATGCGGAGCCCACTGATGATAGCGGCGATGGTGGCAAGGGTTCCTGCGGTAAGGAGTGCAATGTGGTTACCATTTTGTCCGGCAAGATTAAACATCAGGGCGACCAGGGCCGCACCGGTGCTTTGCCCCAGCAGGCGCGCGGTTCCCAGCATACCGCTGGCTCCACCACTGCGATGGCGTGGTGCTGAAGTAATAATGGTGTGGTTATTAGGTGACTGGAACAGGCCAAAACCCGCGCCGCACAGGATCATACGCCAGATAATATCCAGATCGGAGGGTGACGACGGGAGCAGCGCCAGCGCGAAAAGTCCTGTCGCCATCACAATCAACCCCAGTGCGCCAAGCAATCCGGCATGCACGCGCTCAATCAAATACCCCGCCAGCGGAGCCATCACCATTGTCGCCAGCGGCCATGGTGTTAACAGCAGCCCGGTCTCAACTTCTGAACGTCCAACCACGCTTTGCAGGAAGAAGGGCAGGGAGACCAGTGCCAGCATCTGGGCGCAAAACGAGCAGACTGAGGTACAGATAGACAGCGAAAACAACGGAATTCGTAGCAGATCCACCGGTAATAGCGGCACCGGTAAAGCCAACTGGCGTCGTACAAAGAAGAAACCGATCACCAGCAGGGCGACGAGCTCTGCCCCGGTAAGCATGAGTGACTGGCCTTGCGCAAAACCGCCAAGAGCGGTAATAAGCAGGCCAAATGTCAGCGCATTCATTACTGCACCCGGCAGGTCAAAGCGTGTGGTTGTGTTTTTAGAGCCGTTCGCCGGGAGATAGCGCAGCGCAAAGAAGAGTGCCACGATGCCCAGCGGTACGTTAATCGCAAACAGCCATTGCCATGAGGCGACAGAGAGAATTGCGGCCGCAATTGTCGGCCCGGCGGCTGACGATACGGCCACGATGAATGAGTTGATCCCCATACCGCGGCCCAACTGGTGTGACGGATAGATTAAACGAATCAATGCGGTGTTTACACTCATCAACGCTGCGCCGCCAAACCCTTGCGCAATTCGGGCGAGCGTCAGGGTATGCAGTGAATCTGAAAGGGCGCAGAAAAGCGAGGTTAGCGTAAATACAGCCAACCCGCACTGGTAGATCCGGCGATAACCGAACATATCACCCAGAAAAGAGAGTGAGAGCAGGGAAACAACAATCGCCATCTGGTAGGCGTTGACGATCCAGATGGAGCTGGCGGGAGAAGCATGAAGGTCGCTGGCAATGGTTGGCAGGGCAACGTTGGCAATTGCACCGTCAAGGACGGCCATCGAAATACCGATGATAATTGTCGCAATAGCGCCGTATCGCTGGGGCAAAGGCAGACCATCGGAAAGGTTTTTTTCCATTACGAGTGAAAAGCTCAGTGTGAAATTATTCTCATGGTAACTATTTTAGCATTATTAATGCCTCTTTATGCAGCAGATTTGTAACGAAGCAAACGGGGATTGATTGCAGGTAACATGACGGGAATTTATAATAAAAACAGGTTCTGATTTTTATAAAACACTCTCTATGAGGTGATAAATGGCAATCGCAGATTTGGATAAGCAGCCAGATTCTGTTTCTTCCGTGTTGAAGGTGTTCGGCATCTTACAGGCGCTCGGAGAAGAGCGTGAAATAGGTATTACAGAGTTATCACAGCGTGTAATGATGTCGAAAAGCACTGTTTATCGCTTTTTACAAACCATGAAGTCCCTGGGATATGTTGCACAGGAAGGCGAATCTGAAAAGTATTCTCTGACGCTAAAACTGTTCGAATTAGGTGCCCGCGCGCTGCAAAACGTTGATCTGATCCGTAGCGCAGATATTCAGATGCGTGAAATTTCCCGCCTGACGAAAGAGACCATCCACCTGGGGGCGATGGATGAAGACAGCATTGTTTACATCCATAAAATTGACTCCATGTACAGCCTGCGCATGTATTCGCGCATTGGCCGCCGTAACCCACTGTATAGCACTGCAATTGGTAAAGTTCTGCTGGCATGGCGTGACCGTGAAGAGGTGAAACAGATCCTCGAAGGCGTGGAATACAAGCGCAGCACTGAGCGAACCATTACTAATACTGATGAGCTAATGGTCGTGCTCGATAAAGTGCGTGAGCAGGGTTATGGCGAAGATAATGAAGAGCAGGAAGAAGGGCTGCGCTGTATCGGTGTTCCTGTATTCGACCGTTTTGGCGTTGTCATTGCGGGGCTGAGTATCTCCTTCCCGACGCTGCGTTTCTCGGAAGAGCGTCTGCGTGAATATGTTGCTATTCTTCATACCGCTGCGCGCAAAATTTCTGAGCAGATGGGTTACAACGACTATCCGTTTTAACCGTCGTTGAGAATAAAAAACGCCGCATTTTTTGCGGCGTTTTTTATGGTTACGTCTGGCAGAGTGTTACCCGTTATCGACCACGACGGTCATTTTACGGAACACCGGACAATTCGATAACCCGAAAATACCGCTGTCAGAATGCAGATACTGTGCTGTGCTTACACCTTGGGCTGTCAGGTATTTGCACTGGATACCTAACCCAGCCGCGTTTTCGGTGCTGCCCACAAGGACACCGTAACCGGTTAGCAGAAGGCCAGTCCATAGCACGGCCAGCGCAATAAGGGTTCGAATGATTAAACGCATCATTGCCTCTTTTTCTTCGTTGTCATGCTCTTAAGCGTAACCTGTTTACGTAATGAAACAAGTACATGATTCTGAAAAGAGCTTGATGAAGTTACAGTTAGTCCCTGTTTAAGATAAGCGTGATAACCTGGTAACTTCAGGCCTTAAGACGGAGTGTGGAGTGAAAAAAATACGCTGGATAATTCTGATTATTGTGCTGATAGCATGTGTAGTGCTGTGGACGCAGACTATCAATGTGATGTGCGATCAGGATGTACAGTTTTTTAGTGGCGTTTGCGCAATCAATAAGTTTATTCCGTGGTAGCACGCATTTTTTCTAAAGGTGATTTCCTTCCTTCGCGCCAGTGGTAAAATGAACGTTTTTATTGAGGTGGTGAAATGGGTGAGTTACTGAATTCAGGGCTGCTGAATATGGCGTCCCTGGTGATCTCTTTGGTTGTTCTGGTTGCGGGTCTGGTTATTTGGTTTTTCGTGAACCGCGTCAGTTCTCGTACTAACGAGCAGATCGAACTGCTGGAAGCGCTGCTCGATCAGCAAAAGCGTCAGAATGCGCTGCTACGTCGTCTGTGCGAAGCGAATGAACCTGAAGAGAAAGCAGCCCCGCAAGAAGCGGTAGCTGAAGACAAAGAAGGCGAAGACGATTTTATCCGCCTGGTGGCTGAACGTTAATCTGTCTGTCCCGGGAGGTGGTTATGGTCTGGAAAAATCCCTGGTATGACCCCTCCCTGAAGCATCACACACCAGATGGTTTTCGTAATACCTATCCGGTAGGGCACCAGGCTGGTGACGTTGACCGCTGGCGTAAGGCGCGCAAAGTTGCGGGCTTGCCTAAGCCTCCTGCGCTCGGTTATGACGCATTCATTCGTCAGTGGTGGCAGCCTGCCGAACTGAATCAACCGCAAGGCGACGGGGTATGGTGGCTGGGGCACGCGAGTTTGCTGCTGCAGATGGATGGCAATACCCTCCTCACCGATCCGGTTTTTTCACAGCGCGCTTCACCGCTTCCGTTTTTAGGGCCACAGCGCAAAACACCTCCCGCTATTTCTGTTGAACACCTTTCGCAACTTGATGCGGTGGTGATCTCTCATAACCATTACGATCATCTCGATAACGCGACGATTCGCCGTATCCTGAAACGCTTTCCTGACGTGAGCCTGTTTGTCCCTTTAGGTCTGGCGGACTGGTTTCGTCGTCGGGGAGCCCGACGCATTGTTGAACTCGACTGGTGGCAGAGCATCACCTGGCAGGGGATAACCCTGACCGCCGTGCCCGCACAGCACTGGAGTATGCGGACGCCGTGGAACCGAAACCGTTCCCTGTGGTGCGGTTGGGTCTTTGAAGGGCGACAGCACCGCTTCTGGTTTAGCGGTGACACAGGTTATTCGCCTGAGCTGTTATTGATACCGGAACGGCTTGGCAAAATTGACGCAGCAGCGTTGCCGATAGGCGCGTATGCTCCAGAATGGTTCATGGCTGTGCATCACATGGATCCACAGTCTGCTGTTGCGTTGTGGCAACAACTTGACTGCCCTCTGGCATTTCCCATTCACTGGGGCGTGTTTGAACTGGCAGACGAGTCCCTCGATGAACCGGTTCAGGAGTTGACCCGGGCGCTTGTTAATTTAGCACCAGTTAATAATTCATTCATGATACTGAAAATTGGTGAATATTTATCCTTGTAAACACCTCGCTGTTTTGTTGCATATATTCTGCATTTGAACCCATTGGTGAATATTTTATTTTTATCGAAACGTTTTGCTTGCCTTCTTTTGAGGCAGGGTCATAAAAATTTCATTATTTTGGTGCATAACCCTGCTTATTAATTGGTGGTTTTTAATACAGTTAAACGGTATCTATTAGCATCTTTTTTTCATTGTAACATTGCAGGTGCGTTGTAATGTTTCAGCATAACTTTTCACAAATTGTTCTAACTCAATGCTTGTAGCAAGGATTCTTCTCTTCGGCTCTGGACGCACTGAAGTGATTGAGCTATGGTAAAAAAGTCTCAGATTACAGCGGTTATGAACGTAACGCGAAGTCTGTGTAGAGGCGTCACACTGTCCATGAGCATTGCGCATAATTGTGCAGGTACTTGCAGGGCAGTGTTTGAATTTGTGCGGCAGATCGAGACACGTTTAAAAATGGCTTGCCATATTAAACGTTGTGTGTGATAACACGTTTTGGGTCAAACGAGGTACAGTTCTGTTTATGTGTGGCATTTTCAGTAAAGAAGTCCTGAGTAAAAACGTTGTCGTTGAATACCGCTTCTCTGCCGAACCTTATATTAGTGCCTCAAGCAGTAATGTCTCAGTTTTATCTCAGTCAATGCCTGCGGGCTAAGAAAACACTCTAAGGAATTTTGCAAATGGCAAAGATTAAAGGTCAAGTTAAGTGGTTCAACGAGTCTAAAGGTTTTGGTTTCATTACTCCTGCTGACGGCAGCAAAGACGTGTTCGTACACTTCTCTGCAATCCAGGGTAACGGCTTCAAAACTCTGGCTGAAGGCCAGAACGTTGAGTTCGAAATTCAGGACGGCCAGAAAGGCCCAGCTGCAGTTAACGTAACTGCTATCTGATCGAACCACTGCTGACGGAAGTGCTTTTGCACTTCATTTTCAGATATAAAGCCTCGCATCCTGCGGGGCTTTTTTATAACGTTATTTTTCAAAATATTACGAACGCCTCTCTTGTTAGCAACTTGTTGCAAAGCTGCGAGATTAGTAGCACTGTTTTCCCTCCTTTATATCCGCTTTTCCCGTTAAATCAGGGCGTTGTTTAACAGTCCTGGGGTTCAGGTGAAAAAGAAAACGATACCGACCACCGGAAATTTTACCCCGGTGCGTTTTGCTCTGCTGTGTTTTGCCATTTTTTGTAGTCTGGCGTTTTTGCTGGGACGTGTTGCCTGGCTACAAATTGTTAAACCAGACAATCTGGTTAAGCAGGAAGACATGCGTTCGCTGCGTGAAGTCGAGATCGACGCCCCGCGTGGGATGATTGTCGATCGCGAGGGGCGACCACTGGCGGTGAGTGTGCCGGTCAGGGCCGTATGGGCTGACCCAAAAACGGTGCTGGCAAAAGGCGGTGTAGGTTTTGATGATCGCTGGCAGGCTCTGGCGAATGCGTTGCATCTCTCTCTTGGCACGCTTTCATCGCGGATTAACAACAACCCGCAGGGGCGATTTATCTACCTCGCGCGCCAGGTCGATCCTTCTCAGGCACAGTGGATAGATAAGCTGAATTTACCGGGTATTAATTTACGCGATGAGTCCCGTCGTTTTTATCCGGCCGGACACATTGCGGCGAACCTTATTGGTTTCACCAATATTGATGGGCAGGGTATTGAAGGTGTAGAGAAAAGTTTTAACACTCAACTTATGGGTAAGGCGGGGGTGAGACAGGTAAGGGAAGACCGTTACGGACGGGTGGTTGAGAACCTGACCGAAATTTCACCCGTCCCTGCACATACTATCCAGCTGAGTATTGATGAACGCCTGCAAACCATCACTGAAGATGCACTCGATAATGCAGTGGCATGGAATAAAGCTGAGTCGGGCGCATCGGTTTTAATTAATATCCAGACGGGTGAAATTCTCGCGATGGCGAGCTACCCGGATTTTAACCCGAATAATCGTGAAGGGGCGACGTTAAACGATTTTCGCAATCGTGCGATTAGCGATACCTTCGAACCTGGCTCGACCGTCAAGCCGCTCGTGCTCATGACCGCATTACAGCAGGGGCTGGTGCAGCCGGACAGCGTAATCGACACTCATCCGTATACGCTTGATGGTCACCGTATCCGCGACGTCGGCTACTATCCCGAACTGACAATGACCGGGATCCTGCAAAAATCGAGCGATACCGGCGTATCTCGCCTCTCTCTCGCCATGCCAATTCAGCATCTGCTTGATACCTACAGAAATTTTGGATTTGGCACCAATACCGGACTGGGTCTGACGGGAGAAAGCTCAGGGCTATTACCACAGCGCAAGTTCTGGAGCCAGCTTGACAGGGCTACCTTCGCTTTTGGCTACGGCTTAATGGTGACACCGCTTCAGCTGGCGCATGTCTACGCGACCATCGGCAGCTATGGCCTTGAGCGTCCCCTCTCGATCACCCGCATCGATCCACCGGTTATCGGGCACAGAGTGATGCCGGAAGAGATTGCTCATGAAGTGGAACACATGATGGAGAGCGTTGCGCTACCTGGCGGCGGCGGCATAAAGGCGGCTGTTCGCGACTATCGTGTCGCGGTTAAAACCGGTACGGCGAAAAAAATTGGTGATGACGGCAAGTATGTTGATAAGTATGTCGCCTATACTGCCGGCGTTGCGCCAGCCAGCGATCCACATTTTGCACTGGTGGTGGTGATCAACGATCCGAAAAACGGGGATTACTACGGTGGTGCCGTTTCCGCACCCGTTTTCAGCGAGATTATGGGTAACGTTCTGCGTCTGGAAAATGTTAAACCTGACGGCTTAGCGGCGGACTCAGATCACCTTATCGTTATGCGTTAACCCAGGCGTTTATAACCGGGGCGAATAGCGGTACACTTTCGCCCTTTGATGAATGCCCCGGAGTCACCATGTCTTTCAGCTGTCCCCTTTGCCACGCGCGGTTGACGCGCTCTGAGAAAAGTTTTACCTGTCCACAGGGGCACCAGTTTGATATGGCGAAAGAAGGGTACGTGAATCTTCTGCCCGTGCAACATAAACGCTCCCGCGACCCGGGAGACAGCGCTGACATGATGCAGGCGCGTCGCGCGTTTCTGGATGCCGGGCACTATCAGCCGCTCAGGGATACCGTTGCGCAGATGCTGGGTGATAACCTGGCTGACAATGCCTGTGCTGTGCTGGATATCGGCTGTGGCGAAGGTTACTACACGGCAACGTTTGCAGAGGTTGCGGGTGAAAAGGGAGCCGAAACATACGGTCTGGATGTGTCGAAAGTGGCTATTCGCGCAGCGGCAAAGCGCTATTCTGCGGTGACGTTCTGTGTGGCATCCAGCCACCGGTTGCCGTTTGACGATACCAGCATGGATGCGGTTGTGCGTATCTATGCACCCTGTAAGGCAGAGGAGCTGGCACGCGTCGTGAAACCCGGTGGATGGGTTATCACCGTCACGCCTGGCCCACGTCATCTGATGGAACTGAAAGGGTTGATCTACGATGAAGTGCGCCTGCATGCGCCTCACTCAGAGCAACTGGCGGGCTTTACGCTGAAACAGGAACAGTCTGTGGCGTATGAAATGAACCTGAAAGGGGATGAGGCCGTGGCGTTGTTGCAAATGACGCCGTTTGCGTGGCGGGCCAAACCCGAGGTGTGGGAAACGTTGGCACAACAGACAGAGTTTCGCTGCCAGACGGATTTCAGTATCCATTGCTGGCAGCGCGAAGTTTAACCTGCGAAGTGTGCCCAGAGAATTTGGGCACCAATACCAATCAACACAATACCGCCCAGGATCTCGGCTCGCTTACCCAGCAGCGGGCCGATAAACCGACCCACCATTATTCCCAACGTCGACATGATCAGCGTCGCGCAGCCAATGGCCAACGCGGTGGCGATGATATTCACCTGCAGGAACGCCAGACCGACACCCACGGCCATTGCGTCAAGGCTGGTGGCAATCGCCGTGGTCACCAGTAGCCAGAAACCGTGGCGGTGCAGTGGCTCCTCATCGTCATCACTGTTACCGCGCAAACCTTCGATGATCATTCGACCGCCGAGGAATACCAGCAGCACAAAGGCGATCCAGTGGTTCCACTCCAGCACAAACTGACTGGCCAGCATGCCAAGCCCCCAACCGATAAGCGGCGTCAGCGTTTCAATGGCACCAAAGATCAGGCCAGTACGCAGGGCTTCAGAAAATTTAGGTTTGTGGAGTGTGGCACCTTTACCGATGGAAGCAGCAAATGCATCCATAGACATGCCGAAGGCAAGAAGAACAGTTGCAGAGATATTCATAAAAGCGTCCAGACCGGGAGATATCCATATGACACATCACTGCCCCCAGTAAACAGCAGTTGATGTATCTATGGTCTCGCCTGACCGCTTTGCACATAAATGCACTGAAAGCGATCCGTACGCGCCACGTTTTTCAACGAGTATGTTGACACGTACATTTCCTGCGGACAGGAAATCAGCTACTCCCCAACGACGGGCGCAACCTTAACATATTTTGAGAATATAAAACAACAACCGGAGGGTATTATTCCGCTCTCTTATTGATAACGGTTTTCATTTAGATTTAAGCGTGAGAATATCGTTAACAAATATGAGTTTTAAAATGACAAAATATAGCTTTGGCTATATTTTTTTTGCGTGGAATAAACACAATATATAGCCAGTGCTATGAATTCAACTCATTGAGTTTTAACGAGTAATTTGTATATTTTTTCCAGGTCGTCAATGTTTTTGACCCGGATAAGCAGGCGGCGTTGTTCTAATTGCATTACCAGCACACCATCTTCCGATAAATTCATCTCGCTGATGCGGTTATATTCTACCCATACATTGGCGAAGAAAAAGCCACGGCTTTTAAAAATGACTTTGGGTGTGCGGATCCAGAACAGATAAATCGCCATTAATGCCAGCGCACATAATAACCATGTGGTTAATATTGCACCGTGGCTGGTGACATTATTGTAAATCAGAATGACTATCAGACCCGCGAAGATAAACGCATCAACGCGTCCGCGGCGTAAAAGGGGCAGGGAGAGCAGCGTTTCGCCGTGGCGGTGGGGCATGATGAACTCGTCATAGATAGCGTAAGCCAGAAGGGCAACAATAAACAAAACCAGTACGATGTCCGTGACAGTCATTCATCCTCCAGATAAAAAGACCGGGGGCAAGCCCCCGGTGTATAGCCCGTCATACTTCAGGTTGCATGTGCGTTGGCTGCAACTCGAATTATTTAGGGTTGTCTTACAGACCCAGCAGGCCGACAGCGTAGCCTACGATACCGATGATGAAGAAGCCAACGATGATCCACAGTGGGTTAACTTTCTTACGCAGTAACCACATGCAGGCGAAGGTCAGCAGCAGCGGCACCAGACCCGGCATCAACTGATCCAGGATGGTCTGCACGGTGGTCACGCGGGTTTGTCCATCCTGACCGGTAATGGTCGACACCACCAGCGGGATGTTCACGTGCGTCCATTTGTTAACCAGTGCCCCCATGACAAACAGGCCGAGGATTGACGCCCCCTCAGTCAGTTTTTGCAGGAAGCCACCGCCCATGTCCTTAACGATGTCCACACCTTTACGGTAGCCATAAGCTACGCCGTAGTAACGGGTCAGCAGACGAACTGCGTTGAACAGGATGAAGAACAGCAGAGGGCCGAGCAGGCTGCCGCTCATCGCGATACCGGCACCCAGTGCCGCAAATACCGGACGAACCGTACCCCAGAAGATAGGGTCACCGACGCCTGCCAGCGGCCCCATCAGACCAACTTTGATACCGTTTATCGCACCATCGTCAATCTCTGCGCCGTTTGCACGCTGCTCTTCCATTGCCAGCGTTACGCCTAAAACCGGGGCTGCAACGTAAGGGTGGGTGTTGAAGAATTCCAGGTGACGCTTAATCGCCTGACGACGTGCTTCGTTGTTCTCTGGATACAGGCGTTTGATGGCCGGTACCATAGAGAAACAGAAGCCCAGTGCCTGCATACGTTCGAAGTTCCATGAACCCTGAAACAGGTTAGAACGGATGAACACGCCACGAATATCACCCGGAGTGAGTTTTTTCTCAGTGGTATTTTTTGTCATATCAACCATTTCGCTCACCTGCTAGTCCAGTTCGTTATCGAGGGAGTTATTACCAGCAGCCTGCGCTGGGGCACCCGCAACGCGGTTATATTTCGGGCTGAGCTGGATGTAGAGAATCGCCATAACCGCACCAATCACACCCAGAGCAACCAGGTTGAAGTTGGTGAACGCAGCGGTAACGAAGCCAAGGTAGAAGAATGGCATCAGGTAGCCTGCACGCATCATGTTGATGACCATTGCGTAACCAACTACCACAATCATGCCGCCCGCAATGTTCAGACCGCCGGTGACGACTTCTGGAATGGCGTTCAGCATGCTCTGTACTTCACTGGTGCCGACAGAGATGGCAACGATAACCGCCGGAATGGCGATACGCATCGCCTGCAGGAACAGGGACGAGACGTGGATCCAGGAAAGTGCCGTGAGGTTGCCATTTTCGGCCGCCTTATCTGCCGCGTGCTGGAAGGCAACGGTGATAGTACGAACGATGATGGTCAATACCTGGCCTGCAGCAGCCAGTGGGATTGCCAGCGCAATACCCGCACCGATACTTTGGTGACCGGCAATAACCAGAACGGTTGAAATAATGGATGCCAGAGCAGCATCTGGCGCAACTGCCGCACCGATGTTCATCCAGCCGAGGGCGATCATTTCCAGGGTACCACCGATGATGATACCGGTTTTCATATCACCGAGTACGGCACCAATCAACGTACAGGCCACCAGCGGACGGTGGAACTGAAATTCATCAAGTACGGATTCCATACCCGCAATACATGCGACGACGAACACCAGCACAATCTGAAGAGTGGTAATCTCCATTGTACTTCTCCTATTGCATAATCTTTATGTGAAAAACCGGCGCGGGCTTATTTCCCCACTTTGCCGATCAAATCCATCATTTTCAGTTTCTGATCTGTGGAAACCTTACGGGCTTCCAGCTCAATACCGCGTGCATTCAGCTTGTTGAATGCTTCGATATCTTTTTCATCGACTGAAATCGCGTTGTTGACCTGCGTTTTGCCCTGACGGAAAGCCATACCACCAATGTTAACGGAGGTGATTTTCACGCCGCCTTCAACAATGCGCTCGACGTCTGTCGGGTTTGTGAACAGAAGCATCACGCGCTCACCCGCATATTTCGGGTTGTTATAAACGCGGATCATTTTAGCGACATCCACAACGTGCGCGGTCACGCCCGGTGGTGCAACCTGGGTCAGAAGGGTTTTACGTACGGTGTCGGCGGCCACTTCGTCGCTGACGACGATAATGCGGCGAACGTTGGTTTCTTTGGTCCAGCGCGTAGCGACCTGGCCGTGGATCAGACGGTCATCGATACGTGCAAGGCCAATGACCATATAATCGTTCGGGCCCATTGGTTTTGCAGGTTCTGCGGCCTTTGGTGCCACGGCAGCAGGTGCAGGTTTTTCAACCGGTTGTGCTTTCAGCGCTTTCACGCCTTCGCGACCCGTCTCGACAGCCAGTGCGACCAGCTCATCGAAGCTCGGGTTATCGTCACGCGCCATGAAGGTTTCCACCAGCATAGGAATGTTCACCCCGGCGACGACTTCGTAATGCTCTTTATCGACGACAATGCGGCTGGCAGCGTTAAACGGACTGCCGCCCCATGTATCAACGAGAAACAGCACGCCTTTGCTGGTATCCAGCTTCTCAAGTTGAGCGGTGTACTTCACAATCAACGTTTCGGCATTTTCACCCGGAACGAAATCGATCCAGCCGACGTTTTCCTGCTCGCCCAACAGCATCTCTGCCGTCTTGATTAACTGCTCTGCAGCCCAACCATGTGTGCCTATGACAATAGCAATGGTCACTTGCTACCTCCTTTTATTATCATTAATACGTCTGCCAGGCAGTCGTACTGAGAATCGCATCTGGCGAACCGAATCGATTCAGATAAGGGTTATCGTTAAATAAACTAAGACTTCCGCGAATTATTTTAGACAGTGAAAGAATAATTTATGTGATGAAGATCCGTAATTTAGCTTTCGAAACACAGAAAATACGCGACGAAAATTTAGTCTTTTGACGCGTTCTTGCAAAAAAAAGTAAATCTTTGCCAAAAGATTATTGTCTCTGATATGTTTAGCCTCCGTTTATCTATTCAGGAGTATAGGGCAGCAGCCCACTATATGGACCGTCACCGACGTCAGTCATCTTTCAGGCCGTTCTGCGCCTCTTTCACCGGCGATCCTCGCCACGTTTCAACGCTGTCTACCATTGATTTGCCCATGCCGATTGGTGCACCGTTTTGTCATTCCTTTAGCAGGAGCTTGTCATGGAATTCTTAATGGACCCGTCAATCTGGGTAGGATTGCTCACGCTGGTGGTGCTGGAGATTGTTCTCGGCATCGATAACCTGGTGTTCATTGCCATCCTTGCGGATAAACTTCCGCCAAAACAACGTGATAAAGCGCGTCTGATCGGTCTCTCGCTGGCACTGTTCATGCGACTGGCACTGTTGTCCGTCATCTCGTGGATGGTGACGCTGACGAAACCGCTTTTTTCCGTCATGGATTTCACCTTCTCTGGCCGCGATTTGATCATGCTGCTGGGGGGGATATTCCTGCTGTTCAAGGCCACAACCGAACTGCACGAACGGCTGGAAAACAGACAGCACGATGATGGTCACGGTAAGGGGTATGCCAGCTTCTGGGTGGTTGTATTGCAGATCGTGGTGCTTGATGCCGTCTTCTCGCTGGATGCGGTGATCACGGCGGTGGGTATGGTGAACCACCTGCCAGTGATGATGGCAGCCGTAGTGATTGCGATGGCGATGATGTTGCTGGCCTCGAAGCCGCTGACGCGTTTCGTGAACCAACATCCAACGGTCGTGGTGCTGTGTCTGAGCTTCCTGCTGATGATTGGTCTGAGCCTGGTCGCGGAAGGTTTTGGCTTCCATATTCCGAAAGGTTACCTGTATGCCGCGATTGGCTTCTCGATCCTTATCGAGCTGTTTAACCAGATTGCGCGCCGTAACTTCATTAAGCAGCAATCGAATCAGCCGCTGCGTGCCCGTACGGCGGATGCCATTCTGCGCCTGATGGGGGGCCGTCGTCAGGTGACCGTACAGTCCGATAACGAAAGCCGTAACCCGGTTCCGGTCCCTGAAGGGGCGTTCGTTGAAGAAGAACGCTACATGATCAACGGCGTGCTCTCACTGGCCTCCCGTTCGCTGCGCGGTATCATGACCCCGCGCGGTGAAATCAGCTGGGTAGATGCCAACCTGAGCGTCAGTGAAATCCGTCAGCAACTGCTCTCTTCACCGCACAGTCTGTTCCCGGTGTGTCGTGGTGAGCTGGATGAGATAATCGGCGTGGTGCGTGCGAAAGAGCTGCTGGTGGCGCTGGAAGAGGGCGTCAACGTGGAAGCCATCGCGGCCGCATCACCTGCAATTGTGGTGCCGGAAACGCTGGATCCGATCAATCTGCTGGGCGTACTGCGCCGCGCTCGCGGGAGCTTCGTCATCGTCACCAACGAGTTTGGTGTGGTGCAGGGGCTGGTCACGCCGCTGGACGTGCTTGAAGCGATTGCCGGTGAATTCCCGGATGCAGACGAAACGCCAGAAATTGTGGCCGACGGCGAAGGCTGGCTGGTGAAGGGAACGACCGACCTGCACGCGCTCTCGCATACGCTGGGGCTGGAAAACGTCATCAATGATGATGAAGACATTGCCACCGTTGCAGGGCTGGTGATTTCCGTTAACGGGCAAATCCCGCGTACCGGTGACGTGATCGAACTGCCACCTTTGCACATTACCATTGTTGAAGCGAACGATTATCGCGTTGATATGGTGCGTATTGTTAAAGAGCAATCGGCACACGACGAAGACGAGTAAGTCTTCTTAACGCAACGGCATTAAGGGCACGATGTGTCCATTGTGGTGCGCTGGCGGGGGGGAACTCTCCGCCAGCCATTTTGGAAATTCCCGTAGCGGCATTGGTCGCGCATAAAAAAATCCCTGCAGGTTATGCACGCCGTGTCGGCGTAAATACCGCGACTGTTCCTCTGTTTCGACCCCTTCCGCAACCAGCTCAATATTCAACCGCTGACCCAGCGCAATAATAATGTCCGTTACCGTCGAGTTCACGGCATCGGTACCAATTGCCGTGGTGAATGATTTGTCAATTTTCAACACGTCAGGATGGAGTTTTTCGAGCCAGGAAAGTGAACTGTTCCCGGTACCAAAATCATCAATCGCCAGTTTCACGCCTTCGCGATGCAACTCCCGAACAATGCGGTAATCGACGTCGAGCAGGTCGTCGCGTTCGGTCAGTTCAATAACCAGCTGTTGAGTGGGTTTTGCGCTGAACCAGGCGCGGTTCAGATCCTGCAACAGGGTGGCGCGGCGGAAGTGGCTGGCAGCCACGTTTATCCCGATCTGAAAACTGTTTGAGGCCGGAAAATAACCAATCTGACGCACGGTCTCCATGATGACGTAGCGTGTCAGAGGAACAATCAGGTTATGTTCTTCTGCCAGGGGAATAAACACTTCCGGTGAGATCCAGCCCTGTCGCGGGTTATGCCAGCGCAACAGGATCTCGACGCCGATGCAGTCCTGGGTACGGGCATTCACCAGCGGCTGGCAAAAAAGTTCAAATTCCCGTGCCGCGATCCCCATGTTAATTTCCCACGTGAAGCTCATGCGGCGCGCGGTTGCCAGCCAGGCGATATAGCCCAGCAGCAGGCTCAGCATTAACCCCAGCGGTAACTGCGTTGGCAGGTTGATTAACGCCATTTCACCAGGGCCTGGCCCGCTGACCGTAATGGAGAAGGGATAGTGTGTCGACGCCTTCTCCAGAAGCGAATCTCCGTCATCAAAGCTCAGGGTTTCCGTGACCTGTTGACCATAGCGCAGATAATGATCGCCCACGGTCAGCACCACGTCGGTAATCAGCGGGGTCTGTGGCTCGAGTATCATTCTGGTGATGAGATCAATATTGACGATCTCCATCACGCCATCTTCACCGCTCGGGGAAATCGGGGTCCACTGAATCAGAATGGGGCTGCCTTTGAGCAGCCACTGGTCGGTCGACAAAATCAGTTTTGGCTTACTGGCAGGTAAGACCGGTTGAAAATCACGCACGAGGACATTACGGCTGCCGAAAATACTGGAGCAGTACAGGATCCCGTCTTTAATCAGCGCGATGGAGCGAACGGTCTGCAAAATGGCGGCCTGTTTTCGCAAAACCAGATGCACCTGCGGGCAAGGTTCACCCACCAGCGTTTGCAGAAGATTCCGGCGGCGTTCTAATGAAAGCAGCACGTTATCGAGAGAGCGAACGGTATAGCTGGCAAAATCGAGGATCCGCTCCTGATTGGCATTACGCTGTGAAACAAAACGAATACCTAACGTCAGGATGAGCGTAAGGAGCGCAACCGTCACACAGACGATAACGCGTTTTCGGCGATAGTTTTTAATGATCGTTTGTGCATTTTGCATGAACGGTCGCTCTATGCGCTACCAGCCCCAAAAGCCGGAAGCAATAGAGAAAGTGTAGTGGGGAAAGAGGAAGGAGACGAGACGTGAGAGGTAATATCGCCCATCCGTTGCAGATGGGCGAAAGGAAGTATTAGTCGCACTGCACCTTAATGGCCAGACCACCGCGTGACGTTTCGCGGTACTTCGCGTTCATGTCCTTGCCGGTTTCGTACATGGTTTCGATAACCTTATCCAGCGATACGCGAGGTTCGCTGGTACGGCGCATTGCCATACGAGAGGCGTTGATCGCTTTCACTGAGGCAATAGCGTTACGCTCAATACACGGTACCTGTACCTGGCCTGCAACCGGGTCGCAGGTCAGACCGAGGTTATGTTCCATACCGATTTCCGCCGCCACACAGACCTGCTCCGGGCTTGCACCCAGCAGTTCTGCAAGGCCAGCTGCTGCCATAGAACACGCCACGCCCACTTCGCCCTGGCAGCCGACTTCTGCGCCAGAGATGGATGCGTTCATTTTGTACAGCGCGCCAATCGCACCCGCTGCCAGGAAGTAACGGATGTAAATATCCGGGCTGACAGGCTCAATAAAGTGATCGTAATAGGCCAGTACCGCCGGAACGATACCGCATGCGCCGTTGGTAGGCGCAGTTACCACACGGCCACCGGCGGCGTTTTCTTCGTTAACCGCAAGGGCAAACATGTTCACCCAGTCGACCACGTTCATAGGGTCGTTGGAGAATTTGTCCGTTGTCACCAGCATACGACGCAGCGCAGAGGCACGACGCGGCACGCGCAGTGGCCCAGGTAACACACCTTCGGTGTTCATACCGCGGTCGATACAGGCTCGCATGGTCTGCCACACGTTAGCAAAATAGTCTTCAATTTCTTTTTTGCTGTGCAGTGCCAGTTCGTTTTGCATCACCATGCCGGAAAGCGACAGGCCGCTCTCTTTGCAATAACCCAGCATCTCGGTGGCCGATTTAAACGGATACGGCACGCTGACGTCGCCCACGCTCTCTTTGCCAAAGTGCTCTTCATCAACAATGAAGCCACCGCCAATGGAGTAGTAGGTTTTGCTGTAAATCTCTTTTTCGCCGTTAAACGCGTGGATGGTCATCCCGTTTTCGTGCAGCGGCAGGTTGTCGCTGCGAAAACGCATGCCATCATCCTGCGGGAAATCCACTTCGCGCTGGCCGTTTGCCAGCAGCAGGCGACCGCGCGTTTCCACGTCGCGGATGAATGCCGGAATGGCATCAATATCAACGGTGTCCGGCATGTTGCCCGCCAGACCCATAATAATGGCGATATCGGTGTGGTGGCCTTTACCCGTTAATGACAGCGAGCCGTAAACATCCACGGCAACACGGGTAACGCTTTCCAGTAATCCTTTTTCGACCAGATCATCGACGAACTGTTTACCGGCCTTCATCGGGCCTACAGTATGGGAAGACGAAGGGCCAATTCCCACTTTGAACATGTCGAATATACTAATCACTTTCACACTCCTGACAGGGTTACCGGGTTTCCAGTAACGATGTTATAACTGCGCATAGTGTAAGAGGGAACATCGACCTCGGCTTGACTATTCACATGAATTAAACTAATGGATAACCCCTGATTTACTAATGCTGAGACGCACCTCGCAAACTTACGTTAAATTCGCGAATGTAAAGTATAGTCAAGGCTTCAGGCCGATTTGCAGCGCCAGTTCACGAATGATGCCTGCCGTCATGCCCCAGACAAAATAATGCTGATACCAGGACAACCAGACCCGGTGTGCATGACCTCGTCGCTGAATGTCCAGAGGGTGATAGCGCCCGAGACGAAGAGCCTCTTCCAGCGGCATTTCAAACACCGCAGAGACTTCATCGACGCTGGCATGATACTGAAGATCAGGGGGGATAATGCCGACGACCGGCGTGACCTGAAAACCGGTGACACTGTCGACTGGCGGCAGAACACCAATGATCTCGACGACCTCCGGTGGGATCGCGACCTCTTCCTGTGCTTCACGCAGTGCGGCAGCAATCAACGAAGCGTCGGTACTGTCGACAGCCCCCCCCGGGAAAGCAACCTGACCGGCGTGTTTGCGCAAGTGCGGTGAACGCTGTGTCAGCAGTAAACCGGGCTGTTCGCGGCGCACCACCGGGATAAGCACCGCGGCCTGACGGCGATTCAGGGTTTCTCGGCTCACCTGTGGGCGCAAAAGCTGGAAACGCGACAGAAAATCATCCAGCGTCAGGTTCTCTTTCTCCACCCGTTATGTCTCCAGTTGTTGAAGGATACGGTTAACTTTATCAAAGGTTTCCTGATATTCCGCCTGAACTTCGCTATCCGCCACAATTCCGCCACCGGCAGAACAGTAAATATTGCCCGCGCAGGCGGTCAGGGTGCGAATGGTAATGCTGGTATCCAGCGTACCGCAGAGGCTGACATAGCCAATGCTGCCGCACCAGGCGTTGCGGCGGTGTGGCTCGAGTTCATCGATAATCTCCATCGCCCGCACTTTGGGTGCGCCGGTGATGGAGCCTCCCGGAAACGCGGCGCGCAGGAGATCGCAGGCCGTACGCGACGCAGGCAACTGTGCGGTAATGGTGCTGACCAGATGATGCACCGCCGGGAAAGGCTCGACCACGAACAGTTCAGGCACCCGCACGCTTCCCGGCACGGCCACCCGGCCAATATCGTTGCGCATCAGATCCACAATCATCAGGTTTTCGGCGCGGTCTTTTGGTGATGCGGCCAGCTTTTTCGCCTGCAGACGATCGGCTTCAGGGTCTGCCAGACGCGGAAGCGTACCTTTGATCGGGCGGGTCTGAATGGTACCTTCAGCGAGATGAATAAATCGCTCTGGCGAGAGGCTAAGGATTGCGCCCTGTTCCAGACGTAAAAACGCGCTAAACGGTGCCTTGTTACTGGCGTTCAGGCGGGTAAAGGCCTGCCATTCATCACCCTGATACGTCGCCTGAAAGCGCTGGGCGAGGTTGACCTGATAGCAATCACCGCTTTGCAGATACGCCTGAACGCGTGAGAACTTTTGCGCATATTCCTGCGCGGTCATGTTCGAACGCCAGTTCGAGGTCAGGCTGAAGTCTGTTGCTGAAGCCGGTTGTTGTGATTCCAGCCAGGCCAGACGTGCATTTACATCCGAGTGGCTAAGCAGGGAAACCACCTGCCGGTGGTGGTCAACAATTAACGCCCAGTCGTACAGACCTACTGCCATATCCGGCAGCGGGATATCGTCCTGCGCATTATCGGGAAGTGTTTCAAAACGACGGCCTAAATCATAGCCGAACAACCCCAGAGCGCCGCCCTGGAAGGGAAGATCGGGATCCGGGTTTACGGATAAGCCCAGTGCGTCAATGGACTGCTGAAGCAACATCAGCGGATCGTCCGTTGACTGACGCGTCCCAACAGACGTCACCCCGCCGTGGGTTATCAGGGTTTCTACCGGATCGGCAACCAGAATATCAAAACGGCTGTAGGGATGGTCGGCATGACCGGAGTGCAACAGCATCGCGAAAGGAAGGTGGCTCAGGCGAGCAAACCAGAACTCAGCGGCGTCAACACGCCAGGGCAAGGTCATAACAGTGGGGAAGCGCATGTTCATGTGTGGCATACTACCGGGCAGCGTGAAATAATTAGCGCAGACAATTTAGCAGGAGTTGACAATGTTTGCAGGTTTACCTTCTCTGAGCCACGAGCAGCAGCAGAAAGCAGTTGAGCGGATCCAGGAGCTGATGTCCCAGGGGATGAGCAGCGGGCAGGCAATTTCCCAGGTGGCGGAAGAACTTCGCGCCACTCATACCGGTGAGCGGATCGTGGCGCGTTTCGAGGATGAAGACGAAGAATAATCGGGCTTAGAGCTTGGCCCAGTAGGGTTATTAACGCAGGCAGTTTGAACACGGACTGCGCGGAGAAACCGGAGCGTACACGTAGTACGTGAGGATTTCGAGCACTGCCCAGGTTCAAAATGGCAAGCCAAATAGCCCTAATGGGTCAGGCTTAAACTGCCGCGATAATCTTAATCTCTACCTTATATTCCGGTTTCATCAGCGTCGCCTGTACGGTGCAGCGTACAGGCGCGTGACCCGCCACCACCCACGCATCCCAGGCTTTGTTCATCGCCGCAAAATCCGCTTTGTCAGCCAGAAAAAGGGTGGCATCCAGAATGCGGGACTTATTGCTACCCTGTTTTTCCAGTACCTTATCAATCTGTGCAAGGGTGTTCGCCGTCTGCTCGAACGCGTCTGCGTCCAGATTTTCCGGCACGCCGGTGTAATAGAGCGTCTGGTTATGAATTACGACATCAGACCAGCGGGCTTCCGCATCAATGCGCACAATCGTCATAAACGTTTCCTCGTTATTTTCATATCAGGCGGCAAGACTGCCATATTGTTCTCCCGTCGTCACTATTTGGGGTGGCACTGTGACGGATGGGCTGACATAATCCCTGTGCAAAAATACAGTGAGAGAGCACCGTGGCAGACGATTTTTCCCCTGAGGGTCAGTTAGCACAGGCCATTCCCGGCTTTAAGCCGCGTGAACCACAGCGTCAGATGGCGCATGCCGTGGCGCATGCCATCGACAAAGCACAGCCGCTGGTGGTGGAAGCCGGAACCGGTACAGGTAAAACCTATGCATACCTTGCCCCGGCGCTGCGTGCAAAAAAGAAAGTGATCATCTCTACGGGGTCAAAGGCGCTTCAGGACCAGCTCTACAGTCGCGATTTGCCCACGGTGGCAAAAGCGCTGAAATACAAAGGTCGCCTGGCGTTGTTGAAGGGGCGTTCTAACTATATCTGCCTGGAGCGTCTTGAACAGCAGGCGCTGGCGGGCGGTGACCTGCCGGTGCAAACCCTGAGCGATGTCATTATTCTTCGTGCCTGGGCCAATCAGACCGAAGAGGGCGATATCAGCACCTGCGCGAGCGTGCCGGAAGATTCTCCCGCCTGGCCGCTGGTCACCAGCACCAACGACAACTGCCTTGGCAGCGACTGCCCACTGTATAAAGACTGTTTTGTGGTAAAAGCACGTAAAACCGCGATGGATGCGGATGTCGTGGTGGTTAACCATCATCTGTTCCTCGCGGATATGGTGGTCAAAGACAGCGGCTTTGGTGAGCTCATACCGGAAGCGGAAGTGATGATCTTTGACGAAGCCCACCAGCTACCGGATATCGCCAGCCAGTATTTTGGTCAGTCACTTTCCAGCCGTCAGTTGCAGGATCTGGCGAAAGATTTCACCATTGCCTATCGCACTGAATTAAAAGACACCCAGCAACTGCAAAAATGTGCCGACCGCCTGGCGCAGAGTGCGCAGGATTTCCGCCTGCAGCTTGGGGAACCGGGCTACCGGGGTAATCTGCGCGAGCTACTGGCAGACAGCAATATCCAGCGTGCGTTGTTATTGCTGGATGATGCTCTGGAACTTTGCTACGACGTGGCGAAACTGTCACTTGGCCGTTCAGCGTTGCTGGATGCCGCCTTTGAGCGCGCCACGCTCTACCGGGGGCGGCTCAAAAGGCTAAAAGAGATCAACCAGCCGGGCTTTAGCTACTGGTATGAATGTACCTCTCGCCATTTTACGCTGGCCCTGACGCCGCTGACCGTAGCAGATAAATTCAAAGAGGTGATGACGCAAAAGCCGGGGAGCTGGATATTCACCTCCGCTACGCTGTCGGTCAATGACGATCTGCACCACTTTACTGAACGTCTGGGGATTGAGCAGGCAGAATCACTGCTCCTGCCAAGCCCGTTTGATTATGAAAAACAGGCGTTGCTCTGTGTTCCACGCAATCTGCCGTTACCTAACCAGCCGGGCGCAGCGCGCCTGCTGGCGGCGATGCTGAAACCCATGATTGAGGCCAACAACGGTCGCTGTTTTATGCTCTGCACCTCTCACGCCATGATGCGTGACCTGGCCGAACAGTTCCGTGCCACCATGACGCTGCCGGTACTGCTTCAGGGTGAAACCAGCAAAGGGCAACTGCTTCAGCAGTTTGTCAGCGCGGGTAATGCCCTGCTGGTAGCAACCAGTAGTTTCTGGGAAGGGGTGGACGTGCGCGGCGATACGCTCTCTCTGGTGATCATCGATAAACTGCCGTTTACCTCCCCGGACGATCCGCTGCTGAAAGCGCGAATGGAGGACTGCCGTCTGCGTGGGGGCGATCCTTTCGATGAAGTTCAACTGCCGGATGCGGTGATCACCCTTAAACAAGGGGTAGGGCGTCTGATCCGTGACGTAGATGACCGGGGTGTGCTGGTCATTTGCGATAACCGGCTGGTGATGCGTCCATACGGAGCGACGTTCCTGGCAAGCCTGCCGCCTGCCCCCCGCACGCGGGACATTAAGCGCGCGGTTCGTTTCCTGGCAAACCCAACGGCGGAGTAATTTGCCCCGGAGTGTGCTAAGATGCGCGCCATTTTGTGACTGACCATTGCGAGAGCGCGACAACTGATGCGAATTCTGGCTATTGATACCGCTACAGAGGCCTGTTCTGTTGCCCTGTGGAACGACGGTGTTATCTCTGCTCATTTCGAAGAGTGCCCACGGGAACATACCCAACGTATTCTGCCCCTGGTCAAAGCGATTTTGACTACGGGCGATACCTCCTTAACCGACCTTGATGCACTGGCCTATGGCCGGGGCCCCGGCAGCTTTACGGGCGTACGCATCGGGATTGGGATTGCACAGGGGCTGGCGCTGGGCGCTGAGTTGCCCATGATTGGCGTCTCCACGCTGGCAACAATGGCGCAGGGCGCATGGCGCATGACCGGCGCAACACGTGTGCTGGCGGCAATTGATGCCCGCATGGGCGAAGTCTACTGGGCTGAATACACCCGCGATGAGCAGGGCGTGTGGCACGGTGAAGAGACCGAAGCGGTACTTAAGCCTGAAGCGGTGACCGAACGGCTGAAACAGCTGTCCGGCGAGTGGGCGATGGTTGGCACGGGCTGGCCGGCATGGCCTGACATGGCGAATGACACCGGGTTAACGCTGGTGGAAGGCAACATGTTGCTGCCAGCCGCCGAAGATATGCTTCCTATTGCCTGTCAGCTGCTTGCAGCAGGAAAAACCGTTGCAGTTGAACATGCTGAACCGGTTTATTTGCGAAACACCGTCGCGTGGAAGAAACTTCCGGGCCGCGAGTGAATCTCAGTAACAGGAACTGAGAAATAAGGAGTCGCATCATGGCGGTTCAGACTACAGTAGTACGCCTTATTATGGCTGGCGTGGTGGCCATTACACTGAGCGGATGTGTCACCGTTCCTGACGCGATAAAGGGAAGTAGTCCTACACCACAACAGGATCTGGTGCGCGTAATGAATGCGCCTGAACTGTATGTTGGTCAGGAAGCCCGCTTCGGCGGCAAGGTGGTTGAGGTGTTAAACCAGCAGGGGAAAACCCGTCTGGAGATCGCCACCGTACCGCTGGATAGCGGCGCGCGGCCAGTACTGGGTGAGGCGTCTCGCGGGCGCATTTATGCGGATGTCAGCGGGTTCCTCGATCCGGTCGATTTTCGCGGTCAGCTGGTCACTGTCGTTGGGCCTATTACCGGAACGGTACAAGGCAAAATCGGCAATACGCCGTACAAATTCATGACCATGCAGGTAAACGGCTACAAGCGCTGGCGGATTGAACAACAGATTGTGATGCCGCCACAGCCTATGGATCCGTGGATGTGGGGGCCGCACCCATACCGCTATGGTTACCCTGGCTGGGGCTGGTACAACCCGGGTCCCGCACAGGTTCAAACGATTGTAACCGAGTAACTTACTGTTATTGTTAGGAAAGAGACAGCGGCTCGGCCGCTGTCTCTGTTTTTTTACGGACAAAACGAAAAAAAAGAGTGACGCGCTTCGCAACCTTAAATCTGAACAATTAATAAACTGGTACGCTGAGTTAATATAATGTTAACAAACTGTTTATTATCGGGGTTGTGATGACGACGAACACTCATTTCAGAGGTGATGCATTGAAGAAGGTTTGGCTTAACCGTTATCCCGCAGATGTTCCGGCGGAGATCAATCCTGACCGTTATCAATCCCTGGTTGAATTATTTGAAAATTCAGTCACGCGTTACGCCGATCAGCCTGCGTTCGTAAACATGGGCGAGGTAATGACGTTTCGCAAGCTGGAAGAGCGCAGCCGCGCCTTTGCTGCTTACCTGCAGGAAGGGCTGGGGCTACAGAAGGGGGACCGCGTCGCATTAATGATGCCGAACTTGCTGCAATACCCGGTGGCGTTGTTTGGCATCCTGCGAGCCGGGATGATCGTTGTGAACGTTAACCCTCTGTATACCCCGCGTGAGCTGGAGCATCAGCTGAATGACAGCGGTGCGGCCGCGATCGTCATTGTTTCTAACTTCGCCCATACGCTGGAAAAAGTCGTCGACAAAACCCAGGTCAAACACGTCATTCTGACGCGAATGGGCGATCAGCTCTCTACCGCTAAAGGGACGCTGGTTAACTTCGTCGTAAAATACATCAAACGACTGGTACCGAAATACCATCTGCCGGATGCCATCTCATTCCGTCGCGCACTGCATGCGGGTTATCGTATGCAATACGTGAAGCCGGAGGTGGTGCCGGAAGATCTCGCCTTCCTGCAATACACCGGGGGCACCACCGGTGTTGCCAAAGGCGCGATGTTGACCCACCGCAACATGCTGGCAAACCTGGAGCAGGTCAACGCAACCTATGGGCCGTTGCTGCACCGTGGTAAAGAGCTGGTGGTCACGGCGCTTCCGCTGTATCACATTTTCGCCCTGACCATGAACTGCTTGCTGTTTATCGAGCTGGGTGGTCAGAACCTGCTTATCACCAACCCGCGTGATATCCCGGGGCTGGTCAAAGAGCTGGCGAAATATCCGTTCACGGCCATGACGGGGGTGAATACCCTGTTTAACGCACTGCTTAACAACAAAGAGTTCCAGCAGCTTGATTTTTCCACGCTGCACCTCTCTGCGGGCGGTGGGATGCCTGTTCAGCAGGCGGTGGCGGAGCGCTGGGTGAAGCTCACCGGCCAGTATTTGCTGGAAGGCTATGGGCTGACAGAGTGTGCGCCGTTGGTCAGTGTGAACCCGCATGATATCGACTACCACAGCGGAAGCATTGGCCTGCCGGTACCGTCGACGGAAGCCAAACTGGTGGATGACGACGATAACGAAGTAGCTCCGGGTGAACCCGGTGAGCTGTGTGTCAGAGGCCCGCAGGTGATGCTGGGTTACTGGCAGCGTCCGGATGCCACTGATGAGATAATCAAAAACGGCTGGCTGCATACGGGTGATATCGCTGTGATGGACGATGAAGGCTTCCTGCGTATTGTCGACCGTAAAAAAGACATGATCCTTGTCTCTGGTTTCAACGTCTATCCGAATGAAATCGAAGACGTGGTCATGCAGCACAACGGTGTACGGGAAGTGGCGGCCGTTGGCGTCCCTTCTGGCAGCAGCGGTGAGGCGGTGAAGATTTTTGTGGTCAAGAAAGATCCTTCGCTGAATGAGGAAGAACTGATAACGTTCTGCCGCCGTCAATTGACCGGTTACAAGGTGCCGAAGCTGGTTGAGTTCCGCGATGAGCTGCCGAAATCGAATGTCGGGAAGATATTACGACGAGAATTACGTGACGAAGCCCGTGGCAAAGTAGACAATAAGGCCTGAGCTTCACGCTAATCGCCCAGACGCCGGTTAAGCCGGCGTTTTTTATGGGCGCAAACAAAAGAGAAACCGTTTTGAATTACCAGATGATCACTACCAATGACGAGCTGGCTTCGCTGTGCGAGGTTACGCGCGACTTTCCTGCCATTGCCCTGGATACCGAGTTTGTTCGTACCCGGACGTATTATCCGCAGTTGGGTCTGATTCAGATGTTCGACGGCAAACGCGTCTCGCTGATCGACCCTCTTGGTATCACCGACTGGACGCCAATGCGTGAATTGCTGCTCGATCCTGCCGTGACGAAATACCTGCATGCAGGCAGTGAAGATCTGGAAGTGTTCCTGAATACCTTTGGCATCATGCCGCAACCGTTAATTGATACGCAGATCCTTGCTGCGTTCAGCAATCGCCCGCTTTCATGGGGATTTGCCGCAATGGTTGAGGAGTATACCGGCCTGACGCTGGATAAGAGTGAATCCCGTACCGACTGGCTGGCACGCCCGCTGACGGAGCGTCAGCTTGATTACGCCGCGGCAGACGTGTTTTACCTGCTGCCAATTGCCGGGCAGTTGATGAAAGAGGCGGAAGCTTCAGGTTGGTTACCTGCGGCCCTGGATGAGTGCCGTATGACGCAGTTGCGTCGTCAGGATGTGGTTGATCCGAAAGAGGCCTGGCGTGATATCAGCAACGCGTGGCAGTTACGTACGCGTCAGCTGGCCTGCCTGCAATTACTGGCTGACTGGCGTCTGCGTAAAGCGCGTGAACGCGATCTGGCCGTCAACTTCGTGGTCCGCGAAGAACACCTCTGGGCCGTTGCGCGCTATATGCCGGGCAGCATGGGTGAGCTCGACAGCATCGGACTTTCGGGCAGCGAAATTCGTTTCCACGGTAAAACCCTGCTTGCGCTGGTGGCAAAAGCGCAGCAAACGCCGGATGAGGAACTGCCGGAACCACTGCTGAATCTGATGGATATGCCGGGCTATCGCAAGGCGTTTAAAGAGATCAAAGCGCTGGTGCAGGAGGTTGCAACGGAAAGCAAGCTGGGGGCTGAATTACTGGCATCACGTCGTCAGATTAACCAGCTACTGAACTGGCACTGGAAGCTGAAGCTACAGAATGGATTGCCGGAACTGATGGCAGGCTGGCGTGGCGAATTGATGGCCGATCGCCTCAATACGCTGCTGGAAGGGTACCCACGCTGATAAACCTGTAGCCCCGGTAAGCGCAACGCGCCGCCGGGGGAATTACCGGGCGACGCGTTGCGTGCCCGGCCTACACAATCAACACATGCGACTAACGCGACTCTTCCGCTTCTGGTAGCGTCACGTTCAGCTCCAGAATCGAAATATCCCCGTCTTTTTGCTCCAGTTGCACGGTGACCATCTCCGGGTCAATCTGCACATACTTACAGATCACTTCCAGGATGTCCTTACGCAGCTGTGGCAGGTAGTGTGGCTCGGCGTCACTACGACGACGCTCCGCAACGATGATTTGCAGACGTTCTTTTGCGATGTTGGCGGTGTTCTTTTTCCGCGAGAGAAAAAAGTCCAGTAATGCCATAATTTATCCTCCGAACAGGCGTTTGAGGAAACCTTTCTTCTCTTCTTCAATGAAGCGGAAAGGACGTTCTTCTCCCAGCAGGCGGTCAACGGTATCCGCGTAAGCTTTACCCGCATCTGCCAGCGTATCCAGGATAACAGGCTCACCCTGGTTAGAGGCACGTAACACGGATTGGTCTTCCGGGATCACGCCGACCAGTTTGATGCGCAGGATCTCCAGCACGTCTTCCATGCTCAGCATGTCACCTTTGTTCACGCGGCCCGGGTTATAGCGGGTCAACAGCAGGTGCTCTTTAATCGGGTCTTCGCCATTTTCCGCACGTCGGGATTTAGAGGCGAGAATACCCAGAATTCGGTCAGAGTCACGAACGGATGAGACTTCAGGGTTAGTGGTGATGATCGCTTCATCAGCGAAGTAGAGCGCCATCAGCGCACCGGTTTCGATACCGGCAGGGGAGTCGCAGACCACAAAGTCGAACTCCATTTTTTTCAGTTCACCGAGTACGGTTTCCACGCCTTCACGGGTCAGCGCGTCTTTGTCACGCGTCTGAGAGGCCGGGAGGATGTAGAGATTCTCGGTGCGCTTGTCTTTAATCAGCGCCTGGTTAAGCGTTGCATCGCCCTGAATGACGTTAACGAAATCATACACAACGCGACGTTCACAACCCATGATCAGGTCGAGGTTACGCAGGCCGATATCGAAATCAATAACGACGGTTTTCTTTCCCTTCTGGGCCAAACCAGTAGCGATGGCCGCGCTGGAGGTGGTCTTGCCAACGCCTCCTTTACCCGAAGTAACAACAATAATGCGTGCCATAGAAATTCCTTGTTAAAAAGGGATCAATTCAACGGTTGAACGGTCAACGCGTCATCTGCCAGTCGCAGACGAGCCGCTTTGCCATAAAATTCGGCTGGGATCTTGTCGCTCAGCCAATATTCACCTGCGATGGACACCAGTTCCGCCGTCAGGTGAGTACAAAATATTTGTGCATCCCGGTCACCACTTGCACCTGCGAGCGCACGCCCACGCATCATACCGTAGACGTGAATGTTGCCATCCGCAATCAGTTCTGCGCCAGCGCTGACGTGGCTTGTAACAATCAGATCACAGTTTGGTGCATAAATACGCTGACCGGAACGAACCGGCACATCAATCATTCGTGTTTTTGTGACGGGTGTAACGCTTTGCACCGGAGGAGGGGGCGTTTGCGCTGCGGCAGGAGCCGGGCGAGGGGCTTTTTCTTTGCCCTCGGTCAACAGCGGCAGTCCCGCACGGTCAATCTCTGCTTTCAGTTCCGCATCTTTACAGCCACTGATGCCCACAATGCGCAATCCGGTTGAGGAGACGGCCTGCTGGAGACGTGTCCAGTTAACCGGGGTATCCAGACCACTGACATTGATAACGACAGGCGCGTGCTTCAGAAAGGCGGGAGCCTGAGCGATTTTGTCTTCTAACGCCTGACGAATAACCTCGGGTTTTGCATCATGCAAATGTACCACTGATAAGGTGAAGCTACTGCCTTTAAGCTCGATGGGCGTGTTTGACATCCTGGCCTTACTCAATTTGCTATTAACCGCAACAACTCGCTGCGATATTCCGAAGAGTATCAGGCATGTTATAGTCAGGAGTATATTGAGGCAAGCAACCACCCATTAATTCAGAGTAAAAACATGTTTTGTGTGATCTACAGAAGTACAAGCCGTGACCAGACTTATCTTTATGTCGAAAAGAAAGACGACTTTTCCCGCGTGCCTGAAGAATTAATGAAGAGCTTTGGCCGTCCTCAGCTGGCGATGTTGCTGCCGCTCGACGGGCGTAAGAAACTGGTGAATGCCGATCTGGAAAAAGTGAAAACGGCATTAGCCGGGCAAGGCTATTATTTACAGCTTCCACCACCACCCGAGAATTTATTAAAACAGCATCTTGAGGTGAACGGAAAAAAATAGTCCCGAACGCTTCCGGGCACAACATATCAACCGTTTAGGGGTCGACCATGTATCAACATCATAACTGGCAAGGTGCATTACTGGATTATCCCGTCAGCAAAGTGGTCTGCGTTGGCAGCAATTATGCCAAACACATTCAGGAGATGGGCAGCGCGACGCCAGAAGAGCCGGTGCTGTTCATCAAACCGGAAACGGCACTTTGCGATATCCGCCAGCCGCTGGCGCTGCCGCAGGGGCTGGGAGCCGTTCATCATGAAGTGGAGCTGGCCGTGCTGATTGGCGCGACCCTGCGCCAGGCTCCGGAAGCGCATGTGCAAAAAGCGATTGCCGGTTATGGCGTGGCGCTGGATCTGACCCTGCGAGATGTACAGGGTAAAATGAAGAAAGCCGGACAACCGTGGGAAAAAGCCAAAGGGTTTGATAACGCCTGCCCAATCTCTGGTTTTGTTCCCGTGAGTGAGTTTACGGGCGATCCGCAGGACACCACGCTCAGCCTTAAGGTCAACGGTGAGATCCGTCAGCAGGGCACGACGGCAGACATGATCCACAAAATTGTACCGCTGATTGCCTACATGAGCCGTTTCTTCACCCTGAAGCCGGGCGATGTGATCCTGACCGGTACGCCAGAAGGCGTTGGCCCGCTGACCAGCGGCGACGAGCTGGACGTGAGTTTTAACGGTCTGTCGCTGAAAACCCGCGTGCTGTAAAAGCATCTTGCCGTCTTAAGAGGGCGGCAAAACTTGCATCAACGTGCCAGACTCGCTATAAGGTGCGCTTTCTTTTGACGTGTGGACATCCTGATGAACGACATTCCTTTCTGGCAAAGCAAAACTCTCGACGACATGACCGATGTGGAGTGGGAATCGTTATGTGACGGCTGCGGGCAGTGTTGCCTGCATAAGCTGATGGATGAAGACACTGACGAAATCTATTTTACCAACGTTGCCTGCAAACAGCTGAATATCAAAACCTGTCAGTGCCGCAACTATGAGCGCCGTTTCGAATATGAGCCGGACTGCATCAAGTTAACCCGTGAGAACCTGCCTACCTTCGAGTGGCTGCCGCATACCTGCGCCTATCGCCTGCTGGCGGAAGGAAAGGATCTCCCGGCATGGCATCCGCTGCTGACAGGCTCGAAGGTGGCGATGCACGGGGAGCGGATCTCCGTACGCCATATTGCAGTGAAAGAGTCTGACGTGCGGGACTGGGAAGATCACATCATGAATCACCCCAACCGCTGATTATAAAAAACCCGCCGAAGCGGGTTTTTTTATGGGGTATGTCTGTTCCGATGCCTTCAACCCAACCTTCTCCTGCGGGAGAGGGCGAAAACACTAAAAACGGCAACCGAAGTGACCGTTTTACGTTTACCTGCCGAAAAGATCGCGTTTCTTCGGTTTGAACGGCTGAGCAATCAGCACCAGCAGTGCCACAACGAAGTAAGCAACAAAAATACCCACCAGCCACTGTGGCATCTCCAGTGTCAGGAATTCCCACTGACGAACGGAGCAGTCACCGGACGCCACAAACACCTGCGGCAGCCATTTATCCAGTGGCAGCCAGCTCGGGAAGCGGGCGGCGAAATCACAGGTCATAAACGGTGACGGATGCAGCTGCATCATGGTGTGCTGCCAGGAAAGTTCGATGCCTTTCCAGGCGCTGTAAAGCCAGATTGCAATCCCGGCATAGCGCAACGGCGATTTTGGGGCAATCGCACCCACCAGACCGGCACCCATAATGCCGAACAGTGCGCAACGCTCGTAGATACACAGCACGCAAGGTTTTAGCCCCATCACATGCTGGAACCACAGCGCGACCATTTCCAGCGCAAAGGCGGTCAGGGCCATTAACAACCACGCTCCGCGACCGCGGGAGCACTGGTTCAAAAATCTCAACATAATCATTTCCCTGGAACATGCTTAGAAAGCGCAGTGTAAACGAATTCGTTTTTCACGCCACCTGTACCTGACGAATTAAAACGTAATTGGATGTTTATCATGCGAAAAGGCAAACGGGCAGCGTGCTGCCCGGGATTCATATTTTACTGCGCCGCAAGTATACCCGCTTGTATCAACCATTGCGTATAAGGAATGAGGGTAATTTTGATGCACAGCAATCCTGTGACAGTCAGCACCAGCGTATAGGGCAGCGCCATCCACACCATACGGCCATAAGAGAGGCGAATGAGTGGCGCAAGGGCTGAGGTCAGCAGGAACAGGAATGCAGCTTGTCCGTTTGGCGTCGCCACCGAGGGCAGGTTCGTCCCGGTGTTGATTGCCACTGCGAGCAATTCAAATTGCCCGGCGCTGATACCCCCGTTCGCCATCGCCGCTTTGGCCTCATTGATATACACCGTCCCGACGAACACGTTGTCGGAAATTGATGAGAGCAGGCCGTTGAACAGGTAAAAGAGCGATAGCTGGGCATCGGGCGCGGCTTTCAGTACGAAAGCGATCAGTGGAGAGAACAGCTGTTGGTCGATAATTACCGCCACAACCGCAAAAAACACCGCCAGCAGCGCGGTAAACGGCAGGGCTTCCGTGAAGGCTTTGCCAATGGCATGCTCGTCCGTCACGCCGGTAAAGGTGGTGGCCAGGATAATGACCGACAGGCCGATTAAGCCAACTTCAGCAAGATGAAAAGCCAGCGCGGCAATCAGCCAGATGCCGATAATACCCTGCGCGACTAAACGCAGCGTCTCCTGACGCGTGCGCTGGCTGCGGCTTTGCAGATCGAATTTCTGGAGTTCCTGGCGTACCGGTTCCGGGAGGGTTGCACCATAGCCAAAGACCCGGAATTTCTCCAGCAGCACACAGGTGAGCAAACCACAAATCAGCACCGGTACGCTAACCGGGGCCATCCGCAGGAAAAATTCACCGAAATGCCAGCCTGCGGCTTTGGCAATGATCAGGTTTTGCGGCTCACCCACCATTGTCATCACGCCACCCAGTGCGGTACCCACGCCGGCATGCATCATCAGACTGCGCAGGAATGCGCGGAACTGCTCCAGCACTTCCCGGTGCCAGGTATCAACCTGACTGTCGTCCAGCAGGTCATCCCCGGGGCGCGAGGAAGCCACCCGGTGATAAATCCCGTAAAACCCCACGGCGACGCTGATCACGACGGCAACCACCGTCAGTGCATCCAGGAAGGCTGAAAGGAACGCGGCTGCCAGGCAGAAGGCCAGCGATAATAACGTTTTGGAGGAGATGCTTAATAACAACCGGGTAAAAATAAACAGCAGGAGCTGCTTCATAAAGTAGATCCCGGCGACCATAAACATCAGCAACAGCAGGACTTCAAGATTTGACGCCAGCTCCTCTTTCACATGTTCTGCGCTGGTCATGCCAATCACGACGGCCTCGAACGCCAGCAGTCCACCGGAGAGCAACGGATAACATGTCAGCGCCATCGCCAGCGTGAAGATAAATTCAGCGACCAGTAGCCATCCGGCAATAAACGGGTTCACAACGAAAATAACAGGATTAACAACCAGGAATACCAGCAGTATCAGTTTGTACCAGTCGGGAGACTGGCCTAAAAAGTTGCGCCACAGCGCGCGCCCGAATGACATTTCCACGACAGACTATCTTCCCCGTCAAATAAGACAAAGCACAAGTATACGCAAAAATCGTCTCCGGGAGGGCGACAAAGCGGTCTGTAAATTTCATCAAAATTAAACGGCGATCCCTCTTTTCTCGCTTTCCTGCGCTATCTGCCTCTGCATGCCTCTGGTATGATGAGTGCAATTTGCTAAAGCTGTGTAATGGAAATCTCACTATGGTTATTAAGGCGCAGAGCCCGGCGGGTTTCGCGGAAGAGTACATCATTGAAAGCATCTGGAATAATCGTTTCCCTGCAGGATCCATTCTTCCGGCTGAACGCGAACTCTCTGAACTGATTGGCGTCACTCGCACCACGCTGCGAGAAGTGCTCCAGCGACTGGCGCGTGATGGCTGGTTGACGATCCAGCACGGTAAGCCAACAAAAGTGAATAACTTCTGGGAAACCTCCGGGCTGAATATTCTTGAAACGCTGGCACGTCTTGACCACGAAAGTGTGCCACAGCTGATCGATAACCTGCTCTCTGTGCGTACCAATATCGCGACAATCTTTATTCGTACTGCATTTCGTCAGCACCCGGAAGATGCGCTTGCGGTTCTGGCCAGCGCGAATGCAATAGAAGATCATGCCGATGCCTTTGCCACCCTCGATTACAATGTATTCCGTGGGTTAGCGTTTGCCTCCGGCAACCCGATTTACGGTCTCATCCTGAATGGAATGAAAGGGTTGTACACCCGCATTGGGCGTCACTATTTCGCCAACCCGGAAGCCCGTAGCCTGGCGCTGGGGTTCTATCACAAGCTGGGCGAACTGTGTTCCTCTGGTCTGCACGACCAGGTTTACGAAACGGTGCGTCGCTACGGTCACGACTCCGGTGAAATCTGGCATCGTATGCAGAAAACGCTGCCGGGTGATTTAGCGATTCAGGGTCGCTAAAAGAAAAAACCTCTCGTCTGAGAGGTTTTTTTTCGCCCGGTAAGCAGAGTGCCACCGGGCAAACAGCGTTAAAGCGTATTCAACCGCGCCGGGCAGCGTTCCAGCAGCTCTACGCTGCCATCCTCATTCTGCTGCTCCAGCAGTACATCAAACCCCCACAGGCGATGCACATGCTTCAGCACCTCTTTGCGCCCTTTATCCAGCGGCGCGCGGTTGTGCGGAATGTAGCGTAACGTCAGAGAGCGGTCACCGCGCAGATCCACATTCCATACCTGAATGTTTGGCTCAAGGTTGCTCAGGTTGTACTGGGAAGAGAGGCGAGAGCGGATCTCACGGTATCCCTCTTCGTTATGAATTGCCGAAATCTCCAGGTAGTTATTGCGGTCATCATCCAGCACGGTGAAGAAGCGGAAATCACGCATGATTTTCGGCGACATAAACTGGCTGATGAAGCTCTCATCCTTAAAGTCGCGCATCGCAAAATGCAGCGTTTCCAGCCAGTCCGAACCGGCAATATCCGGGAACCAGTATTTGTCTTCGTCCGTTGGCGACTGGCAGATGCGTTTAATATCCTGGAACATGGCAAAGCCAAGCGCATATGGGTTAATACCGCTGTACCACGGGCTGTTGTAAGGGGGCTGGAACACCACATTGGTGTGGCTGTGCAGGAATTCCATCATGAACCGCTCGGTGACTTTCCCTTCGTCATAGAGGTGATTAAGGATGGTGTAGTGCCAGAACGTCGCCCAGCCTTCGTTCATCACCTGCGTCTGTTTCTGCGGGTAGAAGTACTGGCTCACCTTGCGCACGATGCGCAGGATCTCACGCTGCCATGACTCCAGCAATGGGGCGTTTTTCTCCATAAAGTAAAGCAGGTTTTCCTGTGGCTCAGACGGATAGCGCCGCGCCTCGGCGACCGCTTTTTCCTCTTCACGCTTCGGCAGGGTACGCCACAGCATATTCACCTGGCTTTGCAGATACTCTTCGCGGCTTTTCTGCCGGGCTTTCTCCTCCTGCAGGGAGATTTTCTGTGGCCGTTTGTAACGGTCGACGCCGTAGTTCATCAGCGCGTGACAGGAGTCGAGCAGTTTCTCCACTTCATCCACGCCGTAGCGTTCTTCGCAGTCGGTAATGTATTTGCGGGCGAAGATCAGGTAATCAACGATTGAGCTGGCATCCGTCCAGCTACGGAACAGATAGTTATTTTTGAAGAACGAGTTGTGCCCGTAGCAGGCATGCGCCATCACCAGCGCCTGCATGGTAATGGTGTTCTCTTCCATCAGATAAGCAATACACGGATTGGAGTTGATGACAATCTCATACGCCAGTCCCTGCTGGCCGTGTTTATACAAGCGCTCGGTTTCAATGAATTTTTTACCAAACGACCAGTGTGGATAGTTAATCGGCATCCCGACGCTGGAGTAGGCATCCATCATCTGTTCGGACGTAATGACTTCAATTTGATGGGGATAGGTATCCAGGCGATACAACTTTGCTACCCGGTCGATCTCGGCGAGGTAGACATCCAGCAGCTCGAAGGTCCAGTCGGGTCCATCGCTCAGACGTGTGTTGTCCTTGGATATGGAATCAATAGTAGCCATTAGCGCGCCCTCGTTGTTGGTGCTCTCTCTGTCTGGAGAGCCTCCTTTCAAGCATAGAACAACGTGTTAAAAAGCGTGCTGGCGCAGAAATTTTTTCTTTGCGATTTCCCGTTTTTGATACGGCAAAAAAACCGGTATCAACAGTATTTTATGCTGGTTAAAAATAACGCGCAGCAGGAGATGCCAAATAAGCGCTATCCCCGTATGCAGGGGAAGATGTGAGGTAAGTCACCATAAAAAAGTCATATGTTGAATAATATTTTCAACTAGGTTATCAATCTGTAATTAGATGATTGTTCTTTTGCACATATGGGGTAGCTATGCGTGTTGTCATACTGGGAAGTGGTGTCGTTGGCGTAACCAGCGCCTGGTATTTAAGTCAGGCGGGACATGAGGTTACCGTTATCGACAGGGAACCCGGCCCGGCGCTGGAAACCAGCGCGGCGAATGCCGGGCAAATCTCACCGGGCTATGCGGCACCGTGGGCGGCTCCCGGCGTCCCGTTGAAGGCGATCAAGTGGATGTTCCAGCGTCATGCACCGCTGGCGATCAGCCTGGACGGCACGCAGTTCCAGCTTAAGTGGATGTGGCAGATGCTGCGCAACTGCGATACCCGGCATTACATGGAAAACAAAGGGCGCATGGTGCGTCTGGCGGAATACAGTCGTGACTGCCTGAAAGCCTTGCGCGCCTCGACCGGTATTGAGTATGAAGGCCGTCAGGGGGGAACACTGCAGTTGTTCCGTACGGCACAACAGTATGAAAACGCCACCCGCGATATTGCCGTACTTGAAGATGCTGGCGTACCGTATCAACTGCTGGAAGCCAGCCAACTGGGGCAGGTAGAGCCTGCACTGGCGGAAGTGGCGCATAAGCTGACCGGGGGGCTGCGTTTACCTAACGATGAAACCGGCGACTGCCAGCTCTTTACTCAGCGTCTGGCGCACATGTGCGAACAGGCGGGGGTGAAATTCCGGTTTAACACCTCTGTCGACAAGTTGCTGTCGGAAGGGGAAAACCTCTACGGCGTGAAGTGCGGTGAAGAGGTGATCAAAGCCGACGCGTACGTCATGGCGTTTGGCTCATACTCCACCGCCATGCTGAAAGGCATTCTCGATATTCCGGTATATCCGCTGAAAGGCTACTCGCTGACGATCCCGGTGAAAGAGGAAAGCGGTGCCCCTGTATCGACCATTCTGGATGAAACCTACAAAATCGCCATTACCCGTTTCGATAACCGCATCCGTGTGGGCGGTATGGCGGAGATCGTCGGCTTTAACACCGAGCTGCTGCAACCGCGTCGTGAAACGCTGGAGATGGTGGTGGGCGATCTCTTCCCGCGCGGTGGGTTTGTTGAGCAGGCAACGTTCTGGACTGGTCTGCGTCCAATGACACCTGACGGTACGCCAATTGTGGGCCGCACGCCGTTTAAAAATCTGTGGACGAATACCGGGCACGGTACCCTCGGCTGGACGATGGCCTGTGGTTCGGGACAATTGTTGAGCGACCTGATCTCCGGGCGCACGCCGGCCATTCCGTTTGATGATTTAAGTGCCGCGCGCTATCAATCAGGGTTCACCCCATCGCGTCCACAGCACCTGCACGGCGCGCATAATTAACATAAGGAGTCGTCATGTCCCGTCCTGTTCTGGCTCAGCTGAATTTGCAGGCTCTGAAGGATAACCTGCAAATTGTTCGCCGCGCCGCACCAGGTTCACGCGTGTGGTCGGTGGTGAAAGCGAATGCCTACGGTCACGGCATTGACCGTATATGGAGCGCGCTCAGTGCCACCGACGGCTTTGCCTTACTGAATCTGGAAGAGGCTATTCTGTTGCGCGAGCGCGGCTGGAAGGGGCCAGTCTTGCTGCTGGAAGGGTTCTTCCACGCCGACGATCTGCCGCTGCTGGATAAGTATCGCCTGACCACCAGC
Organism: Enterobacter sp. LM3; assembly: GCF_046622475.1. Classification (NCBI taxonomy): domain Bacteria; kingdom Pseudomonadati; phylum Pseudomonadota; class Gammaproteobacteria; order Enterobacterales; family Enterobacteriaceae; genus Enterobacter; species Enterobacter sp. LM3. The sequence goes on along the minus strand of NZ_JBJURN010000002.1, from coordinate 16,227 downwards.
GTGCACAGCAACTGGCAGATTAAAGCTCTGCAGAATGCGAAGCTGCATGCCCCGCTGGATATTTATCTCAAAATGAACAGCGGCATGAACCGTCTGGGCTTCCAGCCTGAGCGGGTGCATACGGTCTGGCAGCAGTTGCGCGCCCTGAAAAACGTGGGGGAAATGACGCTGATGGCGCATTTTGCCGATGCCGAAAGACCGGACGGTATTGCCGATGCGCTGGTGCGTATCGACCAGGCGGCTGAAGGGCTGGATTGTCCGCGCTCGCTGTCGAATTCGGCGGCGACGCTCTGGCATCCTGAAGCACACTATAACTGGGTGCGCCCTGGGATCATTTTGTACGGTGCGTCCCCGTCTGGTCAGTGGCAGGATATCGCCAACAGCGGCCTGAAGCCGGTAATGACTCTGCGGAGCGAAATTATCGGCGTACAGACGCTGAAGGCGGGAGATACGGTAGGGTACGGCAGCCGTTACCGGGCAACGGGTGAACAGCGTATTGGTATTGTGGCAGGCGGCTATGCAGACGGTTATCCGCGCATCGCACCGACCGGCACGCCAGTGTGGGTAAATGGTGTTCGCACGGGGACGGTGGGGACAGTGTCGATGGATATGCTGGCCGTTGACCTGACTCCGTGCCCGCAGGCAGGCATTGGTTCGCCGGTAGAGCTGTGGGGCAATGAAGTGAAAATTGACGATGTGGCCGCCGCGGCGGGGACGGTCGGCTATGAGCTGATGTGTGCTCTGGCACCGAGAGTGCCTGTTGTGACGGTATAACCTTCCTGGTTGCCGGGTGGCGCTAACGCTCACCCGGCAACCAGTCTTACTCCGCGTCTTCTTCCATCGGCCGCACGCCGACCTTGCGTACCGCATTATCCTCTTTCTCTGCCACCGTCCAGATCATCCCGGCAAACTCCACGTGGTCACCGACGACCGGTGCAGCGCCAAGCAGCTGCTGGATAATTTCGCCCAGTGTTTGCTGTTTATCGCGGTATTCCAGACCTTCATCCAGACCGTAAATCAGCGCCACGTCGGCAAATTTTGCGCTGGCTTCCAGAATAAAATCACCGAAGAAACGCTGATCCAGCGCAACAGGCGGAGACTGGCTGAACAGTTTGCCCAGTGCGGGCAAATCGTGTTCGCGGCCAATGACGCAGAGAATATCACCTTCGCGCAGGCGGGTACTGCCGGTTGGATGCAGCAGGATATTATCGCGGAACAGCGCCGCAATTCGTGTTTCGGTCGGCATATGCAAATCGCGCAGCGACGCCCCCACGCACCATTTATCAGCACTGAGCTGATAGACAAACTGCTCCCACGGGTTCTCCGGGTGAATATCCAGCCCCACACGGGGGACCGGCCAGCCGATGGGTGGCACCACCACTTTGGCTTTTTTCGCCGCCCACCCGAGTGACGTTCCCTGGAACAGCAGCGACACCAGCACCACGAAAAAGGCCACGTTAAAGAACAGGCGTGCGTTATCCAGACCCGCCATCATCGGGAAGACGGCAAGGATAATCGGCACTGCACCGCGTAACCCCACCCAGCTGATAAAGATGCGCTCGCGCAGGTTGAAGCCGCGAAACGGTAGCAGACCGGCAAACACCGAGAGCGGACGGGCGAAGAAAATCATCCATGCCGACAACATCAGGGCCGGAACGGCAATGGGTAACAGATCCGATGGCGTGACCAGCAGGCCAAGCACCAGGAACATACCGATCTGTGCCAGCCAGGCCAGACCGTCAAAGTTCTGCAAAATGGCGTGGCGGTTACGAATCGGGCGGTTACCCAGCAAAAAGCCGCACAGATAAATGGCCAGAATACCGCTACCGCCTATTGCGGTGGTCAGGGCGAAAACCAGGATCCCGCCGCTCAGAGCCAGTAACGGATAGAGCCCCGCAGGCAACGAAATCCGGTTGATCATCTGCTGCAACAAATAACCGCCAGCAAGGCCGATGAAAATGCCCAAGCCAAACTGCTGCAAAATATGCAAGGCGAACATCCAGCTCAGACCGCTTTCATGCTGCTGGATCATCTCAATCAGCGTGATGGTGAGAAACACCGCCATCGGATCGTTACTGCCTGATTCAATTTCCAGCGTTGAGCCGACACGTTCGTTCAGCCCTTTACCACCAAGCAGGGAGAAAACGGCTGCTGCATCAGTGGAGCCGACAATTGCGCCAATCAGCAATCCTTCCATGATATTGAGATGGAAAAGCCACGCGGCCATCATGCCGGTCAGACCGGAGGTAATCAGCACGCCGACGGTGGCGAGCGACAGCGCTGGCCCTAAGGCCACGCGAAATGAACTCGCCTGGGTGCGCATCCCGCCGTCCAGCAGGATCACCGCCAGCGCGAGGTTACTCACCATGTAGGCGAAGGGGTAGTTATCGAATGGGATACCGCCGATACCATCGATACCGGCCAGCATGCCGATGGCAAGGAAAATAACTAAAATAGGTATGCCGAGACGTGATGACAATGAACTCAATAAAATACTACAGGTTACAAGCACAGAACCCAGAATAAACAGGCTGATTACCGCTGCGGCATCCAATGTTGTCTTACTCCCACCTCAATGTTAACGCTGTTATTAAAACCCTAACATATTAACGACCCAAACAGCGTTTAATTGAGGCGGTTTAAGGAATTTTTTAACCTTTAATAACAGGATGACCGCTAATCGTTAACCGACTGCCCGAATCATCGTGTGTCAGGATGGCCTGTGCACCCAACGCCAGGGTGACGGTTTGTTGTTCATGGCCGAAATCCAGCCCGGTAATCACCGGGATATCAAGACGTGAGCGGATGAACTCGACCATCGTTTCAAGGGAATAACCTGCGTCGTAGTCGTTCGGTGCAGAACCGCTAAAGCTGCCCAGCACGATGGCGGACTGACGGGCAAGAATACCGGCATGATAAAGCTGCAACAACATACGTTCGACGCGGAACGGATGCTCATTGATATCCTCCAGCACCAGGATACCGTCCGCAATTTGTGGCAACCACGGCGTGCCAATCAGCGACACCAGCATTGCCAGGTTACCGCCCCACAGCTGCCCCTCGCACGCCCAGTGGGGTCCGTCACCTTGCCACTCTACGTGGTAGACCGGGTTTTGCAGCGCGCGCCAGAAATGTTCCTGCGTAAACGCGTCCAGCTCCGGCGCACCGAAATTACCGGCCAGCATGGGGCCGCTAAAGGTGATGACGTTATGCAGTGCAAGCAGGCCAAGCTGGATCGCCGTGAAATCGCTGTGTCCGCAAATCAGCAGAGGATCCTGTTGTTGACGTTTTGCCAGCCCTTGCCAGTCGATGCTCTCCAGCAACCGGCTCGCACCATAGCCGCCGCGCACCGCGAGGACAATCTGATCCACACCCTTCAGGTTCACCAGACCGTTGATATCGTTCAGTCTCTGCGCTTCGGTACCGGCAAAGCGTTGCTGGCGGCGGGGGATAATCGTCTGATTTTCTACCCGGTGGCCGGATTCCAGTAAGCGCTGAACTCCCCGTTGTGCCGCCTCCTGGTTGATGCAGTAGCCCGACGGTGCGATGAGATGAAACTGAGACATGGCAATTCCTTGCTGAATGAGAAACTAATTGTCTATATCATGCCGCTTATACGCTCCCTGCTTCAAGGGGCTGTATACCGCGATGACCGGCTATAAGGATAGATGACGTGAAATTGAGATGGTTTGCTTTTTTGATTGTGTTGCTTGCTGGCTGTAGTTCAAAACATGACTATCAAAATCCCCCCTGGAACCCTGAAGTCCCTGTGAAACGGGCCATGCAGTGGATGCCGATCAGTGAACAAGCCGGGAAGGCATGGGGCGTCAGCCCACGTCTGGTTACGGCGATTATTGCCGTGGAATCCGGCGGCAACCCAACGCTTGTCAGCAAATCGAACGCGGTGGGGTTGATGCAGCTTAAAGCGTCAACGGCGGGGAAAGAGGTCTACCGCTACATGGGCTGGAGCGGTCAGCCGTCGACCAGCGAGCTGAAAAACCCGGAACGCAACATTTCAATGGGCACGGCGTACCTGAGCATTCTGGAGCATGGCGTGCTGAAGGGAATAGAAGATCCTGAAGTCATGCAGTACGCGCTGGTGGTTTCATACGTTAACGGTGCCGGGGCACTGCTCAGAACCTTCTCATCTGACCGCAAAGAGGCGATTGAAGAGATTAACGGCATGGACAAAGACGAGTTCTTTGAGCATGTCGTGAAGAATCATCCGGCACCACAGGCTCCTCGCTATATCTGGAAAGTGCAGAAAGCGATGGATGCCATGTAATGCCGTGATCGGGCGGCCACGCTGCCCGATATGCATCACAGCACTTTGTTGGCACGTTCCCGCGCCTCTCGCTCCAGAGAGAAAATAATGCGCTGCAGTTCGCGCTCAGCGCCAGGCCCCACGTTCAGGAAGCGGAAGCTCAGGCGTGGGGTGGTAATGGTTTCGTTTTTGCTGTCCACCACTTTACGCTCGCTGATGGCAATCAGCTGTGCATCGAAATAGAACCGTCCCCAGCCGCCCATATCCAGTTCGATTTGCGTGAATCGCATACCTTCCACCAGCCCCTCGGGCTTTGGCGTGTCCATCAGCGCACCCATGCCGCCCAGCGACAGGTCAAAGAGACGGAAGCGGAGCTCTTTTTTATCCGGCATTTTGGCCTTACAAAAATAAGCGGGGTGAAGCGGGGCGCTGATACGGAAATATTCACGGCGCTGAACAAACCAGAGGTTAGTGGGAAGCGGCGTGACGAATGCAGGCAGACCCTGGTATTCGTTCAGTTCCAGTCGCGGCATCACAAACTCTACCTTTGCACCCTGGGTTTCAGCCATCACGGAAATGTTTTCTGCCCGCATCACCGCGCGGTTTTCATACTCCTGGCTCCCCAGGTCGATGACCATACGCTCCGACGAGACATCAAGGATCTTGCTGATAAACTGATTGGTCGACCAGGTGATGCGCAGCGGCACCTCGCCTTTTTGCAGATCGCGTAATACCCCTAATACAGCCAGCGGATTTTGCTTCAGGAACTGCTCACTGTAATTTCTCACGCCAGATGGCTCCTCAGATATATGACAGACTGTCTTTGCGTTATCGGCAGTCTGAAATGGAACTTAATACAAACCGGTGAGTTTTTTTTCATAATGGCGGTAATTTAAGTCGGTGAGATGAAACCGGTTTTCCGGTGGTGACCTATAATTAAGTTACCTGCGCGGAAGGTTTTCTGTGCATGGGTTAAACCTGCAAGAGGGCATTGCTATGGGTATCATCGCCTGGATTATCTTTGGTCTAATTGCTGGCGCTATCGCTAAACTTATCATGCCAGGGCGTGATGGCGGCGGCTTTATTTTGACCTGTGTCCTCGGGGTCGTTGGTGCGGTTGTTGGTGGCTGGCTGGCGACGATGTTTGGCATCGGAGGCAATATAAGTGGTTTTGATCTGCACAGTTTTCTGGTCGCCGTGGCAGGAGCCATTGTTGTACTGGGTGTGTTCAGACTGCTCAGACGGGCATAAGATTACTGAAAACGGCTCTCTCCTGAGGGCCGTTTTTTTGTGCGCATTACCCTCTCTGCTGTTTTTCGCCAGGGCTACTGTGCCACACTTTTCTCCGGTACCGCCCCGTGACTCGCTGCGGGCTGATTTTCAGGCACTGTGTCACACGGCTTCTCTTTTGGACACACCAGATCCAGCATCTTCAGCGTCACGCCGTTACTCCAGCCAAAACCATCCTGCAGCGGGTACTCGCCACCACCCCCCCCCGTACCAGTGGTAGACACATCATACTTCTCCACCAGTTTTTGCTCGCGGTCATAGGTGTGCTGAACATTTTTCAGGAAGCGCCACGTGACGTCCATCGCAACCTTGTTTTGTCCGTAGTTCTGTAACCCTTCCGTTGCAACCCATTGCAGCGGTGCCCAGCCATTTGGCGCATCCCATTGCTGGCCACTGGTGACGGTGGTCGTTGAAATCCCACCCGGTTTAAGCAGGTGTGAAGCGGCAGCCGATGCCACTTTATCAGCACGATCCTGCGCTGCTGCCTTCACGTAAAGCGGGAACAGGGCCGCGGCCGTGAGCTGATTGCGCACCTGTTTACGCCTGAGATCGTAATCGGCGTACCAGCCCTCTTTTTCATTCCACAGGTGGTTTTCAATTGCTTTCTGGCGCGCGGAGGCCAGCGCCTCATATTTGCCTGCACCAGCGGTATCGCCACTCTCCTTGCTTGCCCGCGCCAGCAGTTTTTCCATCTTAAACATCAGGGAGTTCAGATCTACCGGGACAATGCTGGTGGTGTGAATTGTACCAAGCTTGTGCGGATCGTCCATCCAGCGGGAGCTAAAGTCCCAGCCTGAAGCGGCGGCAGAACGCAGATCGCGGTAGACTTCCGTTGCCGGGCGGTCAGGATTGCTTTTAGCGGTCGTCACATCATCCAGCCAGGACTCCGGGCGTGGCGTATCGCGGTCATCCCAGTAACGGTTGAGGACTTCGCCGTCAGTCAGTTTTACCACCCGTTTGTTGGCCTGCCCCGGCTGTAGCGCATCAGCCCCCGCCATCCACCAGGCGTACTCTTTCTCCATCTGCGGACGGTATTTTTTCAGCGCATCGCTGTCGTGCGTGGCCAGCAACTCCACCATCAGGGAGAAAAACGGCGGCTGAGAGCGGCTCAGGTAGTAGCTACGGTTACCGTTGGGGATATGCCCCCAGGTATCAATTTCCCAGGCGAAATTGTCCACCATATCGCTGATTTTATCCCAGTGGCCACTTTCGGCCAGACCCAGCATGGTGAAATAACTGTCCCAGTAGTAAACCTCACGAAAACGGCCGCCGGGCACGACATACGGTTTCGGCAGCGGCAGGAGTGAATCCCATCTGGAGGCTTTCTCAGTGGTTCGGGTCAGAACGGGCCAGAGATCGTCAATGTGCGCACGTAAACTTTGTCCTGCCGGGGGAACGTATTTTTCCCCCTCTGCTGGCAGGGTAAAGTTCATTTCGACAAAGTGACGTAAGTCAAAGCCGGACTGGGTGTGTTGCATCCGGTAATCCGCCAGAATCATCATTGGATCGCTTTTCGGGATCGCATCGGCAAAGGTCTTTTGATCGGGAAAGAGTCTGGCGCTCTGCACATCATTAAAGAGAGGGCCGAGCAAAATATCGGGCGGGCTTTTCTGGGGCGCTGGCAGAGAGTCTGCATAACCCAATGTGGTAACACCGAGCAGCGCACCTCCCAATGCAAGGCGCAAAAGGGATGGGCGTAATGTACGAGGTCGTATCATTGGTTCGTCTCCTGTATTCGCTGAGCAGCGTGACCGCTGTTGTCAATCACCTGAAAACCTTAGACGAATATGTGTGGCTGCGCGTGTTTCATGTCCCATTTTGCGCACATCCGGACGATTTACCGTTTAAACCTCTTCTGACGCCGGGATCGATTCCCTGAGCGAGCCTGGGGCATGTCCGATGATCCGCTTAAACGCCCGGCTAAAGGCCGCCAGCGATCCGTACCCCAGACGCAATGCCACCGTTTCGATGGGCTGATTTTCGTGGCGAATGTACTGAATGGCCAGACGCATTCTCAGCTCGCTGAGATATTTTGCCGGGGTTGTCCCCGTAGCGGAAAGAAAACGCTCGGCGAATACGGAACGGGAGGTACCCGCTTCTTTTGCCAGGTCTGCCACGCTCCAGTTCAGCCCCGGCTGCTGGTGCATGGCGTAAATCGCCCGGCTCAGGCGCGGATCGCGCAGGACCTGTACCCAGCCGGTGGCTTTACCACACCCTGCCTCTACCCAGCCACGGACGATCAACGCGGCCACCACATCGGCCAGCCGGGCCAGGATCCCCGCGAACCCCACCTGACGCGTCATTGACTCTCGTTCCATCGCCGCCAGCAGGGGATGGATCTCCGGCCAGGTGGACATCAACCGGCTTACCATCATCACTTCCGGCATCGCTTTGATCAGCGGTTGCATGCCGCCCAGTTCGAAATCCATACATCCGCTGAAGATGATGGTGTGCTCGCTCTCCGGGCACGGCTCACAGGTAATCGCACAGACCGAGCTGCAGATAGGCTCGCTGGGAAATGCGCTGACCGGGGTGATTGTTGCCTGTTCGTCTGAGAGCAGGGCATGGGCGTTACCGTTGGGGATAAAGAGCGCGTCACCGCCGTTCAGGGCGAAGGTTGCGCCGCTTTCCATCCGCAGCAGGGCATTGCCGCGGCTGACAAAATGAAATTGTGCCTTACCGGCCGCCTGATGAAACGCCACGCCAAACGGCGCGCTGGCTTCAATCCGGCGGTATTTCACGCCCGACAGACGCATGCCGCGTAAAAGTTCGCTGATCAAATCGGGTGACTGAACGGTCATGAGCGCAACTCCGGACGAATAATCAATAAGTGGAGATTATATGTCATAGATCGTCCACGGGGAACACTCTATGCTTTTGCGACAGTTGTCACATTTTTATAACGGGAGAACAACAGATGAATTCATGTATCGCGGCGAGAGAGGCTATAGCGCCCGCAAAACCCGCCTGGCGAGCCGTCTATTCACTGGGGCTGGGGGTATTTGGTCTGATAACGGCAGAGTTCTTGCCCGCCAGTTTGCTGACGCCAATGGCGGCCAGCCTGGGCGTCACCGAAGGGATGGCCGGGCAGGCGGTGACCGCAACCGCACTGGTGGCGCTGGTCACCGGTTTGCTGATTACCTCTGCCACCAAAAGCATCGATCGCCGCTGGGTATTGATGTTTTTCTCGGTGCTGCAAATCATCTCCAGCCTGCTGGTGGCCTTTGCGCCAACGCTGCATGTTCTGCTGATGGGGCGTTTGCTGTTGGGTATCGCCATTGGGGGATTCTGGGCGATGTCGACCGCCACGGCGATGCGGCTGGTACCTGCCGATAAAGTGCCGAAAGCGCTGGCGGTGATCTTCTCCAGCGTGTCGATTGCGACAGTAGTGGCTGCCCCGCTGGGGAGCTATCTTGGCAGCCTGATCGGCTGGCGTAACGTCTTTATCCTCTGCATTCTGCCGAGCATGCTGGCGCTGCTGTGGCAGCTCTGGGTACTGCCATCCATGAAACCGGAGAGCAGCGGCAGCCTGGGAACGCTATTCCGCGTGCTGAGACGTCCGGGGATGATCGGCGGGATGCTGGCGACCATCCTGATCTTCAGCGGCCATTTTGCCTTCTTTACCTATCTGCGTCCGTTTCTGGAAACGGTCGGCCAGGTGAGCGTAGAGAGCATTTCGCTGATCCTGCTGGGCTTTGGTATTGCCAACTTTGTCGGGACATCCATTGCCGGGCATCTTCTGGCGCGCAACCTGCGCCTGACGCTGGCGCTGGTACCTTTCGCTATGGGTGTACTGGCGCTCATCATGGTGGCATTTGGTCATCTGGCGATGCTGGACGGGTTGCTCGTTGCGCTGTGGGGTTTTGCCTTTGGTCTGGTGCCGGTGGGCTGGTCAACCTGGCTTGCAACGACTGTTCCTGATGAAGCCGAAAGCGCAGGGGGATTGCTGGTGGCCTCTATCCAGCTGGCGATAAGTGCGGGTGCGGCAGGCGGCGGAGCCGTGTTTGACCTCAACGGTGCCAGCGGCGTGTTTGCCGGAAGCGGTTTACTGCTGGTTACCGCCATGGTGATTGTGCTGATGGGCGTCAGGGTTAAAGCGGAATAACACGGTATGCATAAGCCCGGTAACCGTAGCGTCACCGGGCATAACGTGCCTTACACGCCTTTTTTATCCATCAGCACGGCGAGATCCACCAGACGGTTTGAGAACCCCCATTCGTTGTCATACCACGCCAGGATTTTGACCATATTGCCGCCGATCACCAGTGTGGAAAGCCCGTCGATAATGGAAGAACGCGGGTCACCCTGATAATCGCTGGAGACCAGTGGTTCATCGCTGTAGCCCAGAATGTCTTTCAGCGGCCCGCTTGCTGCTGCTTTACGGAACGCATCGTTGACCTCCTCGACGGTCACATTCCGGCTCAGCGTCACCGTCAGATCGACGATGGACACTACCGGAACCGGCACGCGCAGCGAGTATCCGGTCAGACGGCCATCCAGAGCCGGGATCACTTTCCCCAGCGCTTTTGCTGCCCCGCTGGAGTAAGGCACAATCGACAGCGCGGCCGCGCGGGCACCGCGCAGATCTTTCTCCGGCTGATCGTGCAGCGCCTGGCTGTTGGTGTAAGCATGCGTGGTGTTCATCAGCCCGTGTTCAATACCAAACTGCTGATGCAGTACCTGTGCCGCCGGAGCCAGCCCGTTGGTGGTACAACTCCCGTTACTCACCACCTGGTGCAGGGCCGGGTCGTACAGCTCATGGTTCACACCCATCACCACCGTCAGGTCGTCGTTTTTACCGGGGGCGGAGATAATGACCCGTTTCGCGCCACCGCGATGAATATGCGCCGCTGCTTTATCACGTTCGGTGAAGAAACCCGTGGCTTCAATCACCACGTCTACCCCAACATCGCGCCACGGAATGTTGGCCGGATCGCGTTCGCTGAACACGACGATCCGCTGGCCATCGACCTGCAACGCACCGTCTGCCGCTTCAACGGAAACCGGTAATGTACCGAGCAGGGAATCGTACTTGAGCAGATGGGCGAGGGTTTTGCTGTCCGTCAGATCGTTAATCGCCGCAATCTGAATGTCGGGGTTACCCAACGCGGCACGCAGAAAATTACGCCCGATCCTGCCGAAACCGTTAATACCGACCTTAACCATGATCAACTCCTTAGTATCTGTGATGTCTGGAGTGACTGTAGGCTTCAGGCGAAATGGCGTAAATGACAAAAAAGGATCAGATTACGCCATCTTGCGGCAGTGGAAGCGCTGGCGGTACTCTCCCGGCGTGAGGTGAAGCTGTTTCTCAAAGACGCGACGCAGGTTGATGCTGGTGCCAAATCCGCTTCTCCCGGCGATAAGCTCCAGCGAGTCATTTGTCTGTTCAAGAAGCTGTCTGGCAGCGGCAAGACGTGCTTCGGTTACGTAGCGCGCCGGAGAGGCTCCTGCGTCGCGGGTAAACACGCGGGTGAAATTTCGTGGGCTCATGGCGACTCTTTCCGCCAGATTTTCAACGCACAGGTCGGCGGTGAGGTTTTGCAGGATCCAGGCCTGTAATTCGCTAATGGGGCCGGAAGCCCCCGATTGCTGCAGGTTATAACGGCTGAACTGCAACTGCCCGCCCGGGCGACGCAGATACATCACCATGTCCTGCGCCACGTCACGAGCGAGGGTAAAACCGTAGTCATCTTCAACCAGTGCCAGCGTCAGGTCAAACCCGGAACTGACACCGCCGGACGTCCAGATGGGGCCGTCCTGAATATAGAGTGGGCCACCTTCCACACGGATAGCCGGATACGTTTCCTGCATTGTCTCCAGAAGCCGCCAGTGCGTCGTGGCGCGACGTCCGTCGAGTAATCCGGTCTGTGCCAGCAGCATCGCGCCACCGCAGATGGAGGCAATACGCCGGGCGTGAGGGGCTGCAAGGTGCAGCCAGTCCACCACCGCGGTGCTCTCCAGCTCGTTCATGCCGCGTCCGGTAATGATAATGGTGTCGAGCGGCTCGCGTGGGTCCAGCTCCGGCAGGCGATAGTCCGCCAGCAAATTTAAGCCAGACTGCCCGTGGATCACCTGATGGGGCTGAGTGGTGGCAATGAGGATACGGTAGCAGGGATTGCTCAGGCCTTCCGGGTGCAGTCGGTTGGCCTGCATCAGAATGTCGGCGATACCGGCGGCTTCAAACAACATGCCGCCGTCAGGAACGATAATCAGGATTTTCTTCATGTCCTGAAAAGTACCTTTATCGCAAAATAAGTCAAGCTGCAGACTCTGTATTAACCAATGCCCTGGTAAAAGTACGTGTAAAAGGAAACTATGTAGTGAACGTTAAACAGAATTAGGGCATTTGCGAACCGCTTTGCGGCGCGTAATGGAGCCTTCTGTGGGTAAGAACACAGCAATGATATGGCTGAGAGAAAGAGGGGGGAGCTATAATGGCGGACCGAATCCGATTTAGTCACGCTTAATAGTTCATGCGCTGCGAGACACCTGATGAAAGCGCTTTTGCTATAATGTTGCCGTTATTTCGTGGTGCAAAATTAATATGCTTCAGCACTATCGGAAATTTCTTCACCATTAAAAGAAGATTCGAATGAAACCTATCTCGTGAATGCAACAAATATGATGTGCATAATATATTCATATTGTCATAAATAATTTAAATTCTACTAATTATGGTAGTGGTAATGCTATGTTTATTGCGTTAATGCGATCCATTCTCTTTTTTGGATAATCTCTTTTAATTCATATGGTTGTTGTGTGTTTTGGTGGGCTAAATTGAACTTGGCACGCTATGTATGGGTTTTTGGTAGGATTATTCCTATATTTTCATGCGTGACTCATAAAACACCAGGAAATTAGAAGGCAATATTGAATTGATGACGAGCTTATGTAAACTTGTGGGCTGATTGTTAAAATATGTCAGGATGAAGCAGGGCCTTATTCTGTAAGGCTTGTGCGGTAGCTATACCCTAAGAGTAGCTATACCCTAAGAATAGTCACGCTGTGAAAATACCTGTCATATTCTAAACGATACTATTTAAGTCAAATATCATCTCCCCCCAATCTACTATCATCTAAATATCGCTACGGAAAAGCATATGAAAATGCGCGTATTGTTTTCACTCCTGTTTGTAATGGCGGTGGCGGGCTGTAAAGCGCCGCAGAAACCTGTGATAACCGACGATACGATCGTTACCAGCCAGGTCAATGGCGTCACGTTAACCCACCGTCATGTTGTTACCCCTCCGGCAGAATTTACCCAGGTTAATGAACCTTATCGTGCAATGTATCCGGCGTCATTGATGAGCCGTCCTGATTACGGCGGAAAGGCGATCAGCACGCTTGAGACCGGAAAAACCTACGTGGTTCTGGGTCAGGTTGAACACTACTGGATGGCGCTTGCGGATGAGGGTAGCGAACAACTGATTGGTTACGTCCCCATGCGTGCCGTGATCAAGGCCGATCAGTATGACGCGGCCGTGCGTAAACAAGCGCTTCGTCCAAAAGCGCGTAAGAAAACGACCTGCGTTGATGTGGATGGCAACAGTAAAGCCTGCAAAGACAACGCGAACGGGACCTGGATCCTGAACTAAACGGATTTCATGAGCGTATTTTTATGAATAATAAAAATTTTCACAGGATGTGGTTAGCATTTTACGCGGTGATTTTTGTTCTGGTCAGTGGTTGTACGTCCTCTTCACACAACGACCCCTCCCGCTACAATCTGCAGTTTCAGGCTCATCCGCAAATCAATGATTCCGCGCCGCTTAAAGTCAGAGTGTTGCTGCTGAAATCTGATGCGGATTTCATGTCCAGCGACTTCTATTCCCTGCAGAACAACGCGTCAACCACGCTTGGCGCGAATCTGCTTAACAGCGATGTCTTCTTCCTGATGCCGGGCCAGCTTTCGAAAACCCTGAGTGGGCAAAGCTCTCCCGACGCCCGCTATATCGGTGTGATGGCGGAATACCAGGCGCTGGATGGGAAAAAATGGCGCGTTTCACTCCCGCTGCCTGTTCCCGGCGAAAACCCTGTCTATCAGTTCTGGAAGTGGTCCGCAGATGAACTCCAGGCCAACGTCTTTCTGGACGTGAATGGCATCCGGGTCATCAGCCAGTAACGCGCTTCATAACAGGAAACACATCATCATGACGAAAGCAGAAAAGGTCGTCTGGACCGAAGGGATGTTTCTGCGTCCACACCATTTTCAGCGGACAGAGAGTTACCTGCTCAACCACGTTCGTGAGTGGGGGGCGCTGCAGCGCTCGTATCTGTGGGGCTTTCTCGACGTTGAACTCGACGAGGCGATGCTTCGTCAGGGTTGCATTGCGCTGAGTTACTGCAGCGGTTTGCTGCCTGACGGAACCTTTTTCCAGGTACGTAACGGGCGCAACGGCCCGGTACCGCTAAAAATCCCTGATAACCTCACCAATGAGAAAGTGGTGCTCGCACTGCCGGTTCGCCGGGGTGAACGCGAAGAGGTTATCTTCAGCGAAGAGCAGGCCTCGCTCGCGCGTTTTATCGCCTTCGAACAAGAGGTGGAAGACGATAATGCCATGTCGGTGGGGGATGCTACGGTACAGTTTGGCCGTTTGCGCCTGACCCTGATGCTGGAAAAAGATCTGACAGCAGAGTGGACTGCTATCGGCGTGGCGTTTGTCACCGAGAAGCGCAACGACAATCATGTGCGGCTGGACAGCAGCTACATCCCTCCGATGCTGAATGCCAACAACAACCCGCTGCTCTATAGCATGATTAACGATCTGCACGGTTTACTGGTGCAGCGTAGTCAGCAGATTGGCGGTCGTCTGCGTCAGCCTGGCCGTTTTAACACCTCTGAGCTGATTGAATTTACACTGCTCTCGCTGGTGAATCGCCATCTGGGCGAAGTATCACATTTAAAAACTCTCCCGCTGCTCCACCCGGAAGCGCTCTGGCATCGCTGGCTACCGTTTGCCACCGAACTTGCTACCTGGACCTCTCAGCGTAGCGCAGAAAGCGTGCTGCCAATTTATGACCATGATGATCTCGCGGGCTGCTTCAGCAAGTTGATGCTGATGCTGCGCCAGGGGCTGTCGCTGGTGATGGAAGACCATGCTATCCAGTTACCGCTTAACGAACGTTCTCATGGCCTGAACATCGCCACCGTCCCTGAGACCAGCATGGTACGTGAGTTTGGCTTTGTACTGGCGGTAAAAGCCAATGTGCCGGGCGATCACCTGCAAACCCATTTCCCTGCCCAGATGAAGGTGGCTCCGGTCTCCAGGATCCGCGATCTGGTTCAGCTGCAACTGCCGGGCATTATGCTGCGGGCTATGCCGGTCGCGCCACCGCAAATCCCCTGGCATGCGGGTTACAGCTATTTTGAGCTGGAGAAGGGCAGTGAACTGTGGCACGAGATGGACAAGTCCGGTGCTTTCGCTCTGCATCTTGCAGGGGAGTTCCCGGGTCTTGATATGGAGTTTTGGGCCATCCGTAGCCCGACAGAATAATAAAGCGAGCGCTAAATATGCAGGAACGACAGGATACCGGCAGTGATGCCGTGTTTACCGGGGCCAGTAGCAACAATCAGCTGGTGGCGGCCGCCAATCCGCTGCTCAACGCGATTCCGCAAATCCGTCACTCAGTATCACATGACGATCAGGTAGCGTTGCGCCAGCGCTTGATCGACGAAATTCGCCGTTTCGAAGTCCGTTGCCAACAGGCGGGACTGCCTTATGAAGTGATCGTCGGTGCCCGTTATTGCCTGTGTACGGCACTGGATGAAGCCGCTGCGCTTACCCCGTGGGGGAGCAGCGGCGTCTGGTCCAGTAGCGGGTTGCTGGTGACGTTTCACAACGAAACCTGGGGGGGAGAGAAGTTCTTCCAGCTGCTGGCGCGTCTGTCGCAGAACCCGCGCGAACATATTCTGTTGCTGGAGATGATCAACTACTGCCTGCTGCTTGGATTCGAAGGGCGCTACCGGGTGCTGGATAACGGCCGCACCCAGCTTGAAACCATCAAGCAGCGGCTGTGGCAGATGATTCGTGGCGTGCGCGGCAGCTATCCGCCGCCGCTCTCACCACACCCGGAAGACCGGCCTGTGCTACGTAAACTGTGGCGTCCGATGGTGCCGCTGTGGGCCTGTGCCACGCTGGTCGGTTTCATTGCCTGTCTGTTCTATATCGTTCTTAACTGGCGTCTCGGTGACAACACCAATCCGGTGCTGGCGAAGATTTACCAGTCCCAGCTCCCGGAAACCTCAGTTCAGCAACCGACACGGCAATTGCCCGCTGTGCTGAATCTGCGCGGCTTCCTGAAACCTGAAATTGATGCTGGCCTGGTGGCGGTGAAGGACGAAGCAGATCGCAGCGTAGTGATCCTGAAAGGCGACGGCCTGTTCGCTTCCGCCTCTACGGTGGTGCGCGATCGCTATGAGCCGGTGATCAACCGCATTGCCCAGGCGATGAATAACGTCAGCGGCAAAATTCTGGTGGTTGGCTACAGCGACAACGTGCCCATTCGCAGCGCGCGTTTTGCCTCTAACTATGAGCTCTCTCTGGAACGTGCCCGGTCTGTGCAAAAACAGCTGCAGGGAAGCCTCTCCCAACCTGAAGTGGTTTAATAGTTTTAGACACGTTCAGAGGTTATAAATTAAATAACTGATGAGGTGCAAAAAATGAATTCAC
>NZ_JBJURN010000019.1:0-87848 GCF_046622475.1 Enterobacter sp. LM3 | reverse complement strand
TAAGTAGTAAGCCGGTGCATAAATCCGGTGGTTACAGCAGTCTTCGGTGGAGCGGTAGTTCAGTCGGTTAGAATACCTGCCTGTCACGCAGGGGGTCGCGGGTTCGAGTCCCGTCCGTTCCGCCACTTATTAAGACATTAAGCCTGCCTTTCCTGGCAGGCTTAATGGCAAGAAAATTTAGGGGCGTAGCTCAGTTGGTAGAGCACCGGTCTCCAAAACCGGGTGTCGCGAGTTCGAGTCTCTCCGCCCCTGCCATATATAATCCTTTGCTTAGGCAAAGGATTTTTTTTGCCTGTAAAACAGCGAAAACTCGCCTTCTGAATGTGCTGCCTGCATCCCTGCAGGCTTATGCATTAATCCGTTATGTTGATTTTTAGCAGATCTTTTATCTGTGATTGTTTGTCACTGTTTTGCAGCCAGATCGCATATAGCGGCCTGGAAAGCGTTGTGGAATCTGTGACAGCATGCAGTCCAGCTTTGTTGTCTGCCCAGCGGGTAGGTAACCAGGTACAACTCTTCAGCAAAGCAAGTTGCTGACAGGCGATCTCTGCAGAGCTTGTGGTGAGCTGCGGAACATCGTCGCTGGCAATTAATCCTGCTTCATGTTGTTGAAAATCCGGGCCCCATTCCAGACGCAAATAACTGAGATCTGCCTTCATCATAGAAGGCTCAGAAGCATAAAGCGCCAGGCCAAATTGCCCAACAATCTGGCTGCTAAATTCGTCCATCTTGGGGGCTTCGGTCGTGATCAGAAGATCAAGCTGACGCTCATGAAGTTGCTTAACAAGCGACTGGCGTTGCGCAATTCTGGCCTCAAATTGCAGATGGCTATGAGAGTGGTACAACCGGGTAAGCCACTGACTCAGCATGCATTCCCACAGGGAGGCGCTGGCACCAATAGAGAACTCATTGTGCCTTGAGGTATGTGCAACCTCTTTACGAGCCGCCTGCCAGGTGTTCATCAACGTTTCTGCATACGGGAGAAGTTTTTCACCGGCTGGCGTTAAGCGGATGTTGTTGCGGTGACGGGTAAAAAGATTTACACCCAGTTGATTTTCCAGCTGTCGAATACGAAAACTGACCGCTGACTGCGTCAGGTAGAGGGCTTCAGCTGCTCGCCCAAAGTGGCGCGTTCTGCTCACTTCAAGGAAAGTTTTTAGCAATTCCGTATCCACATCTTTCTCCACAAAATTATTTGTCGTTATGATTTAAATGTTTTGTTTTACACTCTGTCAAGCGTAACTAATACTCCGCGCCATAAATAGCTCGGCCAAAGAATTAGGAGCGTGTAGGATGGCGGAAAGCTTTACGACGACTAATCGTTTTTTCGACAATAAAAATTATCCACGCGGGTTCTCTCGTCACGGCGATTTCACCATCAAAGAGGCGCAGTTACTTGAGCGTCATGGTTATGCCTTCAACGAGCTGGATCTGGGTAAGCGTGAACCAGTAACCGAAGACGAAAAACAGTTCGTTGCTGTTTGCCGGGGTGAGCGTGAACCGCAGTCTGAAGTAGAACGTGTATGGATCAAGTATATGGCTCGCATTAAGCGTCCAAAGCGTTTCCATACGCTGTCAGGCGGTAAGCCGCAGATGGAAGGTGCTGAAGACTACACCGAGTCTGAAGACTAATCTGATGTGAAAAGGGGCTACGGCCCCTTTTTTACGCCAGCATCTTTTGCAGATGTAACAACAAGCGATCGATCGCGCGATAGCTTAACGCCTCCTGCAGGTGTCGTCTTTCAATGTCAGGGTCACCTTCGATGTCGGCAATGGTTCGGGCCACTTTCAATAAACGTTGCCATGCCCGGATGGAAAGACCAAACCGCGACAGTGTTTCCTCCAGCCAGCCTGCATCCTCAGGCGACAGAGGGCAATACTGACGAATTCCGGTGTTGTCCAGCCGTGCATTCAGTCTGTTCTGACGCGCATGCTGCCGTGCCTGAGCGGCAATAACTCTGTCGCGTACTTTTACCGTACTTTCTCCTTTCATGTTTGTCTGCCGAAGCAGGCCTGGCGGCGGCAGTGGGATCTCCAGCGATAAATCAAATCGATCGAGAAAAGGGCCGGATAATTTGCCCAAATAGCGAAGCGTCTGTTCAGGCGTACAGCGGTTATGGTTGCCCTGGTAATGTCCCGTAGGACTAGGGTTCATTGCGGCAACAAGTTGAAACTGCGCGGGATAGCTGATTTTAGCGCGTGTGCGTGAGATATGAATCTCACCTGATTCGATGGGTTCTCGCAGCGCATCCAGGACGCGGCGTTCAAACTCAGGCAGCTCATCCAGAAACAGAATACCGTTATGCGCCAATGAAATTTCACCTGGCGCGGGGATAGACCCGCCACCGACCATCGCGGCAAGAGAGGCGCTATGGTGCGGGGAACGAAACGGGCGACGTCGCCACTGTTTTTGCAGTGACGTTGAACTTACCAGGCTAAAGATTGCGGCACTTTCGAGCGCCTCGTGGTTATCAAGGGGAGGAAGCAAGCCGCTCAACCGACTGGCCAGCATGGTCTTACCCGTACCGGGAGGGCCTATCAGCAAAAGATTATGCCCGCCTGCGGCGGTGATCTCTAATGCTCGCTTTCCCTGCTCCTGGCCCATGATATCGCTAAGATCTTCAGGCGCATCCGGCAGGATATCGTCACTCTCTTCCGGTTCGGCCAGTTCATGGCGACCTTCCAGATACGCGCATACCTCCTGCAAATGCCCGGCTATAAGGCATCCTTTCTCTGCAATAAGGCTCACTTCTGAAGCATTCTCATTCGCCACAATAATTTGTCGACCGGCTCGTATGGCTTCCAGAGCCCCGGAGATAGCACCAGGAACGCCTCTGAGCGAGCCTGTAAGCGCCAGTTCACCGATGAACTCATACGAGCTTAGCCTTGTCGTATTAAGCTGCTCAGAGGCTGCGAGAAGCGCAATAGCGATAGGTAAATCATATCGCCCTCCCTCTTTGGGCAGATCAGCAGGGGCGAGATTGATCGTGATCTTCTTTGCGGGAAAGGTATAACCACTATTGATAATCGCGCTACGTACCCGATCTCTGGCCTCTTTAACCGTGGTTTCTGGTAAGCCGACGAGCGTCAGCCCGGGCAGCCCATTACTCAAATGAACCTCAACAGAAATGAGTGGGGCCTTCACTCCAATAGCGGCTCGGGTATAAACAACCGACAGTGACATAAATACCTCCTTCTGGCGTAACTATGCCAGTAGAGGATTTTCACTTTTATCGTTAATTTGTTTATTTACGGCGCATGTTCCTGCTTTTTCGCTGCAAGTTGTAATTGTTGCAGGGAAATGGAACCCTCCTCGCAGCGATTGAATATTCACCGTTTTGGCGAGGGACAGATAACCCAAAAAATGAAAAATATTCATTTTCTAATTTATTCATATAAAACAAAGGTTTTTAGAAATTCTGTTTGCGGGTTAACAAAATCAGCCATAAATAAATCTTGTGTTTGATTTTAAAACTGTGATAACTCTTTAGGCATTCCTTCGAACAAGATGAAAAAAGAACTGAAAATGACAGCCCTTCTACGAGTGATTAGCCTGGTCGTGATTAGCGTGGTGGTGATTATTATCCCACCGTGCGGGGCTGCACTTGGACGAGGAAAGGCTTAAAAATCAAGCCTTAACGAACTAAGACCCCCGCACCGAAAGGTCCGGGGGTTTTTTTATGACTAAAAAACGTAAACGAGGAGCAGAGAATGACGACTAGCATAAAATTCTGTTTCTCACGATTTATGACGGGGAACTAACTATGAATGGGGCACAGTGGGTAGTACATGCGTTGCGTGCACAGGGAGTCGAGACTGTCTTCGGTTATCCGGGGGGCGCAATTATGCCGATTTACGATGCATTGTATGACGGCGGCGTGGAACACCTGTTGTGCCGACACGAGCAGGGTGCAGCGATGGCCGCTATTGGCTATGCGCGTGCTACCGGTAAAACAGGCGTCTGCATGGCAACATCAGGCCCGGGCGCAACCAACCTGATCACCGGTCTGGCGGATGCACTGCTTGATTCTGTTCCTGTGGTGGCGATCACCGGCCAGGTGGCTTCCTCGTTCATCGGTACCGATGCCTTCCAGGAGGTAGATGTACTCGGTTTGTCGCTGGCCTGCACCAAACATAGCTTCCTTGTTCAGTCCCTGGAAGAGCTGCCGCGCGTGATGGCAGAAGCGTTTGAAGTGGCCAACTCTGGCCGCCCTGGCCCGGTTCTGGTTGATATCCCGAAAGACATTCAGGTTGCCTCTGGCGATCTGGATCCACACTTCTCCACTGTAGAAAATGATGATGCTTTCCCACATGAAGAAGTGGAAGAGGCGCGCCAGATGCTGGCTCAGGCGAAACAACCAATGCTGTATGTCGGTGGTGGCGTGGGTATGGCTCAGGCAGTTCCGGCCCTGCGCGAATTTATCGCAGCAACCCAAATGCCAGCCACTTGCACATTGAAAGGTCTGGGTGCGGTTGAGGCTGACTACCCATACTATCTGGGCATGCTGGGGATGCACGGCACCAAAGCGGCAAACCTGGCGGTGCAGGAATGTGATTTGCTCATCGCGGTAGGCGCGCGTTTCGATGACCGCGTAACGGGTAAGCTGAATACCTTCGCACCGAATGCCAAAGTCATCCACATGGACATCGACCCTGCTGAAATGAATAAGCTGCGTCAGGTGCATGTGGCACTTCAGGGCGATCTCAACGCATTGTTGCCGGCTTTACAGCAGCCGTTGAACATCAATGAATGGCGTCAACACACGGCAGATATGCGTGCTGAACACGCCTGGCGTTACGATCACCCTGGCGAAGCAATCTATGCCCCTCTGCTGTTAAAACAGTTGTCCGACCGTAAACCAACAGACAGTGTGGTGACGACCGATGTCGGTCAGCATCAGATGTGGTCTGCACAGCATATGACTTACACCCGTCCGGAAAACTTCATCACCTCCAGCGGGTTAGGGACAATGGGCTTCGGTCTGCCCGCAGCGGTGGGGGCGCAGGTTGCCCGCCCGAACGATACGGTTATCTGTATCTCCGGTGACGGCTCCTTCATGATGAACGTTCAGGAGTTGGGCACCGTTAAGCGTAAGCAGTTACCGCTGAAAATCGTATTGCTCGATAACCAGCGTTTAGGGATGGTTCGCCAGTGGCAACAGCTGTTCTTCCAGGAGCGTTACAGCGAAACCACCCTGACCGATAACCCCGATTTCCTCACTCTGGCCAGCGCCTTTGGCATCCCTGGCCAGCACATCACCCGTAAAGACCAGGTTGAAGCGGCACTCGACACCATGCTGTCAAGCGAAGGGCCGTACCTGCTTCATGTCTCAATCGACGAGCTTGAGAACGTCTGGCCGTTGGTACCGCCAGGTGCCAGTAACTCACAAATGCTGGAGAAATTATCATGATGCAACATCAGGTCGCCGTGCAGGCTCGCTTCAATCCCGAAACGTTAGAACGTGTTTTGCGTGTGGTTCGTCATCGTGGTTTTCAAATTTGCTCTATGAATATGGAAACGGCCACTGACGCCCGGAACATCAATATCGAATTAACCGTTGCCAGTCCGCGGTCGGTCGACTTACTGTTTAGTCAGTTAAATAAACTGGTAGATGTTGCCCATGTCGCTATCTGCCAAAGCACAACCACATCACAACAAATCCGTGCTTAAGCGCGGCAGGAAGAGAAAATGACGACGAAAAAAGCGGATTACATTTGGTTCAATGGTGAGATGGTTCGTTGGGAGGACGCGAAAGTTCACGTGATGTCCCACGCGCTTCACTATGGTACGTCTGTGTTTGAAGGTATCCGTTGCTACGATTCCCACAAAGGGCCAGTAGTGTTCCGTCATCGCGAACATATGCAGCGCCTGCGTGATTCAGCCAAAATCTATCGTTTCCCGGTTTCTCAGAGCGTTGATGAACTGATGGAAGCTTGCCGCGCAGTGCTGCGTAAGAACAACCTGAAAAGTGCCTACATTCGCCCACTGGTGTTCGTGGGTGATGTGGGGATGGGTGTTAACCCGCCAGCCGGTTATACCACCGATGTGATCATTGCTGCGTTCCCGTGGGGTGCGTACCTGGGTGCGGAAGCACTGGATCAGGGGATCGATGCAATGGTTTCTTCCTGGAACCGTGCGGCACCTAACACCATTCCGACGGCGGCTAAAGCGGGCGGTAACTACCTCTCCTCACTGCTGGTCGGCAGCGAAGCACGCCGTCATGGCTACCAGGAAGGTATCGCGCTGGATGTGAATGGCTATATCTCTGAAGGCGCAGGCGAAAACCTGTTTGAAGTGAAAGATGGCATTCTGTTCACTCCGCCATTCACCTCTTCCGCGCTGCCGGGTATTACCCGTGATGCCATCATTAAGCTGGCGAAAGATCTGGGTATCGAAGTGCGTGAGCAGGTGCTGTCTCGTGAATCCCTGTATCTGGCCGACGAAGTATTCATGTCCGGTACCGCCGCTGAGATCACACCGGTGCGTAGCGTAGACGGTATTCAGGTAGGCGAAGGCCGCTGTGGCCCGGTAACTAAACGTATTCAGCAGGCATTCTTTGGCCTCTTCACCGGTGAAACGGAAGATAAATACGGCTGGTTGGATCAGGTTAATCAATAAGTATAAATATGGGGTGGCACGCACCGCCCCAGTTAAATAGTCAGACGGGAGTAAATAAAGCATGCCTAAGTATCGTTCCGCCACCACCACCCACGGCCGTAACATGGCGGGGGCCCGCGCGCTGTGGCGCGCCACCGGGATGACCGACGCCGATTTTGGCAAGCCAATTATCGCGGTGGTTAACTCCTTTACCCAGTTTGTGCCGGGCCACGTACACCTGCGCGATCTCGGTAAACTGGTTGCCGAGCAGATTGAAGCCTCTGGCGGTGTGGCGAAAGAGTTCAACACCATTGCGGTGGATGATGGTATCGCGATGGGGCACGGGGGCATGCTCTATTCACTGCCGTCGCGCGAGCTGATCGCTGACTCGGTGGAGTACATGGTGAACGCCCACTGCGCT
The DNA here is from genome assembly GCF_046622475.1 of Enterobacter sp. LM3. Lineage (NCBI taxonomy): Bacteria > Pseudomonadati > Pseudomonadota > Gammaproteobacteria > Enterobacterales > Enterobacteriaceae > Enterobacter > Enterobacter sp. LM3. Next base: position 80,829 of record NZ_JBJURN010000019.1, on the reverse strand, counting down.
GATGCAATGGTCTGTATCTCCAACTGCGACAAAATTACCCCGGGGATGCTGATGGCTTCCCTGCGTCTGAACATTCCGGTGATCTTCGTTTCCGGCGGCCCGATGGAAGCAGGTAAAACCAAGCTTTCCGACAAAATCATCAAGCTCGACCTGGTCGATGCGATGATTCAGGGGGCCGATCCGAAAGTCTCCGACGAGCAGAGCAATCAGGTGGAACGCTCCGCGTGTCCGACCTGCGGTTCCTGTTCCGGAATGTTCACTGCGAACTCCATGAACTGCCTGACCGAAGCGCTGGGCCTGTCTCAACCGGGTAACGGATCGCTGCTGGCGACGCATGCCGATCGTAAACAGCTGTTCCTCAACGCCGGTAAACGTATCGTTGAGCTGACCAAACGTTACTACGAGCAGGACGATGCAAGCGCGCTGCCGCGTAACATTGCCAGTAAAGCCGCGTTTGAAAATGCCATGACCCTGGACATCGCGATGGGTGGCTCCACCAACACCGTTCTGCACCTGCTGGCTGCAGCCCAGGAAGCGGAAATCGACTTCACCATGAGTGATATCGACAAGTTGTCCCGTAAAGTGCCACAGCTGTGTAAAGTCGCACCGAGTACTCAGAAGTACCACATGGAAGATGTACACCGCGCCGGTGGCGTTATCGGTATTCTCGGCGAGCTGGACAGGGCCGGTCTGCTGAACCGTGATGTGAAGAACGTTCTCGGTCTGACGTTACCGCAGTCTCTGGACAAATACGACGTGATGCTGACCAAAGACGAAGCGGTCAAAAACATGTTCCGCGCAGGCCCGGCAGGTATTCGCACCACTCAGGCTTTCTCACAGGATTGTCGCTGGGATACCCTGGATGACGATCGCGCCGAAGGCTGTATCCGTTCTCTGGAACACGCTTACAGCAAAGACGGTGGTCTGGCTGTTCTGTACGGTAACTTCGCGGAAAATGGCTGTATCGTTAAAACCGCAGGCGTGGACGACAGCATCCTGAAATTCACCGGCCCGGCTAAAGTGTACGAAAGCCAGGACGATGCGGTAGAAGCCATTCTCGGTGGCAAAGTGGTGGAAGGCGATGTAGTTGTGATCCGCTACGAAGGGCCAAAAGGCGGGCCAGGGATGCAGGAGATGCTCTACCCAACGACCTTCCTGAAATCGATGGGTCTCGGTAAAGCTTGTGCGTTGATCACAGATGGTCGTTTCTCTGGCGGTACATCTGGATTATCCATCGGCCACGTTTCACCGGAAGCGGCAAGCGGCGGCAACATCGCAATCATCGAAGATGGCGATCTGATTGAAATCGACATTCCGAACCGTGGTATCCAGCTGAAGCTGAGTGACCAGGACATTGCCGCCCGCCGTGAAGCGCAAGAAGCGCGCGGCGACAAAGCGTGGACGCCAAAAGATCGCCAGCGCGAAGTTTCCTTCGCTCTGCGTGCTTATGCGAGCCTTGCCACCAGTGCAGATAAAGGCGCGGTGCGCGATAAATCGAAACTTGGGGGTTAATGATGGCTGAGTCACAACCCTTATCCGCCGCCCCTGAGGGGGCGGAATATCTCAGAGCGGTGCTACGTGCGCCGGTCTATGAAGCCGTGCAGGTTACGCCACTGCAGAAAATGGAAAAACTCTCCTCGCGCCTCGACAACGTGATCCTGGTGAAGCGTGAAGACCGGCAGCCGGTACACAGCTTCAAGCTGCGTGGTGCCTACGCGATGATGGCCGGGTTAACCGATGAGCAAAAAGCACGTGGCGTGATCACGGCTTCTGCGGGCAACCACGCGCAGGGCGTTGCGTTCTCGTCTGCACGTCTGGGGCTGAAAGCGCTGATCGTAATGCCCGTTGCAACCGCAGATATCAAAGTCGATGCGGTACGCGGTTTCGGTGGCGAAGTGTTGCTCCACGGTGCCAATTTTGACGAAGCGAAAGCCAAAGCGATTGAGCTGGCGCAGCAGCAGGGGTTCACCTGGGTGCCGCCGTTCGATCATCCGATGGTGATTGCCGGACAAGGCACACTGGCGCTGGAGCTGCTGCAACAGGATGCGCATCTCGACCGTGTCTTTGTGCCGGTTGGCGGTGGTGGCCTCGCGGCAGGCGTGGCGGTGCTGATCAAACAGTTGATGCCGCAAATCAAAGTCATTGCTGTTGAAGCAGAAGACTCTGCCTGTCTGAAAGCAGCGCTGGATGCGGGTCATCCGGTGGACTTACCGCGCGTCGGGCTGTTTGCCGAGGGCGTAGCGGTCAAACGTATTGGCGATGAAACCTTCCGTTTGTGTCAGGAATATCTCGACGACATTATCACCGTTGATAGCGATGCTATCTGTGCGGCGATGAAAGATCTGTTCGAAGATGTTCGCGCGGTGGCGGAACCTTCCGGCGCGCTGGCGCTGGCGGGAATGAAAAAGTATATCGCGCAGCACAACATTCGCGGCGAGCGTCTGGCACATGTACTTTCTGGTGCCAACGTGAACTTCCACGGCCTGCGCTACGTGTCCGAACGCTGCGAGCTGGGTGAACAACGTGAAGCGTTACTGGCGGTAACTATTCCGGAAGAGAAGGGCAGTTTCCTGAAGTTCTGCCAGCTGCTGGGTGGTCGTTCGGTGACAGAGTTCAACTACCGTTTTGCCGATGCCAAAGATGCCTGCATTTTTGTCGGTGTGCGCCTGAGCCGTGGTCTGGAAGAGCGCAAAGAGATCCTTAACCTGTTGCACGAAGGCGGCTACAGCGTGGTGGATCTTTCCGACGACGAAATGGCGAAGCTGCACGTGCGTTACATGGTGGGGGGGCGTCCGTCGAAGCCACTCCAGGAGCGTCTGTTCAGCTTCGAGTTCCCGGAATCACCTGGTGCGTTGCTGAAGTTCCTGCATACGCTGGGCACCTACTGGAACATTACCCTGTTCCACTATCGCAGCCACGGCACCGACTATGGTCGCGTGCTGGCGGCGTTCGAACTGGGCGAGCATGAACCTGATTTCGAAACGCGGCTGAACGAGCTGGGCTATGAGTGCCATGACGAAACCCATAACCCGGCGTTCCGGTTCTTCCTGGCAGGCTAGTGGTTCGGCAAAATCTGCCAGAACGCGTCAATAAGCGGCTCATGCAGCCGCTTTTTTTGTGCGCACACGCCAAGCTCGAACGGTGTTTTTTCATCGCTGCGTTCTAAAATCATCACGCGGTTGCGCACCGGTTCCGGGCTGTTTTCCAGCACCACTTCTGGCAGCAATGCCACGCCACAGCCCAGGGCCACCATTGACACCATCGCCTCATGGCCGCCAACTGTCGCGTAAATTGACGGGTTGCTGATCTTCTGGCGGCGGAACCACAGCTCAATGCGGCGGCGTACTGGCCCCTGATCGGCCATGATAAACGGTACCGTTGACCAGTCGGGCTTTTCCACCGATACCTGGTTACGCACCGGGCAGGGCAGTGCCGGGGCAATCAGCACCACGGCCAGATTTTCCAGCATTGAGAAAGCCACCGCACCCGGCAATGTTTCTGGTTTCCCTGCGATGGCGAGATCCGCTTCACCCGTCACCACTTTTTCCATCGCGTCGGCGGCATCACCGGTGGTGAGTTTAATCTCTACTGACGGATGTTCGGCGCGGAAGCGGTCGAGGATAGGCGGAAGGTGGCTATAGGCGGCGGTGACGGAACAGAAAATATGCAGCTCGCCGGACAGCGACGGTCCTTGCTGGTCGATGGTGTGGCGCAGTTGCTGATACTGCAACAGCGTTTGCTGGGCAAAAACGCGCAGCTCTTCCCCGGCTTCCGTGAGGGTGACGGTACGGTTATCGCGCACAAACAGCGGCTGGCCGAGGTCTTCCTCAAGACGCTGGATCTGGCGCGAAAGCGTGGAGGGGCTGACGTGCATCGCGCGTGCGCTGCGGCCAAAATGACGGCTTTCCGCCAGATGCAGGAACATTTTCAGATCGCGTAAATCCACCGATTCCACTCCCCCTTTTTACATTGCAGATATTGCAACGTGACGTTGTGAATATATCAATTTCCGCAATAAATTTCCTGTTGTAATGTGGGTACATTCTCGCTGAACGGCGAACCGAACAATAAGCACCACAACACAACATCACGGAGTCCAACATGGCTAACTACTTTAATACACTGAACTTGCGCCAGCAGCTGGCGCAGCTGGGCAAATGCCGCTTTATGGCGCGCGACGAATTTGCTGATGGCGCGAGCTACCTTCAGGGTAAAAAAGTGGTCATCGTCGGCTGTGGCGCACAGGGCCTCAACCAGGGTCTGAACATGCGTGACTCTGGTCTGGATATCGCCTACGCCCTGCGTAAAGAAGCCATTGCTGAGAAGCGTGCTTCCTGGCGCAAAGCGACCGAAAACGGCTTCAAAGTGGGTTCTTACGAAGAGCTGATCCCGCAGGCGGATCTGGTGGTTAACCTGACGCCAGACAAACAGCACTCTGATGTTGTACGTTCCGTGCAGCCGCTGATGAAAGATGGTGCGGCACTGGGTTACTCCCACGGCTTCAACATTGTCGAAGTGGGCGAGCAGATCCGTAAAGACATCACCGTTGTGATGGTTGCACCAAAATGTCCAGGTACGGAAGTGCGTGAAGAGTACAAACGTGGCTTCGGCGTTCCAACGCTTATCGCGGTTCACCCGGAAAACGATCCGAAAGGCGAAGGTATGGCGATTGCTAAAGCATGGGCAGCGGCAACTGGCGGACACCGTGCGGGCGTTCTGGAATCTTCCTTCGTTGCAGAAGTGAAATCTGACCTGATGGGCGAGCAGACTATTCTGTGCGGGATGCTGCAGGCCGGTTCTCTGCTGTGCTTCGACAAGCTGGTGGAAGAAGGTACCGACCCGGCATACGCCGAAAAACTGATTCAGTTCGGCTGGGAAACCATCACTGAAGCGCTGAAGCAGGGCGGTATCACGCTGATGATGGATCGCCTGTCCAACCCGGCGAAACTGCGTGCTTATGCGCTGTCCGAACAGCTGAAAACCATCATGGCTCCGCTGTTCCAGAAACATATGGATGACATCATCTCCGGTGCGTTCTCTTCCGGCATGATGGCTGACTGGGCGAACGACGATAAGAAACTGCTGACCTGGCGTGAAGAGACCGGTAAAACCGCGTTCGAAACCGCACCACAATTTGACGGCAAAATCAGCGAGCAGGAGTACTTCGATAAAGGCGTACTGATGATCGCAATGGTGAAAGCGGGCGTCGAACTGGCGTTCGAAACGATGGTGGATTCCGGCATCATTGAAGAGTCTGCTTACTACGAATCACTGCACGAACTGCCGCTGATTGCGAACACCATCGCCCGTAAGCGTCTGTACGAAATGAACGTGGTTATCTCTGATACCGCTGAGTACGGTAACTACCTGTTCTCTTACGCTTGCGTACCGCTGCTGAAAGAGTTCATGACCACCCTGCAGGCGGGTGATCTGGGCAAAGCCATTGCCGAAGGTGCAGTAGATAACGCGCAGCTGCGCGATGTGAATGAAGCGATTCGCGGTCACGAAATCGAGAAAGTAGGCCAGAAATTGCGTGGCTACATGACCGACATGAAGCGTATTGCAGTAGCGGGTTAACAACCTTGTCGGGTGGCGCTTCGCCTACCCGACCTACAAAACCGTAAGATGTAGGCCGGGTAAGGCGCAGCCGTCACCCGGTTTTTTTATTTGCGGTACAGAACCTTAATAATGTGGTAACCAAACTGCGTGTGCAGTGGGCCAGTTGGCTCTAGCACTGGGCAAGAGAACACGACTTTATCAAACGCCGGAACCATCTGACCCTGACGGAATTCACCTAAGTCACCGCCGCGTTTGCCTGACGGGCAAATGGAGTGCTTCTTCGCCAGCTTGCCGAAGTCGGCACCGTTTTTAATCTGTTCCAGAAGATCTAAAGCCAGTTTCTCTTCTTTAACAAGGATATGCACTGCTGCTGCTGTTTTTGCCATGATCGTGCCTTGAATGGGTTGAGATAAATCGGGGCGCAATATACCACGCGTTAGCGGCGATACAGCACCTTAATGATATGGTAGCCAAACCTGGTTTTAACCGGGCCGAAGGGCTTCAGGAGCGGACAGCTAAAGACCGCCTGATCGAATGGCCCGACCATCGCCCCCTGCTTAAACTCCCCTAAATCACCGCCGTTGCGCCCGGACGGGCACTTAGAGTAACGCTTTGCCAGATGATCAAAGCTGATGCCACGTTCAAGCTTAGCGAGGATCTCCTGGGCCAGCTTTTCTTCTTTTACCAGAATGTGCAGGGCTGCTGCGGTCTTTACCATAATTCTGCTCTCGGGATTAATCGCGTTTTCTTCACTTTATCATTAGCCGGTAAATCCGCGCCCGGCTTTCTGCTACAATCCATCCCCCGTTCGAAGATTGAGCAATATTCCCATGCGTTTAAACCCTGGACAACAACAAGCGGTCGAATTCGTTACTGGACCATGCCTGGTGCTGGCAGGGGCAGGTTCCGGTAAAACCCGCGTGATCACCAACAAAATCGCCCACTTGATCCGTGGCTGCGGGTATCAGGCACGCCATATCGCGGCGGTCACCTTTACCAATAAAGCGGCGCGCGAGATGAAAGAGCGCGTCGGTCAGACGCTGGGACGCAAAGAGGCGCGCGGGCTGATGATCTCCACGTTCCACACGCTGGGACTGGATATCATCAAACGCGAGTATGCGGCGTTGGGGATGAAGTCCAACTTTTCGCTCTTTGATGACACCGACCAGGTCGCGTTGCTTAAAGAGCTCACCGAAGGGTTGATTGAAGACGACAAAGTCTTGCTGCAGCAATTGATCTCGACGATCTCCAACTGGAAAAACGATCTGATGACGCCTGCCCAGGCGGCGGCGAGCGCCAAAGGTGAACGGGATCGGATCTTTGCTCATTGCTATGGCCTGTACGATGCGCATATGAAAGCGTGCAACGTGCTGGATTTCGACGATCTGATCCTGCTGCCCACGCTGCTGCTGCAGCGTAATGAAGAAGTGCGCGAGCGCTGGCAGAACAAGATCCGCTATCTGCTGGTGGATGAATACCAGGACACCAACACCAGCCAGTATGAACTGGTGAAGTTGCTGGTCGGGCAGCGCGCCCGCTTTACCGTGGTCGGTGATGACGATCAGTCGATCTACTCCTGGCGCGGTGCACGTCCACAAAACCTGGTGTTGTTAAGCAAAGATTTCCCGGCGCTGCAGGTGATTAAGCTGGAGCAGAACTACCGTTCGTCCGGACGCATCCTGAAGGCGGCGAATATCCTGATCGCCAATAACCCGCACGTGTTTGAAAAGCGTCTGTTCTCTGAACTTGGCTACGGTGCCGAACTGAAAGTGCTCAGCGCCAACAATGAAGAACACGAGGCGGAACGCGTCGCGGGTGAACTCATTGCTCACCACTTCGTTAACAAAACCGAATACAAGGATTACGCGATCCTCTATCGCGGTAACCACCAGTCACGCGTCTTTGAAAAGATGCTGATGCAGAACCGCATCCCGTACAAAATTTCGGGCGGCACGTCGTTCTTCTCGCGTCCTGAAATCAAAGACCTGCTGGCGTATCTGCGCGTCCTCACCAACCCGGATGATGACAGCGCATTTCTGCGCATCGTGAATACGCCGAAACGTGAGATTGGCCCCGCGACGCTGCAAAAACTGGGTGAATGGGCGATGACCCGCAACAAAAGCTTGTTCACCGCCAGCTTTGATATGGGGCTGAGCCAGACGCTGACCGGGCGCGGCTATGATAACTTAACCCGCTTCACCCACTGGCTTGGCGAGGTACAGCGCCTGGCGGAACGCGAGCCTGTGGCGGCGGTGCGTGATTTGATCCACGGTATTGATTACGAATCCTGGTTATACGAAACCTCTGCCAGCCCGAAAGCGGCAGAGATGCGGATGAAAAACGTTAACCAGCTGTTTAGCTGGATGACCGAAATGCTGGAAGGCTCTGAGATAGACGAGCCGATGACCCTGACCCAGGTAGTCACCCGTTTTACGCTGCGCGATATGATGGAGCGCGGTGAGAGCGAAGAAGAGGCCGATCAGGTTCAGCTGATGACGCTGCATGCGTCGAAAGGGCTGGAGTTCCCGTATGTCTATCTGGTGGGCATGGAAGAGGGGTTGCTGCCGCATCAGAGCAGCATCGATGAAGATAATGTCGATGAAGAGCGCCGCCTGGCCTACGTGGGGATCACCCGCGCCCGTAAAGAGCTTGTCTTTACGCTGTGTAAAGAACGTCGACAGTATGGCGAGCTGGTACGCCCGGAACCGAGTCGCTTCCTGCTGGAGTTACCGCAGGACGATCTGACATGGGAACAGGAGCGCAAAGTGATTACGGCCGAAGAACGGATGCATAAAGGTCAGGCTAACGTGGCAAACATTCGTGCCATGCTGGCAAAAGCCAAAGAGAAGGGATAACTTTTGAAAGCCGGGTAAGCGCAGCACCACCCGGCATGTTTCGCTGTATTACTTAACGTCCAGCACCCAGTGCACATAGCTTTGCCACTGGCACTCCTGCTCGACAAGTTCTGCACCAAGCGGGTGATTCTCAAGCCATTTTTCCGGAAGCGTCAGTGAAAGTTTCTCATTTTCCGCCACCAGGTTAATTGCAGGCAGTAAATCATCGCGGCGACGGCTGGCAAACAGGATGGCCAGTCGCAGCAGCCGGCACAGATGCTCGGCAACGCGCGGCGGTACGGCGTTTTGCTGATGCAAAGAGGAGAGGTCAACGGTGTTGGTCTGGTTTAGCAGCAGGGTAGCCAGCAACTTTTTCTGTGCGGGGGTGTAGCCCGGTAAATCGAGATTACGTACCAGCCAGGCTGCATGCAACGGTGCTTGCTTGTACTCAACGCTCAGACCAATTTCATGCAGCGCACACGCACTTAGCAGCAGATCGCGGCTTAAAGGTTCAATATCCCAGCTTTTGCTAACCTGATCGGCGAACAACGACGCCAGTTGCCCGACTCGCTGCGCCTGATCGGTATCAACGATAAAGCGGCGCTGAACGTTGCGCAAGGTACGGCTGCGGATGTCCTGATCAACCGACAAGTGAAGCATCCCGTAGACCAGACCTTCGCGCAGTGCGCCGCCAGCCAGAGTCATACACTGAATGTTCAGCTCGGTGAAAATGGCGATCAGAATGGCAAGCCCGCTTGGGAAAACCAGCGCACGTTCGAGTGTCAGACCTTCAATTTCCAGCTCTTCCAGACGACCACACTGGATGGCACGCTGTTTTAGCTGCTGGAGTTTGGCGAGCGTGATCCGCTCGTCCATCCCCTGCGCCATCATGATTTCCTGCAATGCCTGCACGGTACCCGAAGCACCCACGCAGACTTTCCAGCCGTGGTAGCGCAACTCATCCATCACCGGGCGCAACACCTCACGCGCGGCATTTTCCGCCTCGTCGAAGTTCTCTTTCGCGAGATTACGATCGGTAAAGTAGCGCTCAAGCCAGGTCACGCAGCCCATCGACAGGCTGAATAACGATGTCGCCTGTGCACCCGTGCCGGTCACCAGTTCGGTACTGGCTCCGCCGATATCCACCACCAGACGACGATCGTCACCCCCGGTGGTGTGGGCAACGCCCTGATAAATCAGGCGGGCTTCTTCTTCACCGCTGATGACCTGAACCGGGCAACCGAGAATGTCCTGCGCTTTGGCAATAAATTCTCCGGCGTTCACCGCCAGGCGGAGTGTCGCGGTGGCGACAACGCGAATCTGATTATGCGGGATATCCTGCAAACGTTCGGCAAAGAGGCGCAGGCACTGCCAGCCACGTTCCATCGCTTCAGGAGAGAGGTGATTGCTGCTGCTCAGGCCCGCTGCGAGGCGGACCTTGCGCTTAATGCGCGTCAGCGTTTGTATACTTCCCGCCACCTCGCGAACAACCAGCATATGAAAACTATTGGAACCGAGATCAATGGCCGCGTAGAGCGAGGAGCTGGAGAGCATAGTGACCTTTCTTAACCTGAACGACGACGATTACGCGGCGCGCCGGAACGACGCGGGCCGTTGCCGGAGCGGGCGCGGGTTAGGCGCTTAGGCGGCGGCAGTTCGCTTAACAGTGCTTCCGGATTGTATTTGCTCTGCGGAATAGAGTGACCGATGTAGGTCTCAATCGCTGGAAGATTCAGCGCATACTCTTCACACGCAAGGCTAATAGAGTGACCGCTTGCACCAGCACGACCGGTACGACCGATACGGTGTACGTAGTCTTCGCAGTCATCCGGCAGGTCATAGTTGAAGACGTGCGTGACGGCAGGAATATGCAGGCCGCGAGCCGCAACGTCGGTTGCGACCAGAATATCCAGGTCACCACGGGTGAATTCGTCGAGAATACGCAGGCGTTTTTTCTGCGCAACGTCGCCAGTCAGCAGACCAACACGGTGACCGTCGGCAGCCAGATGGCCCCAGATATCTTCACAGCGGTGTTTGGTATTCGCGAAGATGATGGCGCGATCTGGCCACTCTTCTTCGATCAGGGTTTGCAGCAGACGCATTTTCTCTTCATTAGAAGGGTAGAAGAGTTCTTCTTTAATGCGGTGCCCTGTTTTCTGTTCCGGTTCCACTTCCACATATTCGGCGTTGTTCATCTGCTCGAACGCCAGCTCGCGGACGCGATAAGAAAGGGTTGCGGAGAACAGCATGTTCAGGCGTTGGTTCGCCGGAGGCATGCGACGGAACAGCCAGCGGATGTCTTTAATGAAGCCCAGATCGTACATACGGTCAGCTTCATCCAGCACGACAACCTGAATGGCACCGAGATTAATGTGATTCTGTTTTGCGTAGTCGATAAGACGGCCAGTGGTACCGATCAGGATATCTACGCCGCTTTCCAGCACTTTCAGCTGTTTATCGTAGCCGTCGCCGCCATAGGCCAGGCCCAGCTTCAGGCCAGTAGCCTGCGCCAGGGGTTCCGCGTCTGCGTGGATCTGTACCGCCAGTTCTCGCGTCGGGGCCATAATTAGCGCGCGCGGCTGGTTAACTTTGCGGTCTGCAATCGCTGGATGAGAAAGTAAATAATGAAACGTTGACGTTAAAAACGCCATCGTTTTGCCAGTACCGGTTTGCGCCTGCCCTGCAACATCGCGACCAGCCAGCGTCAGCGGCAGGGCGAGGGCCTGAATGGGCGTGCAGTTATGAAACCCTTTATTTTCAAGGGCTTCAATCACTTTTGGGTGCAGGGCGAAGTCGGAAAACTTCTGTTCTGTTAAATGTGTTTTGCTCATAGTGTGGTAGAATATCAGCTTACTATTGCTTTACGAAAGCGTATCCGGTGAAATAAAGTCAACCTTTAGTTGGTTAATGCGACATCAACACGTCGTTGGTGGAGACAAAACCAACGTACCAGGCTTATTCCTGTGGAGTTATATATGAGCGATAAAATTATTCACCTGACTGACGACAGTTTTGACACGGACGTACTTAAGGCTGACGGGCTGATCCTCGTCGATTTCTGGGCTGAATGGTGTGGTCCTTGCAAAATGATCGCCCCGATTCTGGATGAGATCGCTGACGAATATCAGGGCAAACTGACCGTTGCCAAGCTGAACATCGACCAGAACCCGGGTACCGCGCCGAAATACGGCATCCGTGGCATTCCGACCCTGCTGCTGTTCAAAAACGGTGAAGTGGCGGCGACCAAAGTGGGCGCACTGTCCAAAGGTCAGCTGAAAGAGTTCCTGGACGCCAACCTGGCGTAAGGTTTCTCGGCTGAGCGTCCAGAGCGCCTAAATTGTGTGGATCTCTGGACGCCCGGCTTTAGTCGTGCTAAGTTAGCTATGACTTCGTTTTAAACATATCTTGTTGTTTGAATCTTGTTTTACCCGATACTTCCCGTTGTTGCCATAAACAGTGCGTGAAGTTGCTAAATTCCGGGCTTGTCACTCAATCCGTCTTGTCGTTTCAGTTCTGCGTTCTTTCCCTGTGACCAGACAGCGAACAGACATGAGTTGATGGCCGCTAAACAGGCATGGATGACCCTGCCATACCATTCACAACATTAAGTTCGAGAATCACCCCGAGTTTAAGAACCCACACCATTATGAATCTTACCGAATTAAAGAATACGCCGGTTTCTGAGCTGATCACTCTCGGCGAAAATATGGGGCTGGAAAACCAGGCTCGTATGCGCAAGCAGGACATCATTTTCGCCATCCTGAAGCAGCACGCTAAGAGTGGCGAAGATATCTTTGGCGACGGTGTGCTGGAGATATTGCAAGACGGATTTGGTTTCCTCCGCTCTGCAGACAGCTCCTACCTCGCCGGCCCTGACGACATCTACGTATCCCCTAGCCAAATCCGCCGTTTCAACCTCCGCACTGGTGACACCATTTCAGGTAAGATTCGTCCTCCTAAAGAGGGTGAACGCTACTTTGCGCTGTTGAAAGTTAACGAAGTTAACTACGACAAACCAGAAAACTCGCGCAATAAGATCCTGTTTGAGAACTTAACGCCGCTGCACGCGAACTCTCGCCTGCGCATGGAGCGTGGTAACGGTTCAACCGAAGACTTAACCGCGCGTGTTCTGGATCTGGCTTCTCCAATTGGTCGTGGTCAACGTGGTCTGATTGTGGCTCCGCCAAAAGCGGGTAAAACCATGCTGCTGCAGAACATCGCGCAGAGCATCGCCTACAACCACCCTGACTGTGTGCTGATGGTGCTGCTGATTGACGAACGTCCGGAAGAAGTGACCGAGATGCAGCGTCTGGTGAAAGGTGAAGTTGTTGCTTCTACCTTCGACGAACCAGCATCTCGCCACGTTCAGGTTGCTGAAATGGTTATCGAGAAGGCCAAGCGTCTGGTTGAACACAAGAAAGACGTTATCATTCTGCTCGACTCCATCACCCGTCTGGCACGTGCGTACAACACCGTGGTACCGGCTTCCGGCAAAGTGTTAACCGGTGGTGTGGATGCCAACGCCCTGCACCGTCCTAAACGCTTCTTCGGTGCGGCACGTAACGTGGAAGAGGGCGGCAGCCTGACCATCATTGCAACCGCGCTTATCGACACCGGTTCTAAGATGGATGAGGTTATCTACGAAGAGTTTAAAGGTACAGGTAACATGGAACTGCACCTCTCCCGTAAGATCGCTGAAAAACGTGTCTTCCCGGCTATTGACTACAACCGTTCCGGTACGCGTAAAGAAGAGTTGCTCACCACGCAGGAAGAGCTGCAGAAAATGTGGATCCTGCGCAAAATCATCCATCCAATGGGTGAAATTGACGCGATGGAATTCCTCATTAATAAGCTGGCGATGACCAAAACTAACGACGACTTCTTCGATATGATGAAGCGCTCGTAACGGAAATGAATCCAGCAAACGCCACGTTTTTACGTGGCGTTTTTCTTTTATGGCTTATACGCTGTTACCACAGACTCCCAATTTTGACTGAACGGTGCGACAATAAGACGGTTTGTATAGTCAAAGAAATAATTGATTGAAAAACATACAAAGGGAGTTGTAGGAAGCCCGCTTTATTCTTTCTGGGGCAGGGGCTTCATAGTTATACTTCCGGGACTAACATTTGTTGAGAGCAATCCATTGTGAATCTACTCACTGCAGTTACTGAGTTAATTAGTATTTTCTTATTCACAACCTGTTTTTTGTTCATCGCACGCAAGGTGGCCAAAAGAGTCGGGTTGGTGGATAAACCCAATTTTCGTAAACGTCATCAAGGGTTGATCCCACTTGTGGGGGGCATCTCTGTTTACGCTGGTATCTGTTTCACATTCGGTATTGCGGATTACTACATCCCGCACGCTGCACTCTACCTGGCATGTGCGGGTGTGCTGGTGTTAGTCGGGGCACTTGATGACCGGTTTGATATCAGTGTGAAGTTCCGTGCTACCGTACAGGCGGCCATTGGCGTCATTATGATGGTAGTCGGCGGCCTTTACCTGAGAAGTCTCGGCTATGTTTTCGGTCCCTGGGAGTTAGTGCTTGGTCCATTCGGTTTCTTCCTGACACTGTTTGCCGTCTGGGCGGCGATTAATGCCTTCAACATGGTTGATGGTATTGACGGCCTGCTCGGTGGGTTATCGTCCGTCTCGTTCGCCGCTATCGGCATCATTCTGTGGTTTGATGGACAGTACAGCCTGTCAATGTGGTGCTTTGCCATGATTGCCGCCATCCTGCCTTATATCCTGTTGAACCTCGGTGTCCTGGGTCGTCGCTACAAAGTCTTTATGGGTGACGCAGGCAGTACATTAATCGGTTTTACCGTTATCTGGATTTTGCTGGAAACCACGCAGGGTAAAACTCACCCAATCAGCCCGGTTACCGCACTGTGGATTATTGCTATTCCGCTGATGGACATGGTGGCGATTATGTATCGCCGTCTGCGTAAAGGCATGAGTCCTTTCTCTCCGGATCGTCAGCATATCCATCATCTGATTATGCGTGCCGGTTTTACTTCTCGTCAGGCATTCGTCCTGATTACCCTGGCAGCGGCTATTCTGGCCGGGGTTGGTGTTGCCGCAGAATATGCTCATTTCATTCCTGAATGGGCAATGTTGGTATTATTCTTGCTAGCATTCTTCCTGTACGGTTACTGCATTAAGCGCGCATGGAAAGTTGCGCGATTCATTAAACGTGTAAAACGCAGGATGCGTCGTAACAGTGGCAAAAACACAACATTAACTAAGTAAAGCCGGGATTATGATGACTCAACCGTTGGCGGGAGCGAAATCAGTGGTAACTGAAAATGAGCTGGATATTCGTGGTTTGTTTCGCGTGTTATGGGGAGGCAAGCTGTGGATTGCGGGGATTGCGCTGGGATTCGCCCTGTTAGCACTGGTCTATACCTTCTTTGCAAAACAAGAGTGGAGCACCACGGCGATCACCGACCGGCCAACGGTTAACATGCTGGGTGGGTACTATTCCCAGCAGCAATTCCTGCGTAATCTGGATATTAAAGCCAATCTTGCCGCGCCCGATCAGGCGTCAGTGATGGATGAGACTTATAAAGAGTTTCTGATGCAGCTGGCTTCATGGGATACGCGTCGTGATTTCTGGTCTCAGACGGATTATTACAAGCAACGCATGGTCGGAAACAGCAAAGTCGATGCTGCTCTGCTGGATGACCTGATCAACAATATCCAGTTTATGCCGGGTGATGCAGCACGCAACATCAACGATAGCGTGAAGCTGGTTGCGGAAACCGCGCCAGATGCTAATAACCTGCTGCGTCAGTACGTTGCGTTTGCCAGCCAGCGTGCGGCGAGCCATCTCAATGATGAGCTGAGAGGTGCCTGGTCTGCGCGCACTATCCAGATGAAGGCTCAGGTGAAGCGACAGGAAGAAGTGGCGAGAGCGATTTTTACTCGTCGCGTCCACAATATTGAGCAGGCTCTGAAAATAGCGGAACAACGCAATATTTCTCGCAGCGAAACTAATGTTCCGGCTGATGAACTGCCAGATTCCGAAATGTTCCTCCTTGGTCGTCCAATGCTGCAGGCGCGTCTGGAAAATCTTCAGGCAGTCGGTCCAGATTTTGACCTCGACTATGACCAAAACCTTGCGATGCTCAATACCCTGAATGTAGGGCCAGCACAGGATCCACGTTTTCAGACGTATCGTTATTTAAGAACGCCTGAAGAACCTGTAAAACGCGATAGTCCGCGTCGCGCATTCCTGATGATTATGTGGGGGATTGTGGGCGCACTGACTGGAGCAGGCGTGGCATTAACTCGCCGTCGCACGAAATAAGAACGGCGTCTACGATGAAGGTTACTGCCTTCATCGTCTAATCGAAGAGAATCGATGTGAAAGTACTTACCGTATTTGGCACCAGGCCGGAGGCCATTAAGATGGCTCCTCTGGTGCATGCGCTGGCCAGGGATCCTGATTTTGACGCGAGAGTGTGCGTCACTGCCCAGCATCGGGAGATGCTCGATCAGGTCTTAACGCTCTTTTCTATCGTTCCGGATTACGATCTCAATATTATGAAACCGGGACAAGGGCTGACGGAGATCACCTGCCGTATTTTGCAAGAACTCAAGCCCATTCTGGAATCCTTTAAGCCTGATGTAGTACTGGTTCATGGTGACACCACCACGACAGTGGCGACAAGCCTGGCCGCGTTTTATCAACGTATTCCTGTCGGCCATGTTGAGGCAGGTCTGCGTACCGGCAATCTTTATTCGCCGTGGCCGGAAGAAGCTAACCGAACGCTCACCGGACATCTGGCGATGTACCATTTCGCACCAACGGAAAACTCGCGCCAGAATCTGCTGCGAGAAAATATCGTCGACAACAAAATCTTTGTAACCGGAAATACGGTCATTGATGCGCTGATTTGGGTACGTGACCGCGTGCTGGCAAACCGTGAACTCCAGTCTGAACTCACGGCACGCTATCCGTTTTTGAATAACGGTAAAAAGACCATTCTGGTCACCGGCCACCGTCGCGAAAGTTTTGGTCGCGGTTTTGAGCAAATCTGCCACGCGCTGGCTGAAATTGCCGCGCAAAACGAAGACGTGCAGATTGTCTATCCGGTGCACCTCAACCCTAACGTCAGCGAGCCGGTAAATCGCATTCTGGGTCATGTCGACAACGTCTTACTGATTGAGCCGCAGGACTATATGCCGTTTGTCTGGCTGATGAACCATGCCTGGCTGATCCTTACCGATTCCGGCGGGATTCAGGAAGAGGCTCCTTCCCTCGGCAAGCCGGTGCTGGTCATGCGTGAAACCACCGAACGCCCGGAAGCAGTAAAAGCGGGCACGGTACGTCTGGTGGGAACGGACACGCAGCGTATCGTCGAAGAGGTCACGCGACTGCTGCACGACGATGAAGAGTATCAGGCGATGAGCCGGGCCCATAACCCGTATGGTGATGGGCAGGCTTGTGGCCGCATTTTGCACGCACTTAAACACAATCGGGTATCGCTATGAGTTTTACTACCATCTCTGTCATTGGTCTTGGCTACATTGGGTTGCCGACTGCGGCAGCCTTTGCCTCTCGTCAACAGCAGGTTGTGGGTGTGGATATCAACGCGCGTGCGGTGGAAACCATCAATCGTGGCGAAATTCATATTGTGGAGCCCGATCTCGACCGTGTGGTGAAAGCGGCCGTTGAGGGGGGATTCCTGAGCGCCAGCACGACGCCAGTGACAGCCGATGCGTATCTGATTGCTGTTCCAACGCCGTTTAAAGGCGATCATGAACCCGATATGCGCTACGTCGAGGCGGCGGCGAAATCCATTGCGCCCGTTCTGAAGAAAGGGGCGCTGGTGATCCTGGAGTCGACCTCCCCGGTTGGGGCAACGGAACAGATGGCGCAGTGGCTTGCAGAAGCCCGCCCTGATTTAAGTTTCCCGCAGCAGGCAGGTGAGCAGGCGGATATCAATATCGCTTACTGCCCGGAGCGCGTGTTGCCGGGCCAGGTGATGGTTGAACTGATTAAAAACGATCGCGTGATTGGTGGTATGACTCCCGTCTGCTCCGCGCGTGCCAGCGCGCTGTACAAGATTTTCCTCGAAGGTGAATGTGTGGTGACCAACTCCCGCACTGCCGAAATGTGCAAGCTGACGGAAAACAGCTTCCGTGACGTTAATATCGCTTTTGCGAACGAACTGTCGCTGATTTGCGCCGATCAGGGGATTAACGTCTGGGAACTGATTAGCCTTGCGAATCGCCATCCGCGCGTCAACATTCTCCAGCCAGGCCCGGGTGTGGGTGGTCACTGTATCGCCGTTGACCCGTGGTTTATCGTGGCGCAAAACCCGGATCAGGCGCGTCTGATCCGTACCGCGCGTGAAGTGAACGACAGCAAACCACACTGGGTTCTTAACCAGGTGAAAGCCACGGTCGCGGATTGTCTGGCGGACAGCGGTAAGCGCGCCAGCGAGCTGAAAGTTGCCTGCTTTGGCCTGGCATTCAAACCGAACATTGACGATCTGCGCGAAAGCCCGGCGATGGAAATTGCCGGAATGATTGCTGACTGGCACAGCGGTGAAACGCTGGTTGTAGAGCCTAACATCCACGAACTGCCAACAAAACTGATGGGGCATTGCACGCTTACTGCGCTGAATGATGCGCTGGCTACAGCGGATGTGCTGGTACTGCTGGTGGATCATAAAGCGTTTAAAGCAATCCCTGGTGATGCTGTACATCAACAATATGTTGTTGATACCAAAGGCGTGTGGCGTTGAGTGAACTGAAAGGGGTGCTTGAATCCCTCCCGTGGGAAAGTACCTTCTTTGGTCTTCCTTCGGCAATCGTGCGTCTGCGCGACGATGCCCATGCCCTGACAGAAACCGACTTTGCTGCCTGGCCACGCGTGCAGGCCAAAATCCCGGCAGGGCGTGCCGATTTGCTGGATGTGCTTCAGGAGCATGGTTTTTGCCTGGTCGAAGGTGAGGTTGATCTTTCCATTACGGTGACCCACCACGATTCGCCCGGCGCGGAAATGGCAACGGAGCAGGATATACCGGTGCTGCGTCAGATGGCAGCGCAGGCATTTGCTCAGAGCCGCTTTCGTGCGCCCTGGTACGCGCCTGAAGATAGCGGACGTTTCTATGCCCAGTGGGCAGAAAACGCGGTAAAAGGGACGTTCGACCACGTCTGTCTGGTTTTCCGCGCCGCAGATGAACATATTCAGGGTTTTGTCTCGCTTCGTAAGCTCAATGAGCACGAGGCGCGTATCGGCTTATTAGCCGGGCGCGGTATGGGCGAGAAACTCATGCAGGCGGCGCTCTACTGGACGCAGCAGCAACAGCTTTCAACTCTGAGGGTGGCGACCCAACTGGGCAACACCGCCGCGCTTAAACGTTATATTGCGAGTGGTGCCAACATCGATGCCACTGCGTACTGGTTATACAGGTGACAAGATGATTCCATTTAACGCACCACCCGTCGTGGGAACCGAACTCGATTACATGCAATCTGCTATGGGCAGCGGCAAGCTCTGCGGTGACGGCGGGTACACTCGTCGCTGCCAGCAGTGGATGGAACAGCGTTTTCGCAGCGCCAAAGTGCTGTTGACCCCGTCCTGTACCGCCTCGCTGGAAATGGCGGCGCTGTTGCTGGATATCCAGCCTGGCGATGAAGTGATCATGCCGAGCTACACCTTCGTCTCCACGGCGAACGCGTTTGTTCTGCGTGGGGCGAAAATCGTCTTTGTGGATATTCGCCCGGATACCATGAATATTGATGAAACGCTGATTGAAGCGGCGATCACGGAAAAAACGCGTGCGATTGTGCCGGTTCACTACGCAGGTGTCGCCTGCGAAATGGACACCATTATGGCGATCGCTAAAAAGCACAACCTGTTCGTGGTGGAAGATGCCGCTCAGGGGGTGATGTCCACCTACAAAGGACGCGCGCTGGGTACGATTGGTCATATTGGCTGCTTTAGCTTCCACGAAACCAAGAACTACACCGCGGGTGGTGAAGGTGGCGCGACGCTGATTAACGACCGTGCCCTGGTAGAGCGTGCGGAAGTGATCCGCGAAAAAGGCACTAACCGCAGCCAGTTCTTCCGTGGTCAGGTAGATAAATACACCTGGCGTGATATTGGCTCAAGCTATCTGATGGCCGATCTGCAGGCGGCCTATCTCTGGGCGCAACTGGAGGCGGCAGAGCGAATCAACCTGCAGCGTCTGACCCTGTGGCAAACCTACTACGATGCGCTGGAGCCGCTGGCAAAAGCTGGCCGGATTGAGCTGCCGACCATTCCGGCAGATTGCGTCCATAATGCCCATATGTTCTACATCAAGCTGCGTGATAACGACGATCGCAGCAATCTGATTGCCTGGCTGAAAGAGGCCGAGATCATGGCGGTGTTCCATTATATCCCGCTGCACTCCAGCCCGGCCGGGGAAGCGTTTGGGGTGTTCGTGGGTGAAGACCGTTACACCACTAAGGAAAGTGAGCGTTTGCTTCGCCTGCCACTGTTCTACAACCTTGCGCCTGTTAACCAGCGTACAGTGATCAATACCCTTCTGAGTTATTTCGGCTGATATGTCTCTGGCAAAAGCTTCGGTGTGGACCGCTGCGTCCACACTTGTAAAAATTGGCGCTGGGTTACTGGTCGTCAAGCTGTTGGCCGTCTCATTTGGCCCCTCAGGCGTTGGCCTGGCGGGTAATTTTCGCCAGCTGGTTACCGTACTTGGGGTACTGGCAGGTGCGGGGATCTTCAACGGCGTAACCAAATATGTTGCCCAGTACCATGATGATGCAGCACAACTGCACAGGGTAGTTGGCACGTCATCGGCGATGGTGTTGGGTTTCTCAACGCTGCTGGCCGCCGTGTTTTTGCTGGCGGCAGCGCCGGTTAGTCAGGGGCTGTTTGGACATACGCACTATCAGGGGCTGGTACGTCTTGTCGCGCTGGTTCAGATGGGGATTGCCTGGGCTAACCTGTTGCTGGCGCTGATGAAAGGTTTTCGTGATGCGGCCGGGAATGCGCTTGCGCTGATCCTGGGCAGTATCATTGGCGTTATTGCCTACTACTTCTGTTATCGCCTGGGTGGCTATGAGGGTGCACTGCTGGGGCTGGCGCTGGTGCCTGCGCTGGTGGTCGTTCCGGCATCAATTATGCTGATGCGCAGAGGCCTTATCCCACTGCGCTATCTCAAACCGCAGTGGGATAAGGCTCTGGCAGGGCAATTAGGGAAATTTACCCTGATGGCGCTGATTACCTCCGTCACGCTTCCGGTGGCCTACGTGATGATGCGAAACCTGCTGGCGGCGCATTACAGCTGGGACGAAGTGGGGATCTGGCAGGGTGTCAGCAGCATTTCCGATGCCTACCTCCAGTTTATTACGGCTTCCTTTACCGTTTATTTGCTGCCAACCTTATCGCGCCTGAATTCCAGGTCGGATATAACTCGCGAGATTCTCCGTTCCCTGCGCTTTGTGCTTCCCGCCGTGGCGGCAGCCAGTTTTACCGTCTGGTTGTTGCGCGATGTCGCCATCTGGCTGCTTTTCTCCGCAAAGTTTACCGCGATGCGCGATCTCTTTGCCTGGCAGCTGGTGGGGGATGTATTGAAAGTAGGCGCTTACGTTTTCGGCTATCTGGTCATTGCGAAAGCGTCACTGCGGTTGTATATCCTGGCAGAAATTAGCCAGTTTACGTTACTGACCGCGTTCTCACACTGGCTGATCCCCGCGCACGGTGCGCTGGGGGCGGCTCAGGCCTATATGGCAACCTATATCGTTTATTTCGCCGCCTGTTGCGGTGTATTTTTACTTTGGCGTAAACGCGCATGACTGCACTGATTCACATCCTGGGATCGGATATCCCACACCATAACCAGACCGTTTTGCGGTTCTTCAATGATGAGCTGGCATCGGGCACGCCTGAGGCTCGCGAGTTTATGGTTGCAGGTCAGGATAATGGTTTGAGTACGGCGTGCCCGGCGCTGAACATCACCTTCTGGCCGGATAAGGCCGCGCTGGCGAAGGCGGTTGTCGCCAAAGCTAAAGCGGATCGGGAGCAACGCTTCTTCTTTCACGGCCAGTTTAATACCGGCCTGTGGCTGGCGCTGTTGAGCGGTGGGATCAAACCTGCTCAGTGCAGCTGGCATATCTGGGGAGCCGATCTTTATGAAGTCTCCCGTGGCTGGAAATTCCGCCTTTTCTATCCACTGCGCCGTATGGCACAGGGACGCGTGGGTTGCGTTTTTGCTACCCGTGGCGATCTTAGCTACTTTGAGAAACAGCACCCTGGCGTACGCGGTGAGCTACTCTATTTTCCAACCCGTATGAACCCGGCGCTGAATAATATGGCGAACGATACGCCGCGTGAGGGCAAGCTAACGGTGCTGGTGGGGAATTCCGGGGATCGCAGCAATGAGCATATTGAGGCGCTTCGGGCGGTGCATCAGCAGTTTGGCGATACGGTCAATGTGGTTGTGCCGATGGGATATCCGGCAAATAACGATGCGTATATTGATGAGGTTCGCCAGCAGGGGCTTACGCTGTTTAGTGCGGCGAATTTACATATTCTCCGTGATAAGCTGGAATTTGATGACTACCTCGCGCTGTTGCGCAAGTGTGACCTGGGCTATTTCATCTTTGCCCGCCAGCAGGGGATTGGTACGCTGTGCCTGCTGATTCAGGCTGGGGTACCTTGCGTGCTTAACCGTAAAAACCCGTTCTGGCAGGATATGGCTGAGCAGCATCTTCCGGTGTTGTTCACAACAGATGCGCTTAATGAGAATGTGGTACGGGAAGCACAGCGGCAGCTGGCGCTGGTGGACAAAAGCACCATCGAGTTCTTTAGTCCAAATTACCTCACCCCGTGGCACCGTGCGCTGCGTATCGCTTCAGGAGACAAAGCATGAGCCAGTTGCAATTCAGCGGCTTGTTGGTGGTTTGGCTACTGAGCACATTATTTATCGCCACGCTCACCTGGTTTGAATTCCGCCGTGTGCGCTTTAACTTTAACGTCTTCTTCTCGTTACTGTTTCTTCTGACCTTCTTTTTCGGTTTTCCGCTGACCAGTATTCTGGTCTTCCGCTTTGATGTGAGCGTTGCACCGCCAGAGATTCTGCTTCAGGCGCTTCTGTCGGCAGCCTGTTTCTATGCCGTGTACTACGTCACGTATAAAACGCGTCTGCGTTCAGTACAACAGACTGCGCCACGCCGGGCTCTGTTCACCATGAACCGGGTGGAAACGCACCTGACATGGGTGATGCTGATGACCATCGCTCTGGTAAGTGTCGGTATCTTCTTCATGCATAACGGCTTCCTGCTGTTTAAGCTGCAGTCCTACAGCCAGATTTTTTCTGCTGAAGTCTCCGGCGTTGCGCTCAAGCGTTTCTTCTATTTCTTCATTCCGGCGATGCTGGTGGTCTTTTTCCTGCGTCAGGACAGCAAAGCGTGGCTATTTTTCCTGGTCAGTACCGTTGCCTTCGGCTTCCTGACCTACATGATAGTGGGCGGGACGCGCGCTAACATCATTATCGCTTTCGCGATCTTCCTGTTTATCGGCATTATTCGCGGGTGGATCTCCCTGTGGATGCTGGTGGCGGCAGGGGTGTTTGGTATTGTGGGGATGTTCTGGCTGGCGCTGAAGCGCTACGGGCTCAACGTGGCCGGTGATGAAGCGTTTTACACCTTCCTGTACCTCACGCGCGATACCTTCTCGCCGTGGGAAAACCTGGCCCTGCTGTTGCAAAACTACGACAAAATTGATTTTCAGGGCTTAGCGCCGATTGTGCGTGATTTCTATGTCTTTATCCCGACATGGCTATGGCCCGACCGCCCGGGTATCGTCCTGAACACAGCGAACTACTTTACCTGGGAAGTCCTGAATAACCATTCCGGCCTGGCTATCTCGCCCACGCTGATTGGCTCGCTGGTGGTGATGGGTGGCGCGTGGTTTATCCTGCCTGGTGCGGTGGCTGTAGGGTTAATTATTAAGTGGTTTGACTGGCTTTATCAGCGCGGTAACGAAGAGACGAACCGCTATAAGGCGGCGATTTTGCACAGTTTCTGTTTTGGTGCCATTTTCAATATGATCGTCCTTGCGCGTGAAGGGCTGGATTCATTTGTCTCGCGTGTCGTGTTCTTTATGGTCGTTTTCGGCGTCTGCCTGCTGCTGGCCAAACTGTTGTACTGGTTGTTCGACAGTGCAGGGCTTGTGCATAAACGCGAGCCCCGGGGCAGCACGCCACTGTCGCAAGTCTGAGTAGGGATTGTCATGACTGATACAACTTCCGCGCCGCGTTATGCGTTGCGCGGTCTGCAGCTTATTGGCTGGCGTGATATGCAACACGCGCTGGATTTTCTGTTCGCTGATGACCAGATGAAATCCGGTACTCTGGTGGCCATCAACGCGGAAAAGATGCTGGCGGTAGAAGATAATGCTGAAGTGAAAAGCCTGATAGAAGCCGCCGAGTTTAAATACGCTGACGGTATTAGCGTGGTGCGTTCTATCCGCAAAAAGTATCCCGATGCTAATGTTTCACGTGTGGCGGGAGCCGATCTCTGGGAAGCGTTGATGGCGCGCGCAGGCGCAGAGAGCACACCCGTGTTCCTGATTGGTGGTAAGCCGGATGTGTTGGCACAAACCGAACAGAAGCTGCGTAGTCAGTGGAATGTTAACATTGTGGGCAGTCAGGATGGCTACTTCAAAGCGGAAGATCGACAGGCTCTGTTTGAACGCATACGTGACAGCGGGGCGAAGATTGTCACCGTAGCGATGGGCTCCCCGCGTCAGGAAATCCTGATGCGCGATTGCCGTCAGGTCTGCCCGAATGCCCTCTATATGGGCGTTGGTGGCACCTACGACGTCTTTACCGGTCACGTTAAACGCGCGCCAAAGGTATGGCAAAACCTGGGGCTGGAATGGCTGTACCGTCTGTTATCGCAACCGACGCGTATCAAACGGCAGATCCGTCTGCTGCGTTATCTCACCTGGCACTACACCGGGAAAATGTAATCAAAATGTAGCGCGATATGCTGTTCGCGCTGCAACTCTCCTGCAAAACTGCTGCGATTCTGTGCAATGCATTCATTTTTTTTATGCATCGTTTGCCATTTGCCCGATTTTAAGAAACCATTCGCTCCGTATTTCAGTACCCCAAAAAACAATAACCGGCAAAAAGCCGGGAAACAGCAAACACAACCGAGGATTTATGGCAGAGAAAAAACCAGAGCTTCAGCGTGGGCTGGAAGCTCGACATATTGAATTGATAGCGCTGGGCGGCACTATCGGCGTGGGCCTGTTTATGGGCTCCGCAAGTACGCTCAAATGGGCAGGCCCTTCTGTATTACTGGCGTATATCATCGCCGGGCTGTTTGTTTTCTTCATCATGCGTTCAATGGGCGAAATGTTGTTCCTGGAACCGGTGACTGGTTCTTTCGCCGTTTACGCGCACCGTTATATGAGCCCGTTCTTTGGCTATCTCACGGCCTGGTCGTACTGGTTTATGTGGATGGCAGTGGGTATCTCGGAAATCACCGCGATAGGGGTCTACGTGCAGTTCTGGTTCCCTGACATGGTTCAGTGGATACCGGCGCTGATAGCCGTGGGGCTGGTGGCGCTGGCAAACCTTGCCGCGGTGCGCCTGTACGGTGAGATTGAGTTCTGGTTTGCGATGATCAAGGTCACCACCATTATCGTGATGATTGTGGTTGGCCTGGGCGTTATCTTCTTCGGCTTTGGTAACGGTGGACACGCCATTGGTTTCGGTAACCTGACCGAACACGGAGGCTTCTTCGCGGGGGGCTGGAAAGGCTTCCTGACGGCGCTGTGTATCGTTGTGGCCTCGTATCAGGGTGTGGAACTTATCGGTATTACCGCTGGTGAAGCGAAAAACCCGCAGGTCACACTGCGTAGCGCAGTAGGTAAAGTGCTGTGGCGTATCCTGATTTTCTACGTGGGTGCGATCTTCGTTATTGTGACCATCTTCCCGTGGAATGAAATCGGCACGACAGGCAGCCCGTTTGTCTTAACCTTTGCGAAGATTGGTATCACGGCGGCGGCAGGTATCATTAACTTTGTGGTGCTGACGGCGGCACTTTCCGGCTGTAACAGCGGAATGTACAGCTGTGGCCGCATGCTTTACGCACTTTCCAGAAACAACCAGCTGCCTGCAGCAATGGGCAAAGTGTCGCGTTCTGGTATTCCGGTGGCGGGCGTGGCGGTATCGATTGTGATTCTGCTGGTCGGTTCATGTCTGAACTACATCATTCCTAATCCGCAGCGCGTCTTTGTGTATGTCTATAGCGCCAGCGTGCTGCCGGGGATGATTCCGTGGTTTGTTATCCTGATTAGCCAGCTGCGTTTCCGTCATGCGCATAAAAAGGCGATTGCCAGCCATCCGTTCCGTTCCATTCTGTTCCCGTATGCGAACTACCTGACGATGGCGTTCCTGATTTGCGTATTAATCGGGATGTACTTTAATGAAGATACCCGCATGTCGCTGTTTGTCGGGATGATCTTCCTGGCTGCCGTCACGGCGGGATATAAGCTATTTGGTCTGGGTCGCCGCGCCACCACGCAGAAAGTGGAGGAATAAGCGGCAAAATGTGCAAACCATAACCAAACGCGCATTTTTTTAAAAAAAGCACTAGACAGCGGGGACGGAGGTACGTAATATCCAGCCCCGCAACGGCGCTAAGCGCCCGTAGCTCAGCTGGATAGAGCGCTGCCCTCCGGAGGCAGAGGTCTCAGGTTCGAATCCTGTCGGGCGCGCCATTTTAGTCCCGGCGCTAGAGCTGCGGTGGTCTGAGAAGTAGTCAGTACCGCGTGAAAGAATACAGTGGTGGCTATAGCTCAGTTGGTAGAGCCCTGGATTGTGATTCCAGTTGTCGTGGGTTCGAATCCCATTAGCCACCCCATTATTTGAAAGAGTTGTGAATTGCGAAGGTGGCGGAATTGGTAGACGCGCTAGCTTCAGGTGTTAGTGTCCTTAGGATGTGGGGGTTCGAGTCCCCCCCCTCGCACCACGACTTTTTAAATGAATTGAACTAAAAATTCAAAAAAGCAGTACATCGGCGAGTAGCGCAGCTTGGTAGCGCAACTGGTTTGGGACCAGTGGGTCGGAGGTTCGAATCCTCTCTCGCCGACCAATTTTGAACCCCGCTTCGGCGGGGTTTTTTGTTTTCTGCGATTTATCGCCCTGTAGCCACTCCCCGACAATGCCGTTTCTTAATGTCGCCATTCAGCGACACCTAACTACATAAAAAATAAATAAATTATCTGATAGTGGCATTGTTGTCTCTTTCTGGCGACACATCGACATGCTTAGCGGTACGTTGTGTGGGTTCAGACGGGTCTTAACAGCAGAAATTCCTTTTATCTTAAAATGTTGCGCGATGTAAAAGTTCTGCGTGTAACGTTGGCATGTTACGTGCAATAATATGCGTGTAGATGCTCATTCCATCTCTTATGTTCGCCTTAGTGCCTCATATACTCAGGAATGACGCAGAGCCGTTTACGGTGCTTATCGTCCACTGACAGATGTCGCTTCGGCCTCATCAAACACCATGGACACAACGTTGAGTGAAGCACCAAATATGTTGTCTTAAAGACCTGTTTTAACGCCTGCTTTTATAGCAGGCGTTTTTTTATGCCTCATTCCTGGCAACGGCTCATGACTACAGGTGAGCATCATTCATGAAGATTTCCTTGTTACACCGGCGGGTTCGTTTCCTGATGAAGGTGTAAGGAATGTAGCAGGGGAAGGGCGATAAAAAAGGAGGCCAGCTGGCCTCCTTCATGTTTACTGCTGGGTGTTGTTATTCTGCAACGTCAACAACAACCCGTCGCGCCGCATAGCGGCAGCTTCTTCCGGCTTATGCTGCTTGTCCAGCGTATCGGCCAGCCACGCGTAGTCAAACGCATCCGGACGCTGTTTCAGTGCCGCGCGGAAGGCGAGGCTTGCCTCCTGCCATTCACCGTGCTTCATCAGCGACTGGCCCAGCGTGCTCCACAACAGCGGGCGGTCACCCACGGTTTTGATCTGCTGGCGCAACAATTTCTCAAGCTGTTCCGGATTATTGGTTTTCAGGCGCGGGATCACCATCACCAGGCGATCGTCATACTGACGCTTCAGGCCATCAAGGAGGATCTCCTGAGCTGTGTCATGATCGTCACATTCAATCAGATGTTCTGCCATCGCGACCTGCAGTGGGATCTGCTGGCGTGTTTTACGGCTCTGATTCTTCCACCAGTCTTTCAGACCATTGCTGCCCAGATCGGCACGAGCCTGATCCATCAGCCCAATCCACGCCTGACGCTGCAGCGCATCACGATGCTCATCGTCACCCACATCCGCTTTCGCCATTGAAGGAATGATGTCCAGCAATGAGCCCCATGCGCCAGTACGAATGTAAGCCTGCTCGGCAAGACGCAACACTTCAGGGTGACGTGGGGTAATTTCCAGCAGACGGTCTACGCCGTGTCTCGCTGCGTGGTTTTCATTACGTACCAGCTGCAGGCGAACGCGGGTAATTTCTACCGGGATCTGGTCACTGGAGGCCAGCTCTGATGCGCGCTCCAGATGCTGATTGGCGCGGGCTTCATCACCACGCTGTTGCGCTGCTTCAGCGGCCAGCAGGTAGTTCACCACCGGCTGCTCGGCGTGGTCGGCATTTTTCGACATCAGCTTTTCAACCTGCTGATAGTCCCCTTCGGCGAGCTTCAGCAGTGCCTGTTCGGTTTGCTTACGGGCACGACGACGCTTACGACCCACGAACCAGCCGCGGGTATGCGCCCCGGTGCGGAAAATGCGGCGCAGGAGCCATTCCACGGCAAACAGTACCACGACGGCAAGGATCAGAATGATCACCAGTCCCGTTACGCTGGTTTCGATGTTGTAGTTATCGGTCTGGATCAACACATAGCCCTGATGACCGGCAAGCATTGGTCCCAGAACGATCCCGGCGATCAGCAATAAGAAGAGTAAAAGCACTTTCAACATGATTACTCTCCTTGTGGCGTGTTTTCAGGTGCAGGCACGGGGGCGGGCGCGGGTACGACAGCAGGGGCAACACCGGCCTGTTCCGCCGGAACGCCTGGCTGTGCCAGCAGGTTACGCACACGCGTCTGCATCAGTTTCTCCAGAATAGGCTGGCTTTCCAGCTTATCCGGCACATTCATGGTGATGTTCTGCTGGCTCAGCTTATCAATATCTTCGAGGAATGCGGTGGTCGTCTCATCATCGGTATTGTAGTAAGCACGTACCCACGTAGAGACATTATCCAGCGCCTGTTTATAGGTCTCTTCCTGATGGCGTGGTACGGCCTGTGCGGCAACCAGCAGGCGGGAACGAATGTTTTCGCGCAGGTAAATATCCTGATTAGGAGCCAGCAGCGGTACGGCGGTTTCGTCGCGGCGACGAATTGTAATGAAGCTGTCCATAAAGTTCTGCCAGCTTTTTTGCAGGTTCACACGCCATTCGCTCAGTGAGCTGGAAAGCTCGGTGCCGTCGGAATCCATCGGGGAGTCATCGTCGTTGTTATCCGCCAGCTGCAGGTTATCAATCTGGTTCGAGAGCTGGTTTACCTTGAGGATAATGCCATCGTAATCCACCTGCGAAACGGCGGAGAGACTGGCGATATCGGCGGTAATGGCACGACGTGCGGTGATCAGGCTTGGGTCGTTCATGTCAGCCAGGCTGGCATCGGCGCTTTTCAGCAGCGTGGCAGCGGTGGTGACGTCCTGATCGCTCCAGAGCTTACGTCCGGCCAGTTTCACCAGGAAATCGGCCTGTGAGAGCAGCCAGGTTTTGGCATCAGTACCGGAAATGGTGGCGACTTTTTGCTGCACTTCACCCAGCTGTTTGGTCAGCTCTTCCTGCTTGCTGTTGGCTTCGGCCAGCGCAGTCGCTTGCTGTTTGATAACGCTTTCCAGCTCGGTTTTTTGCGTCTCCTGCGCTTTTTGCAGGGCTGTGAGCTGGTTGACCAGCGCGTCGCTGGTGGCGGTCTGGTTTGTGCTTTGTTGCTTAACAAGACCATACAGACCAACGCCTGCGGCCAGCGCAATGGCGATGGCAATCGCGCTGAGTGCAAGGCTGGTTTTATTGCTGCCGTTTTTCTTCTCAGCGGCCTTTTTAGTCGTCTCTGGCTGTGACGTGGTGTCCACAGTCTCCCTGGTCTCTTCAACCACGGCGGAGGATTTTTCGTGTTCCGTCATTATGGCTTCCCATTATGAGAGTTATTGTAATGCGCGCAGCAGCGCATCGTTGTCGGCGTTATCAGCGATCCGAATATCTTGCCAGCCCAGTTCCCGGGCATGGTTCGCCAGACGCTCACTGACGACCAGAAGCCGACAGCGGAGTAACCAGTTTTCACGATACCATTGTGGAATCAGCGACCAAAGTTGCTGCAGCATTTCACCACTGGTGACCACCAGGGTGTTGATGCCGCGCATATGCCAGCGCATTGCCTCTTCCGCACCATCATAATTTTTTGCACAGCGCTGGTAGCATTCGCAGAACGTGACGTTGGCACCACGTTCCCGCAGCGCTTCACCCAGCAATTCGCGCCCGCCGTTGCCGCGTAAAATCAGCGCCCGTTTTCCTTCAATGGTTTGTAATTCAGGTAATTGTAGCAAGACTTCGCTGATTTCCCGATCTAACGGATAACGAACGTCAATTCCGCTTACGGTATGCAAAGCCAGTGCGGTGGAGCGACCAATAGCAAAGTAGCGGGGGGCCGTTGGCCAGCGTTGTCCTTCCTGCTGCAATTGCGCCTGGGCAAATTCCACGGCATGTTGCGACAGGGCAAAGAGCAGATCGCCTGCCTGCAGGGTATTCATACGGTCGGTGAGCGCAGACAGCTCCCGACCAGGGGAGAATTCAATCAGCGGAAAACTCCAGGCCACCTGCCCCAGTGCGCGCAGACGGCTCACTAATTGCTCTCCTGCGGGAGAAGGGCGGGTGACAAGAATACTCATGCAGGGGGTTCTCCGTTATAAACCTCGGTCAGAATCTCACGAGCGCCGTTATTGAGCAGCTCTTCCGCCAGCGATACGCCAAGCTGTTCGGCGTCTTGTGGCTGGCCGCGACGTTCACCACGTACCATCTGCGAACCGTCCGGTGCGCCAACCAGCGCACGCAGCCACAGTTCACCGTCGATTAATTCAGCATAGCTGCCAATGGGCACCTGACAGCCTCCTTCGAGGCGGGTGTTCATTGCCCGCTCGGCTTTCACCCGGATGGCGGTCTCGTCATGGTTGAGCGGTGCAAGCAGCTCACGGGTACGCGCATCAATCAGGCGGCACTCAATACCGACGGCACCCTGGCCCACGGCGGGCAGCGACAGTTCTGGCGGCAGCGCGACACGAACGCGTGACTCCAGCCCCAGGCGCTTCAGGCCCGCCACGGCGAGGATAATTGCGTCATAGTCACCGTTATCCAGCTTGCTAAGGCGTGTGCCAACGTTACCGCGCAGCGAGCGAATGACCAGATCCGGGCGGCGTTCAGCCAGCTGACACTGGCGGCGTAAACTTGACGTGCCAACCACGCTGCCCTCTGGCAATGCATCCAGCGAATCATAGTGGTTGGAGACAAAGGCATCGCGCGGATCTTCGCGCTCGCAGATGGTCACCAGCCCCAGCCCTTCCGGAAACTCAACGGGGACATCTTTCATTGAGTGAACGGCGATATCGGCGCGGTTCTCAAGCAATGCCAGTTCCAGCTCTTTAACAAACAAGCCCTTTCCGCCGACTTTCGCCAGAGGCGTATCAAGAATCACATCACCGCGCGTGACCATTGGCACTAGCTCGACGCGCAATCCGGAGTGGCAGGCTTCAAGGCGCTGCTTAACATAATGTGCCTGCCAGAGCGCAAGAGGGCTTTGGCGTGTGGCAATTCTCAAAACATTGTCTAACATGCTTGTTACCGTCATTATCAATCGCTAACCATCCTAACATTGTTGACTCTGGGATGGCAGTTTTCGGTTGATGAAGATAAAGAGGGACAAGGCGGCGTTCTCGTCAGCCATCGCCGTATTCAGGAATTTACACGTACAGAACGGTGCTACACTTGTATGTAGCGCAACTTTCTTTACGGTCAATCGGCAAGGTGTTAAATTGATCACGTTTTAGACCATTTTTTCGTCGGTACCACCATTAAAGATAAGGGCGAAAAAGGGTAACGGTTATCTTTTTGAAATACTGCGGGCTCGCCGTTATTCGATTCTGGAATAGCTTGCGACACCGGAAACATCAGGCGATACGTCTTGTACCTCTATATTGAGACTCTGAAACAGAGACTGGATGCCATAAATCAACTGCGTGTGGATCGCGCGCTTGCTGCTATGGGACCTGCTTTCCAGCAGGTTTACAGTCTGCTGCCGACATTATTGCACTATCACCACCCGCTGATGCCGGGTTACCTTGATGGTAACGTTCCCCGTGGCATCTGCGTTTTCACGCCTGATGAAACCCAACAGCATTATCTGAATGAGCTGGAACTCTACCGTGGCATGCCGCCACAGGAATCCCCGAAAGGCGAGCTGCCAATCACTGGCGTTTACTCTATGGGGAGTACCTCATCGGTAGGGCAAAGCTGTTCATCTGACCTGGATATCTGGGTCTGCCATCAATCCTGGCTCGATAACGACGAGCGTCAGCTGTTGCAGCGTAAATGCAGCCTGCTGGAAAGCTGGGCGGCATCGCTCGGTGTGGAAGTGAGTTTCTTCCTGATTGATGAAAACCGTTTCCGCCATAACGAAAGCGGCAGTCTGGGTGGTGAAGACTGCGGCTCAACGCAGCACATCCTGTTGCTGGATGAGTTTTACCGTACTGCCGTTCGCCTGGCCGGTAAGCGTATTCTGTGGAATATGGTGCCGTGCGAAGAAGAAGAGCATTACGATGATTACGTCATGTCGCTGTATGCGCAGGGCGTACTGACGCCAAACGAATGGCTGGATCTGGGTGGCCTTAGCTCCCTGTCTGCCGAAGAGTACTTTGGTGCGAGCCTCTGGCAGCTCTATAAAAGTATCGACTCACCGTATAAAGCGGTGCTGAAAACGCTGCTGCTCGAAGCCTATTCCTGGGAATACCCCACACCGCGCCTGCTGGCGAAAGATATCAAGCAGCGTCTGCACGACGGGGAGATTGTCTCCTTCGGGCTTGATGCCTACTGCATGATGCTGGAACGCGTTACCGAATACCTGAAAGCCATAGATGACACCACGCGTCTTGACCTGGTGCGTCGGTGTTTTTATCTCAAAGTTTGTGAAAAACTGAGCCGCGAACGCGCATGCGTGGGCTGGCGTCGTGAAGTGGTCAGTCAGTTAGTCAAAGAGTGGGGATGGGACGAAGAGCGCCTGTCCATGCTCGACAACCGCGCTAACTGGAAAATCGATCAGGTGCGTGAAGCGCACAACGAACTGCTCGATGCGATGATGCAAAGCTACCGTAACCTGATCCGCTTTGCGCGCCGTAATAATCTCAGCGTTTCCGCCAGCCCGCAGGATATTGGGGTACTGACCCGTAAACTGTACGCCGCGTTTGAAGCGCTGCCGGGCAAAGTGACGCTGGTGAACCCGCAGATTTCACCTGATTTGTCAGAACCGAACCTGACCTTTATCTATGTTCCTCCGGGCCGTGCGAACCGCACCGGGTGGTATCTGTACAACCGTGCGCCAAGCATGGACTCGATCATCAGCCATCAGCCGCTGGAATATAACCGCTACCTGAACAAGCTGGTGGCCTGGGCCTGGTTCAATGGCCTGTTGACCTCCCGTACCCGCCTGTTTATTAAAGGCAACGAAGGGGTCGATTTAGCCAAACTGCAGGAAATGGTGG
This sequence comes from Enterobacter sp. LM3, assembly GCF_046622475.1. Lineage (NCBI taxonomy): Bacteria > Pseudomonadati > Pseudomonadota > Gammaproteobacteria > Enterobacterales > Enterobacteriaceae > Enterobacter > Enterobacter sp. LM3. The sequence continues at coordinate 47,616 of NZ_JBJURN010000019.1, read as the reverse complement.
CGGATGTGTCGCACCACTTCCCGCTGCGTCTGCCGGCTCCGACGCCAAAAGCGCTCTATAGCCCGTGTGAAATTCGCCATCTGGCGATTATCGTCAATCTGGAATATGACCCGACGGCGGCGTTCCGCAATCAGGTGGTTCATTTTGACTTCCGCAAGCTGGACGTCTTTAGCTTTGGCGAGCAGCAAAACTGCCTGGTCGGCAGTGTAGACCTGCTGTACCGCAACTCGTGGAACGAAGTGCGTACCCTGCACTTCAACGGCGAGCAGGCGATGATCGAGGCGCTGAAAACCATTCTCGGTAAGATGCACCAGGATGCCGCACCGCCGGACAGCGTTGAGGTGTTCTGCTACAGCCAGCATCTGCGCGGTTTGATCCGTACCCGCGTGCAGCAACTGGTGTCTGAGTGCATTGAACTGCGTCTTTCCAGTACCCGTCAGGAAACCGGGCGCTTTAAAGCGCTGCGCGTCTCCGGCCAGACCTGGGGCCTGTTCTTCGAGCGCCTGAATGTGTCGGTGCAAAAGCTGGAAAACGCCATCGAGTTCTACGGCGCAATTTCGCACAACAAGCTGCATGGCCTGTCAGTACAGGTGGAAACCAACCACGTCAAACTGCCGCAGGTGGTGGATGGTTTTGCCAGTGAAGGGATTATTCAGTTCTTCTTTGAAGAGTCGGGTGACGACGCCGGTTTTAACATCTACATCCTGGATGAAACCAACCGCGCTGAGGTGTATCACCACTGTGAAGGCAGCAAAGAGGAGCTGGTACGCGACGTCAGCCGCTTCTACTCGTCGTCACACGACCGTTTCACCTACGGCTCAAGCTTTATCAACTTCAACCTGCCGCAGTTCTATCAGATTGTGGACGTGGACGGTCGTGCACAGGTCATCCCGTTCCGTACCCAGGCTGTGGCACCTGCGGTACCTGCCAGCCAGGATGCGACTGCTCCGTTGTTGCAGCAGTATTTTTCCTGAGACGTTGTACCGGGTGGCGTAGCGCCACCCGTGTAACGCTTACCGGAAGCTAACCTTTTCACCCGCCTGCGCGGTCGCCGCCTGCTCCAGCAGGTTCCAGAACGTTTCGCCGCTACGGTCGCAAACCCACTCGCCCTCTTTCAGATCGAAATGGTAGCCACCCTGACGGGTTGCCAGCCATACCTGGTGAAGTGGCTCCTGGCGGTTAATAATAATTTTGCTACCGTTTTCGAAGCTGAGGGTCAACACGCCACCGTTGATTTCACAATCGATATCGTTGTCGCCGTCCCAGTCGTCCAGACACTCTTCAATGGTCATCCACAGGGTGTCGGCAAGGCGATGGAATTCACTGTCGTTCATGGTTTTGTTCCTGTTTTTCGTGATGTCGGCAGTATAACGCTAAATAATTCCCGTTGCAGGAAAGCGGCAAACTCTTGCTTTTGTGTCTTCTCCTGCGATGATAGAAACAGATTTGAACTTACGGGCAACTTGAATAATGAAAAACGTTTTCCGAACGCTTGCCGTTCTCATCACGCTGTTTAGCCTGACAGGCTGTGGTCTGAAAGGGCCGCTGTACTTCCCGCCTGCAGATAAAAGCGCGCCGCCGCCGACGAAACCGGTGCAAAGCGGTATTGAGTCCACGACGCCAACCACGAACGATCGTGGCGACAATGGCGGTCCGACTCAGGTCAATCTCTGACGATTACGTTCTGTACCCGCGCAATGGAGCAAATGATGCAGTTCTCTAAAATGCATGGCCTTGGCAACGATTTTATGGTCGTCGACGCGGTAACGCAGAATGTCTTTTTCTCCCCGGAACTGATCCGCCGTCTGGCGGATCGGCATCTGGGTGTGGGGTTCGATCAGCTTTTGGTGGTTGAGCCGCCGTACGATCCCGATCTCGATTTCCACTACCGTATTTTTAACGCAGACGGCAGCGAAGTTTCCCAGTGCGGCAATGGCGCACGCTGTTTTGCCCGCTTTGTTCGCCTGAAAGGGCTGACCAACAAGCGCGATATTCGCGTCAGCACGGCTAATGGCCGCATGGTGCTCAGTGTCACCGATGACGAGCTGGTGCGTGTGAACATGGGCGAGCCGAATTTTGAACCTTCCGCCGTGCCGTTTCGCGCGAACAAAGCGGAAAAGACCTATATTATGCGTGCGGCCGAACAGACAGTATTGTGCGGCGTCGTCTCAATGGGTAACCCGCACTGCGTGATTCAGGTTGATGATGTGGAAACCGCGGCGGTCGAAACCCTCGGCCCGGTGCTGGAAAGCCACGAACGCTTCCCGGAGCGGGCGAATATCGGTTTTATGCAGGTGGTGAAGCGTGAGCACATCCGCCTGCGTGTCTACGAACGCGGCGCGGGTGAAACCCAGGCCTGCGGAAGCGGTGCCTGCGCTGCTGTGGCAGTCGGCATCTCTCAGGGATTACTGGCAGAAGAGGTTCGCGTGGAATTACCAGGCGGTCGTCTTGATATCGCCTGGAAAGGCCCGGGTCATCCACTGTATATGACTGGCCCGGCGGCACATGTCTATGACGGGTTTATCCATCTATGAAACAACCAGGGGAAGAACTGCAGGAAACGGTGACGGAACTGGACGACAGAGCTGTTGTTGATTATCTGCTGCGCAATCCTGAGTTTTTTATCCGCAATGCACGCGTCGTCGAACAGATGCGCGTGCCGCATCCGGTACGTGAAACCGTGTCGCTGGTCGAATGGCATATGGCGCGCTCACGCAACCATATCAATCAGCTCGAAGAGAACATGACGCTGCTGATGGAACAGGCGAGTAATAACGAAAGCCTGTTTTATCGTCTGCTGCATCTGCAGGCACGTCTGGCGTCGGCGCATAGCCTTGAAGAGTTCCTCAACCGTTTCCACCGTTGGGCACGTGAGCTGGGGCTGGCTGGCGCAACCCTTCGTCTTTTCCCTGACCGCTGGCGCATTGGTGCACCGTCTGGCTTCACCCATCTGGCGCTGAGCCGTCAGGCGTTTGAACCGCTGCGTATTCAGCGTCTGGGCCATGAACACCACTATCTGGGGCCGCTGAACGGACCAGAGTTGCTGCTGCTGTTACCAGAGGCCAAAGCCATTGGCTCGGTGGCGATGTCACTGATGGGGCGCGATGGCGATCTGGGGGTGATGATATTTACCAGCCGCGATGCACACCACTATGAGCAGGGGCAAGGCACGCATCTGTTGCAGGAGATTGCCCTGATGCTGCCGGAGCTGCTGGAGCGCTGGATTGAGCGCGTATGACCGACGGACTGCTCGGCCCTGACGTCACGCGATTTCTGCGCTACCTGGGCGTTGAACGTCAGCTTAGCCCCATTACGCTGCTGAACTATCAGCGTCAGCTTGATGCCATCATGCAGATTGCCGACGAGATCGGCCTGAAAAGCTGGCAACAATGTGACGCTGCGACGGTACGCGGGGTTGTCGTGCGTAGCCGCAAAAAAGGGCTAGGCCCGGCGAGTCTGGCACTCCGGCTCTCAGCCCTGCGCAGTTTCTTCGACTGGCTGGTCAGCCAGGGGGGGTTAACAGCCAACCCGGCTAAAGGGATCGCCACGCCAAAAGCGCCGCGCCATCTGCCCAAAAATATCGACGTCGACGATGTGAACCGCCTGCTGGATATCGATCTTAACGATCCGCTGGCCGTACGCGACCGCGCGATGCTGGAGGTGATGTATGGCGCAGGGCTGCGTTTGTCTGAGCTGGTGAACCTTGATTTAAAACACCTTGATCTCGAGTCCGGCGAAGTGTGGGTCATGGGTAAGGGCAGCAAAGAGCGCCGCCTGCCGATGGGGCGCAACGCCGTCTCCTGGATTGAACACTGGCTGGATCTGCGCGGGCTGTTTGGCGCAGAAGAAGATGCGCTATTCCTGTCAAAACTCGGGAAGCGGATCTCGGCGCGTAACGTGCAGAAGCGCTTTGCTGAGTGGGGCATCAAACAGGGGCTGAACAGCCATGTTCACCCGCACAAGCTGCGCCACTCGTTTGCCACCCATATGCTTGAATCGAGCGGCGATCTGCGCGGCGTGCAGGAGCTTCTCGGCCACGCGAATCTGTCGACCACTCAAATCTACACCCACTTAGACTTTCAGCACCTTGCCTCGGTGTATGACGCGGCGCATCCACGCGCCAAACGGGGGAAATAATGCGTTTTTACCGCCCACTCGGTCAGATTTCCGCAATCACATTTGACCTTGATGACACCCTTTACGACAACCGTGAGGTGATCCTGCGAACCGAGCAGGAGTCGCTGGCGTTTGTGCAAAACTACCATCCGGCGCTGAAGGCAATGCAGAGTAAAGACTTTCAGCGACTGCGCCAGGCCCTGCGGGAGACCGAGCCGGAGATTTATCATGACGTGACGGAATGGCGTCGCCGCGCGGTTGAGCAGGCAATGCTGAACGCAGGAATGAGCGCGCGTGATGCGGCCATTGGGGCAGAAGCCTCAATGGAGAACTTCGCCAGGTGGCGCAGCCGCATTGATGTGCCGCAGGAAACACATGATACGCTGGCAAAACTGGCCGAAAAGTGGCCGCTGGTGGCGATCACCAACGGCAATGCCCAGCCGGAGTTGTTTGGTCTGGGCGACTATTTTGAATTTGTGCTGCGTGCGGGTCCGCACGGACGCTCGAAACCCTTTAACGATATGTACCATCTGGCGGCGCAAAAACTGCGCCTGCCGCCCGGTCAGATCCTGCACGTCGGGGATGACCTGACCACGGACGTGGCCGGGGCGATCCGCTGCGGCATGCAGGCCTGCTGGATCAAACCGGAAAATGCCGATCTGATGACAACGCTGGACAGCCGTCTGCTGCCGCACGTGGAAATTTCGCGGTTGGCATCCCTCACGACGCTGATATAATCATCAATTGTTCTGTATAAATTAACAGGGTTTTGGCGAATGATAACATTCGCCTGCCCGACATGACGTGACGGTGCCAATGGACGTTTCTTACCTGCTCGACAGCCTTAATGACAAACAGCGTGAAGCCGTAGCTGCCTCGCGCACTAACATGCTGGTGCTGGCTGGGGCGGGCAGTGGTAAGACGCGCGTGCTGGTTCACCGTATCGCCTGGCTGCAAAGCGTGGAACACTGCTCGCCGTACTCCATTATGGCGGTGACGTTCACCAACAAGGCGGCGGCAGAGATGCGCCACCGTATCGCACAACTGATGGGCACCAGCCAGGGCGGTATGTGGGTCGGCACTTTCCACGGCCTGGCGCACCGCCTGCTGCGCGCGCACCATATGGACGCCAACCTGCCGCAGGATTTCCAGATCCTCGACAGCGAAGATCAGCTGCGTCTGCTGAAGCGCCTGATCAAGGCAATGAACCTCGATGAGAAGCAGTGGCCGCCGCGTCAGGCGATGTGGTACATCAACGGTCAAAAAGACGAAGGGCTGCGTCCGCACCATATTCAGAGCTTCGGTAATCCGGTTGAGCAGACCTGGCAAAACGTCTACAAGGCTTATCAGGAAGCGTGCGATCGCGCCGGTCTGGTCGATTTCGCCGAGCTGCTGCTGCGTGCCCACGAGCTGTGGCTCAACAAGCCGCATATCCTGCAGCACTATCGCGAACGTTTCACCAATATCCTGGTGGACGAATTCCAGGATACCAACAACATTCAGTACGCGTGGATCCGCCTGCTGGCGGGTGATACCGGCAAGGTGATGATCGTCGGCGATGACGACCAGTCAATCTACGGCTGGCGTGGAGCGCAGGTGGAAAACATCCAGCGCTTCCTCAAGGATTTCCCGGGCGCGGAAACTATTCGTCTGGAACAGAACTACCGCTCGACAAGCAACATCCTGAGCGCCGCCAACGCCCTGATTGAAAACAACAACGGGCGTCTGGGTAAAAAGCTGTGGACTGATGGCGTCGACGGTGAGCCGATCTCTATCTACTGTGCGTTTAACGAACTCGATGAAGCGCGCTTCGTGGTTAATCGCATTAAAACCTGGCAGGACAACGGCGGTGCGCTGGAGCAGTGCGCCATTCTCTATCGCAGCAACGCCCAGTCGCGCGTGCTGGAAGAGGCGCTGCTGCAGGTGAGTATGCCGTACCGGATTTATGGCGGGATGCGCTTCTTCGAGCGTCAGGAAATCAAAGATGCGCTCTCCTATCTGCGTCTGATTGCTAACCGTAACGACGATGCTGCGTTTGAGCGCGTGGTGAATACGCCGACGCGTGGCATTGGTGATCGTACGCTGGACGTGGTGCGTCAGGCGTCCCGCGACCGTCAGCTTACCCTGTGGCAGGCCTGCCGTGAGCTGTTACAGGAGAAAGCCCTCGCCGGACGTGCCGCCAGCGCGCTGCAGCGCTTCCTGGAACTGATTGATGCTTTGGCTCAGGAGACGGCAGATATGCCGCTGCACGTGCAGACCGACCGGGTGATTAAAGACTCTGGCCTGCGAACCATGTACGAGCAGGAGAAAGGTGAAAAGGGCCAGACCCGTATTGAGAACTTAGAGGAACTGGTCACGGCAACGCGCCAGTTCAGCTACAACGAAGAAGACGAAGACCTGATGCCACTGCAGGCGTTCCTCTCCCATGCTGCGCTGGAAGCGGGCGAAGGGCAGGCGGATACCTGGCAGGATGCGGTTCAGCTGATGACCCTGCACTCCGCCAAAGGTCTGGAGTTTCCGCAAGTGTTTATTGTTGGCATGGAAGAGGGGATGTTCCCGAGCCAGATGTCGCTGGATGAAGGTGGGCGTCTGGAAGAAGAACGCCGTCTCGCCTATGTGGGCGTGACCCGCGCTATGCAAAAGCTGACGCTAACCTACGCCGAAACTCGTCGTCTGTATGGCAAAGAGGTGTATCACCGTCCGTCGCGCTTTATTGGCGAACTGCCAGAAGAATGCGTGGAAGAAGTTCGTTTACGCGCCAGCATCAGCCGTCCGGTCAGCCATCAGCGCCTGGGCTCACCGATTTCTGAAACCGACACCGGTTACAAGCTGGGCCAGCGCGTGCGCCATTCTAAGTTTGGTGAAGGCACCATCGTAAACCTGGAAGGCAGCGGTGAGCACAGCCGCCTGCAGGTGGCGTTCCAGGGGCAGGGGATCAAATGGCTGGTGGCGGCTTACGCCAGACTGGAAACAGTGTAACATTCAGAAAATTATCATTATTTTGTAATAATCTGCTAGCCTTATACGTTGAAGGTCAATTAATGCCTTTCAGCGTTCCGTTGCGTGTTGACGCCACAGTTACTGCTGGCGTAACATGCGCGCACGATTACGCTAAGAGGACATTCGCCTTGGACACACCCAGTAGATACTGGCTCAATTCCCTGTCATCCAGGAACAACTCCTAAGGCTATCTCCTCTTGCTGATGGCCTTAGTGGTTGTCAGCGACCTGTATTATTCCCGTCGCGCTGAGTCAGGCTGTTTAATGGTCTGAAACCCAATTTGTTTCTGTGTGCCCACCGAACTGTCCGATATTTTTTGCATTGGGAGTCCCGGTCATGTTGAGCGCATTTCAACTCGAAAATAACCGACTGACTCGGCTTGAAGCCGAAGAGTCACAGCCCCTCATTGATGCCGTATGGGTGGATCTGGTCGAGCCGGACGACGATGAACGCCTTCGCGTACAATCTGAGCTGGGGCAAAGCCTGGCAACCCGTCCGGAACTGGAAGACATCGAAGCATCGGCACGTTTTTTTGAAGACGAAGACGGTCTGCACATTCACTCCTTCTTCTTCTTTGAAGATGCGGAAGACCACGCGGGTAACTCCACCGTGGCGTTTACCATTCGCGATGGCCGCCTGTTTACCCTGCGCGAGCGCGAACTGCCTGCATTTCGTCTCTACCGTATGCGCGCCCGTAGCCAGGCGATGGTGGACGGCAACGCGTATGAGCTGTTGCTCGACCTGTTTGAAACCAAAATCGAACAGCTGGCGGATGAGATAGAAAACATTTACAGCGACCTGGAAAAGCTGAGCCGTGTCATCATGGAAGGTCATCAGGGCGATGAATATGACGAAGCGCTCTCGACGCTGGCAGAGCTGGAAGATATCGGCTGGAAGGTGCGTTTGTGTCTGATGGATACCCAGCGTGCGTTGAACTTCCTGGTGCGTAAGGCACGCTTGCCGGGTGGTCAGCTGGAGCAGGCGCGTGAGATCCTGCGCGATATCGAATCCCTGCTGCCGCACAACGAATCCCTGTTCCAGAAGGTTAACTTCCTGATGCAGGCGGCGATGGGTTTTATCAACATTGAGCAGAACCGCATCATCAAGATCTTCTCGGTGGTATCCGTGGTGTTCCTGCCGCCTACGCTGGTGGCATCAAGCTATGGGATGAACTTTGAGTTTATGCCGGAGCTGAAGTGGAGCTTTGGTTACCCGGGCGCGATTATCTTTATGATCCTCGCCGGGCTTGCGCCGTATCTGTACTTTAAGCGCCGCAACTGGCTGTAGGAATCTGGCGGGTGGCGTTGTGCCAGCCCGCCCTATAACGTCCCTATTGACCTTTACGCGTCCTGCGCTGGGTATAAATTGCATCGGCGACAAAAATCGCCAGCGCGACCCAGATAAAGGCGAACGTCACCATTTTATCCGCACCCGGCACTTCACCGTAAAACACCACTGCCAGCAGGAACATCAGCGTCGGGCCGATGTACTGGAAGAAGCCCAGCGTGGAGAGGCGCAGGCGCGTCGCCGCACCGGTGAAGCACAGCAGTGGGATGGTTGTCACCACGCCTGCCGCCATCAACAGCATATTCAGCGACCACGGGTTATTGCCCATATGGCTGGTGGAGCTGTCGGCAATGCCAAACAGGTAGACTGCGGCTACTGGCAGCAGCCACAGGGTTTCGAACAGCATCCCGGTTTGTGCTTCCACGGCGATTTTCTTACGCACCAGCCCGTAGAATGCAAAGCTGAACGCCAGCCCCAGCGCGATGATCGGCAGCGAACCGAACGTCCACAGCTGAACCAGTACGCCGCAGAAGGCGAGGATCACCGCCAGCCACTGCATACGGCGGAAGCGCTCACCGAGGAAAATCATCCCCAGCACAATATTCACCAGTGGGTTAATAAAATACCCCAGGCTGGCTTCGAGCATGTGATGGTTATTCACCGCCCAGATAAACAGCAGCCAGTTACCGCCAATCAGCACCGCAGAGAGCGCCAGCAGAAACACCTTTTTCGGTGTTTGCAGCAATGTTTTTACGCCTGACCACTGACGACTGATGCTCATCAGCGCAATCATAAAGAAAAATGACCAGATCACGCGGTGAGTGAGGATCTCATCAGCCGGTACGTAAGCGATAAATTTGAAGTACGCCGGAGCGATACCCCAAATAAAATAAGCGGCAAGGGCGAGTAAAACGCCCTGCCGCGTCTGTTTAGCATCCATCGGGAAAATCCGTTACAAGAAAGTGCATTCACTTTAACTGATTTTACCCACTCAACCCACCATATAAGTGGCGGTTGCGCTGGCGATATAAACCTGTTCTTCGTTATGTAACTCAACGCGGGCAACGGCGACTTTATTACCCGCGCGCAGCAGGCTACTGGTGCAGGTAAAGCGGTTTCCACGCCCGGGGCGCAGGTAGTCGACGCGTAAGTCGATGGTTCCCATGCGCGACAGGCGCTGACGTAGCTCATCTTCATTGATGGTGTCGTGGCGTGTCAGTGTGCTACCAACACAGACCAGTCCTGCCGCGACATCCAGCGCCGAGGCAATCACACCGCCATGCAAGATGCTTTGCGCCCAGTTGCCCACCATCATTGGCTGGTTGTTAAAGCTAAGCTGGGCAAACTCTTTCTCGTACCGCTCCAGTTCCAGCCCTAGCGCGCGGTTAAAGGGCATATGGTAAACAAAAATCTCGCCCACGAGTTTTAACGTTTCTTCGGCGGTAAGCGTGGCTGACATGAGAATTGACATCCTTTTTGTTAACAAAATGTTGATTTTATGCCTCATGCTTCAGGATTTCCACTTTCAGAAAGGAGGAGGCGGAAGTTACTGAAGAAGCCTGTAGAATGTCTGCTCATAACGATTCATGAAATCAATCTGTTTTTCAGGAGAACACCACCGATGCGGACGTATCTGGGTTGGTTACTGGCGGCGATTGCGCTGCCTCTCACAGCATATGCGCAGGAAGCGACGGTAAAAGAGGTACACGATACGCCAGCGGTGCGTGGCAGCATTATCGCCAACCTGCTGCAGGAGCATGATAATCCCTTCACGCTTTACCCGTACGACACCAACTATCTGCTCTATACCTGGACCAGCGATATCAACAAGGAGGCCATTCGCTCCTATGACTGGTCAGATAACGCACGCAAGGATGAGGTGAAGTATCAGCTCAGTCTCGCCTTCCCGTTCTGGCGTGGCATTTTAGGGCCGAACTCGGTGCTCGGGGCGTCCTATACGCAGAAATCCTGGTGGCAGCTCTCCAACAGCGGGGAATCTTCGCCGTTCCGTGAAACCAATTACGAGCCGCAGTTGTTCCTCGGTTTCGCAACGGATTACGAATTTGCGGGCTGGACGCTGCGCGACGTAGAGATGGGTTTTAACCATGACTCCAACGGCCGTGCCGACCCGACTTCCCGAAGCTGGAACCGTCTTTATACCCGCCTGATGGCGCAAAACGGCAACTGGATGGTGGAAGTGAAGCCGTGGTACGTGGTAGGCGAAACCAATGACAACCCGGACATCACCAAATATATGGGCTATTACCAGCTCAAAATTGGCTATCAACTGGGTGATGCGGTGCTGAGCGCCAAAGGCCAGTACAACTGGAACACCGGCTACGGTGGTGCGGAAGTGGGCCTGAGCTATCCGGTGAGCAAGCATGTGCGCCTGTATACGCAGGTCTACAGCGGTTACGGCGAGTCGCTTATCGATTACAACTTCAACCAGACCCGCGTCGGCGTGGGCGTGATGTTGAACGATATTTTCTAGGCTGCTCGAATGTTTTTCCGTTAAACGTTGAAGTTTCTCTCTCAGGCGCTGAAAATAGCGCCTGTTTTATTTCTGGCATATGGGGTTAACGTGGCGCAGGCGGAAGTATTGAATCAGGAATCGCTGGCTAAACAGGTTCTGCATGAAACCTTTGGCTACCAGCAGTTCCGTCCTGGCCAGGAAACCATCATTGATACCGTGCTGGAAGGGCGTGATTGCCTGGTGGTGATGCCAACTGGCGGCGGTAAATCGCTCTGCTATCAGGTTCCCGCGCTGGTGCTCAACGGCCTGACGGTCGTGGTATCACCCCTTATTTCGCTGATGAAAGACCAGGTTGACCAACTGCTCGCCAACGGCGTGGCGGCAGCCTGTCTTAACTCCACGCAGACGCGTGAGCAGCAGCAAGAGGTGATGGCCGGTTGCCGTACCGGGCAGATCCGCCTGCTGTATATCGCACCAGAGCGCCTGATGCTGGATAACTTCCTCGATCATCTGGCGCACTGGAACCCGGTTCTGCTGGCGGTGGATGAAGCGCACTGTATCTCGCAGTGGGGGCACGATTTCCGCCCGGAATACGCCGCGCTTGGTCAGCTGCGTCAGCGCTTCCCCGAGCTGCCGTTTATGGCGCTCACCGCAACGGCAGATGACACAACGCGTCTGGATATCGTTCGCCTGCTTGGGCTGAATGATCCGCTGATTCAGGTCAGTAGCTTCGACCGCCCGAACATCCGCTATATGCTGATGGAAAAATTCAAGCCGCTGGATCAGCTTCTGCGTTATGTGCAGGAGCAGCGCGGCAAGTCGGGTATCATCTACTGTAACAGCCGTGCGAAGGTGGAGGACACCGCCGCACGTCTGCAAAACCGTGGCTTTAGCGCTGCGGCCTATCATGCTGGCTTAGAAAATCACATTCGCGCCGACGTGCAGGAGAAATTCCAGCGCGACGACCTGCAAATCGTGGTCGCAACGGTGGCGTTCGGGATGGGGATTAACAAGCCCAACGTGCGCTTTGTGGTGCACTTCGATATCCCGCGTAATATTGAATCCTACTACCAGGAAACTGGCCGTGCCGGGCGTGATGGTCTGCCAGCCGAGGCGATGCTGTTTTACGATCCGGCTGATATGGCGTGGCTGCGTCGCTGCCTGGAAGAGAAACCGCAGGGACAGTTGCAGGATATCGAACGTCATAAGCTCAATGCGATGGGGGCGTTCGCTGAAGCGCAAACCTGCCGCCGTCTGGTACTGCTCAACTACTTCGGTGAGGGGCGTCAGGAGTCGTGCGGCAACTGCGATATCTGTCTTGATCCGCCGAAGCAGTACGATGGCCTGATGGACGCGCGTAAAGCGCTCTCGACCATCTACCGTGTTAATCAGCGCTTCGGGATGGGCTACGTGGTGGAAGTGCTGCGTGGAGCCAACAACCAGCGCATCCGCGATATGGGGCACGACAAACTTCCCGTCTACGGGATTGGCAAAGAGCAGAGTCACGAGCACTGGGTGAGTATCATCCGCCAGCTGATCCACCTGGGGTTCGCCGCGCAAAACATTGCCCAGCACTCCGCGCTTCAGCTTACTGAAGCCGCACGTCCGGTGCTGCGCGGTGACATTGAACTGAAGCTCGCCGTTCCGCGCGTTATCGCCCTGAAACCACGCGTGATGCAAAAATCGTACGGTGGCAACTATGACCGCAAGCTGTTTGCCAAACTGCGCAAGCTGCGTAAGGCCATTGCCGATGAAGAGAACATTCCACCGTACGTGGTGTTCAACGATGCGACGCTGATTGAGATGGCCGAGCAAATGCCACTCAGCGCTGGCGAGATGCTCAGCGTTAACGGCGTGGGTACGCGCAAACTGGAGCGCTTCGGTAAAGAGTTTATGGCGCTCATCCGTTCTCACGCAGATGGTGATGATGAGGAGTAGTCAGCCGGGCTAAAAAGTGCCAGGATGGTGACTCACTGTATTATTTCCCCGCGAGCTAATTATGTTAATGCTATTTCTCACCGTGGCGTTAGTGCATATCGTTGCGCTGATGAGCCCCGGCCCTGACTTTTTCTTCGTGTCACAAACGGCGGTCAGCCGCTCCCGCAAAGAGGCGATGATGGGCGTGCTGGGTATCACTGCGGGTGTCATGGTCTGGGCGGCGGTGGCGCTACTCGGTCTGAACCTGATTCTGGCAAAGATGGCCTGGCTGCATAACATTATTATGGTCGGCGGGGGTCTCTACCTGTGCTGGATGGGCTACCAGATGCTGCGCGGAGCGCTGAAGAAAGAAGTGAAAAAGCCGGAAGAGCCAAAGGTTGAGCTGGCAACGGGCGGCCGTAGCTTTGTGAAAGGGCTGCTGACCAACCTGGCGAACCCGAAAGCGATCATCTATTTTGGCTCCGTGTTCTCTCTGTTTGTCGGTGACAGCGTGGGCGCGGGGGCGCGCTGGGGTATCTTCCTGCTGATTGTCGTTGAGACGTTTGCCTGGTTCACCGTGGTGGCAAGCCTGTTTGCCTTACCGGCAATGCGCCGTGGTTACCAGCGCATCGCAAAGTGGATTGACGGTTTTGCCGGCGCGTTGTTCACCGGCTTCGGTATCCATTTGATTATCTCTCGCTAAGCATGACGCGCTGACGCCAGGAGCGCGCCAACCAGCATAAACAACGAACCGAACACTTTATTCAGGGCCTTCATCTGCTTAGGCCCTTTAATCCAGGCCGCGATTTGCTGCGCCAGCGTCGCGTAACCAATCATCACAATGATGTCGACAACAATGGTGGTCGTACCCAGCACCACGTACTGCATCACCTGCGGCTGGTGTGGCACGATAAACTGCGGGAACAACGCGGCCAGGAAAACAATGCTTTTCGGGTTAGTCAGGTTAACGAACACTGCGCGTTTAAACAGACGACCGCGCGTTTGTGCCTGAGCGAGTGTGTTCAGGTTGATTGATCCTGCGGCACGCCATTGCTGAATACCCAGCCAAATCAGATATGCCGCGCCGGCCCATTTCAGCACCTCAAACGCCAGTACAGAGCGGGAGAACAATGTCCCCAGACCAATCCCTACCAGCACGATGTGAATGCCCAGCCCGGTCTGCAAGCCGGCAATGGACGCCGCCGCACCGCGATAGCCGTGGTTGATGGATGTGGTCATGGTATTGATCGCGCCAGAGCCAGGGGAAAGGCTGAGGATGATGGATGTCAGCAGGTAAGCGAACCACCACTCGAAGGTCATTTGAAACTCCCGAATCGTCTGTTTTTATGCCACAATACGCTATTGCTGAGTCATTTTGTGACCAGTGATGAAAAAACGATATTCCTTGGCTTACAGGGGTGGAAACCCGATGTTTCAGCAGAAAAAGGACTGGGAAACACGAGAAAACGCATTTGCTGCTTTCTCTATGGGGCCGCTGACCCATTTCTGGCGGCAACGTGAGGAAGATGAATTTACAGGCGTAGGTCGTGTTCCGGTACGCTTTGTCCGTTTTCGGGATAAGAAAAATGATCGGGTGATTGTGATATGCCCGGGGCGTATAGAAAGCTACGTTAAATATGCCGAACTGGCTTATGATCTGGTCCATACAGGGTTCGATGTCCTGATTATTGACCATCGTGGGCAGGGGCTTTCCGGTCGTATGTTATCGGACACGCACCGTGGTCATGTGGATAATTTCAGCGATTACGTCGACGATCTTGCCGCATTCTGGCAACAGGAAGTTCAGCCAGGCCCGTGGCGTAAGCGTTATATCCTTGCGCACTCAATGGGCGGTGCGATCTCCACACTGTTTTTGCAGCGTTACGAGCACCAGTGCGATGCCATTGCGCTCACCGCGCCGATGTATGGCATCGTGATGCGTTTTCCTGACTGGATGGTGCGTCATATTCTTGACTGGGCTGAGGGCCATCAGCGCATTCGTGAAGGGTATGCCATCGGGACAGGACGCTGGCGGGCACTACCGTTTGCCATCAATGTGTTAACCCACAGTCGGCAGCGTTATCGCCGTAACCTGCGCTTTTATGCCGATGAACCGCGTTTACGCGTCGGTGGTCCCACTTATCACTGGGTGCGGGAAGGCATTCTGGCCGGTGAGCAGGTATTGACTGGCGTCGGCAATGACGACACACCGACACTCCTGATTCAGGCGGAAGAAGAGCGTGTGGTCGATAACCGCATGCATGACCGCTTTTGTGAACTGCGCGCCGCCGCCGGTCACCCTTGTGAAGGGCGAAAACCGCTGGTTATAAACGGCGCATTCCATGAGATCCTTTTCGAAAAGGACGCTATGCGCTCAGTCGCGCTTAACGCCATTGTTGAGTTTTTCAACCGGCATAACTGATTTTCTATTGAGGTTAAATTTCCCTATGTACCAGGTTGTTGCATCTGATTTAGATGGCACACTACTTTCCCCCGACCACACCCTGTCGCCTTATGCGAAAGAGACCCTGAAACTCCTGACTGCCCGTGGCGTGAACTTTGTGTTTGCCACCGGTCGCCACCACGTGGATGTAGGGCAGATCCGCGATAATCTGGACATCAAGTCCTACATGATCACCTCCAACGGTGCGCGAGTACACGATACCGATGGCAACCTGATTTTCACTCACAATCTGGATCGTGGCATTGCCGCCGATCTGTTTGGTGTTGTGCATAACAACCCGAATATCGTCACCAACGTTTATCGCGACGATGAGTGGTTTATGAACCGCCACCGTCCGGAAGAGATGCGTTTCTTTAAAGAGGCGGTATTCCAGTATTCGCTGTACGAGCCGGGTCTGCTGGAGCCGGAAGGCGTCAGTAAAGTGTTTTTCACCTGCACCAGCCATGAAGAACTGTTGCCGCTGGAGCAGGCGTTTAATGCGCGCTGGGGTGACCGCGTCAACGTCAGTTTCTCTACGCTTACCTGTCTGGAGGTCATGGCGGGCGGTGTCTCGAAAGGTCACGCGCTGGACGCTGTCGCCAGGCGTATGGGTTTTGGCCTGAAAGACAGCATTGCCTTTGGTGATGGTATGAACGATGCAGAAATGCTCTCGATGGCAGGGAAAGGCTGCATTATGGAGAATGCGCACCAGCGTCTGAAAGATCTGCACCCCGAGCTGGAAGTGATTGGTTCGAACGCCGATAACGCGGTACCAAAATATCTGCGCAAATTGTTCCTTGAATAATCTTTAATTGGTTATTTACTGCCCAGTTGTCAACTGAGTAGTTCGCTACAATGCCTGTCCTTCTTTCTGAGAGACAAGCATTGTGGCGCTACTCATTATCACCACTATCCTGTGGGCCTTCTCCTTTAGCCTGATCGGTGAATACCTTGCCGGACATGTTGACAGCTACTTCTCGGTACTGATGCGTGTCGGGCTGGCGGCGCTGGTGTTCCTGCCGTTTTTGCGTACTCGCGGGCAGTCGCTAAAAACCATTCTGCTGTACATGCTGGTGGGGGCGATGCAGCTCGGCATCATGTATCTGTTCAGCTTCCGGGCATACGTCTACTTGTCCGTCTCCGAATTCCTGTTGTTTACCGTGCTGACACCGCTCTACATCACGCTGATTTACGATCTGCTGAGCAAGCGTCGCTTACGCTGGGGCTATGTGCTGAGTGCGCTGCTGGCGGTTGTGGGGGCGGCGATTATTCGCTATGACAAAGTGAGCGATCACTTCTGGACTGGCCTGATGTTCGTGCAGCTGGCGAATATCAGCTTTGCTATTGGTATGGTTGGCTACAAACGCCTGATGGAAACCC
Organism: Enterobacter sp. LM3; assembly: GCF_046622475.1. Taxonomy (NCBI): domain Bacteria; kingdom Pseudomonadati; phylum Pseudomonadota; class Gammaproteobacteria; order Enterobacterales; family Enterobacteriaceae; genus Enterobacter; species Enterobacter sp. LM3. The sequence goes on along the minus strand of NZ_JBJURN010000019.1, from coordinate 31,000 downwards.
GTCCGATGCCACAGCATAACGCGTTCGCCTGGTTCTATATGGGGGCTGCTATCGTCGCGGTGGCGGCGTGGTTTATGCTCGGTAACCCGCAAAAACTGCCGACCACCTCCGTGCAGTGGGGCATTCTGGTCTGGCTGGGCGTGGTGGCATCCGGGTTGGGGTATTTCATGTGGAACTACGGCGCTACACAGGTAGACGCCGGTACGCTGGGGATTATGAACAACGTTCATGTGCCTGCGGGGCTACTGGTGAACCTCGCCATCTGGCAGGAACAACCGCACTGGCCGAGCTTCCTTACTGGAGGGACGGTGATCCTGGCTTCGCTGTGGGTACATCGCCGTTGGGTCGCTCCGCGCTCCGCACAAACGGAAGATGGTCGCACGCGTGGTTCCGCGCTGAGCGAATAAACGCTTCCGTTACTGGCTGACGCTGCTCGCCGTCGCGCACGGCGGCGTACAGCCGGCTCCACAGTCCTTCACCCAGGGTTTTGGTCACGACCAGACCCTGGCGTTCAAAGCTTTCCACCACCCAGTGAGGCAGCGCCGCGATACCCATTCTGGCCGCAACCATCTGAATCAACAGCAGGGTGTTATCCACGCTTTTCAGCTGTGGGCTAATACCTGCGGGCTGCAGGAAGTGACGCCAGATATCCAGGCGGCTGCGCTGCACCGGGTAAATCAGCAGCGTTTCCGTCGCCAGATCTTCCGGCGTGATGCGCGTTTTACTGGCCAGAGGGTGATCCGGAGCCAGAACCAGGCGCACTTCAAAATCAAACATCGGCGAATAGTGCAGACCACTGCGCGGCAGAATGTCTGAGGTCATGACCAGATCCAGCTCGCCCTGCTGGAGCGATGGCTGAGGGTCAAACGTCACACCGGATTTAAAGTCCATCTCCACCTGCGGCCACTTCTGACGGAAGCTCTCAAGCGCAGGGGTCAGCCACTGAATACAGCTGTGACACTCAATTGCGATACGCAGTTTGGTTTGCTGCGGCTCGTTGCAGGATTGCAGGGCGCTGGCAATCTGCGGCAGCACCTGGTTGGCCAGCTGCAACAGGATCTCACCCTGCGGCGTAAAGCGTAGCGGCTGACTCTTACGCACAAAAAGACGAAAGCCGAGGCGTTGTTCCAGATCGCTGAACTGGTGAGAAAGGGCGGACTGGGTCTGGTGCAGTGTGGCCGCAGCCGCTGCGAGAGAACCGCAGTTCCGCAACGCTTGTAGCGTTTTCAGGTGTTTTATCTCGATCATGAAAGTCCTTCACTTCGGCATGAACATTTTGCGCTTGAGGAATATACAGTAACCGCCAATTATGGATGTGTAAACATCTGGACGTCTAAATCGTAAAAATTCACAAGGGGCATACCATGACAATCCGTAATCACACTCTCGGTTTCCCTCGCGTTGGCCTGCGTCGCGAGCTGAAAAAAGCGCAAGAAAGCTACTGGGCGGGCAACACGACCCGTGAAGAACTGCTGACCGTTGGCCGCGAGCTGCGTGCCCGTCACTGGGATCAGCAAAAACAGGCGGGTGTTGACCTGCTGCCAGTGGGCGATTTCGCCTGGTACGACCATGTTCTGACCACCAGCCTGCTGCTTGGCAACGTGCCGGCTCGTCATCAGAACAAAGATGGATCGGTAGATATCGACACCCTGTTCCGCATTGGCCGTGGCCGTGCGCCAACAGGGGAGCCAGCGGCAGCGGCGGAAATGACCAAGTGGTTCAACACCAACTATCACTACATGGTGCCGGAGTTCGTAAAAGGCCAGCAGTTCAAACTGACCTGGACGCAACTGCTGGACGAAGTGGACGAAGCGCTGGCACTGGGGCATCAGGTAAAACCTGTGCTGTTGGGGCCGGTTACGTACCTGTGGCTGGGTAAAGTGAAAGGCGAGCAATTTGACCGTCTCAGCCTGCTGAACGATATTTTGCCGGTCTACAAACAGGTGTTGATTGAGCTGGGTAAACGCGGCATTCAGTGGGTGCAAATTGATGAGCCAGCGCTGGTGCTTGAGCTGCCGAAAGAATGGCTGAACGCCTTCAAACCGGCTTACGACGCGCTGACGGGTCAGGTGAAGCTGCTGCTGACCACGTACTTTGAAGGTGTCACGCCAAACCTCGACACGATCGCGGCGCTGCCGGTTCAGGGGCTGCACGTTGACCTGGTTCATGGCAAAGATGATGTGGCGGAGCTGCACAAGCGTCTGCCAACGGACTGGCTGCTCTCGGCGGGTCTGGTCAACGGTCGCAACGTCTGGCGTGCCGATCTGACGGAGAAGTATGCACAGATTAAAGATGTCGTCGGTAAACGCGATCTGTGGGTCGCCTCTTCCTGCTCCCTGCTGCATAGCCCCATCGATCTGAGTGTGGAAACCCGCCTGGATGCGGAAGTGAAAAGCTGGTTTGCCTTCGCCCTGCAGAAATGTGAAGAGCTGTCGCTGCTGCGTGATGCGCTGAACACGGGCGATACGGCGGCGATTACCGAATGGAGCGCGCCGATTCAGGCACGTCGTCACTCCACCCGCGTTCACAATGCGGCGGTCGAAAAACGTCTGGCGGCCATCACGGCGCAGGACAGCCAGCGTCAGAACGCTTACAGCGTGCGTGCCGAAGCCCAGCGCGCCCGCTTCAGCCTGCCTGCGTGGCCGACCACCACAATCGGTTCTTTCCCGCAGACAACGGAGATCCGCGGCCTGCGTCTGGACTTCAAAAAGGGCAACCTGGATGCGAACCACTATCGCACCGGCATCGCTGAACACATCAAACAGGCGATTATCGAGCAGGAACGCTTAGGTCTGGACGTGCTGGTACATGGTGAAGCCGAGCGTAACGACATGGTGGAATACTTTGGTGAACACCTGGACGGCTTCGTCTTTACCCAGAACGGCTGGGTGCAGAGCTACGGCTCCCGCTGCGTGAAGCCGCCGGTGGTGATCGGCGATGTCAGTCGCCCGGAAGCGATCACCGTTGAGTGGGCGAAGTATGCGCAATCTCTCACCGACAAACCGGTGAAAGGCATGCTCACCGGCCCAGTGACGATCCTCTGCTGGTCGTTCCCGCGTGAAGACGTAAGCCGCGAAACCATCGCGAAACAGATTGCACTGGCGCTGCGTGACGAAGTGGCGGATCTGGAAGCGGCGGGCATTGGCATCATCCAGATTGATGAACCGGCACTGCGCGAAGGTCTGCCGCTGCGTCGCAGCGACTGGGATGCGTATCTGGCCTGGGGCGTGGAAGCCTTCCGCATCAACGCCGCCGTCGCGAAGGACGACACGCAGATCCACACCCATATGTGTTACTGCGAGTTTAACGACATCATGGATTCCATTGCTGCGCTGGATGCTGATGTGATCACTATTGAGACATCACGTTCAGACATGGAACTGCTGGAGTCATTCGAAGAGTTCGACTACCCGAACGAAATCGGGCCGGGCGTGTATGACATCCACTCACCGAACGTGCCGGACGTAGAATGGATTGAAGCCTTATTGCAGAAAGCGGCTCAGCGTATCCCGGCGGAGCGTCTGTGGGTGAACCCGGACTGCGGCCTGAAAACCCGCGGTTGGCCGGAAACCCGCGCGGCGCTGGCAAACATGGTGAAGGCGGCGCAGAATCTGCGTCAGGCGTAACCGGAAAACCTCTCCCTTCATTGTGGAGAGGTGTTTTATCCCCCGCTTAGCCTTGCACTTAAGGCCGGGTGCTGCAGGTAGTCCATGCACCAGCGGCACACTTTCCCCATACCGTCTGAACGGGCTGCCAGAAAAAGCGTTGTGGCATGTTTGTGTTCACGCATCGGTTTTTTGAGTAGCGTTCCCCTGTTGAGCAACGGTAGCGCCAGATGGTGCGGAATATAGCCAATCCCCACATTTTGCTCGATTAATGCAATGGCGGTGGTGAAATCAGGCACAAAAAGCGGTTTTTGCCCCTCCAGCAGCCAGGCCTGTTGCGGTGCGATGCTGATGGATGTGTCACGAATACACACGGCCGAATAGTGACGCAGTTCAGCGTTGTCGAGCGGGTGTCGGGCACCCGCGAGCGGATGCTGTGGGCTGACGACAAAGTCCCATTCCAGCTGCCCTAAAGGGGCGCTGATAATGCCCTCGCTGCCGGGAACGGCATGGGGCGCACCAATCACCAGATCTGCCCGTCTGCCGTACAGTGCATCCCAACAACCGTTGTAGACTTCAAGATTCAGCGTCAGTGTCGTTGACGAGAATTGTTGTTCAAAATCGCGGATGAACTCGACCAGCACGGCGGTGGGAATGATGTTGTTTACCGCAATCGTTAATTCACGTTCAATGCCATCGTGGATCAACACCGTGTTACGTCTGAGTGCTTCCAGATCGCCGAGGATCGTTTTGCTGTGTTCAATAAAATAGCTGCCCGCTGGCGTGAGTTCGATGTAGCGTCCTTTGCGAAGAAACAGTTCTGCGCCAAGCGCTTCTTCCGTTTTTTTGATGGTATAGCTAATGGCGGACGGGACTTTGTTTAGCTGCTCGGCGGCAGTCGTAATGCTCTGGTGTCTGGCGACCAGATGGATCACGCGGAGAGTTTCGTCAGAAATAAACATAGGGTTTCCTGGTCGGCAGAGAGCGGCTGAACCCGGGTTCGATTCAGCCGTAAAAGTGTGCCAATTATACGCAGGAACTATCGGTGTTGACCCAGACGACTGAGCAGCGCGTATGCAATACAGGCCACAACAATGGAGTCTACCGACGGAATAGTGGTCAGAGTGAACACCCCTTTCACGGTCATAAAACCTACAACAGCGCCTGAAATCCACGCGACAAACGTCAGCGCTTTAATTTGTGGTTCCTGCGTCAGAACGGAATCCTGGTAACCGTTGCGGCGGTACATGAAGAAATCGGCAATATAAATTCCGGCGACCGGGGGGGTGGCAATACCGAGGAACAGCAGGAACGGGATAAACCACGCCATAATATCCAGGCTACCGACGATGGCAGACAATCCCCCCAGCGCGAGGGTTATTTGCCATTTAGGAAAGCGGGTCAGTAACGTTGACACGACCAGCGTGCCCTGGAACATATTCCCGGCATTACCCGTTACGCAGGCGAAAATCAGCAACAGCGCGGCAGGCAGTACGGCACCAAAGACTGTCATCGCACCCAGCAGGGAACCCTGGCCGCTAATGGCGCTGGGCGTCGCGCCAGCCCAGTACAGCAGGGGGTAGGCAACCAGAAACGTCAGCCCCGCCGCGATCAGGGCGTGCTTGCGGTTATGCACGAAACTGCCAAAGTCCGGCAGAGTCGCGACCAGAACGATGATCGTGCCAACGACGGTCGATACGGCAACGCCAGTATTCATACTGACAACGGTTTGCGGCATTGCTATGTCGCTGTGGGTGGCAACATACAGGATGTAACACAGAACCAGCACAATTACAGGGACGGCAATCTGGGCGACTTTCCCTAATACCTCAAAGCCAAATGCGGTAGAGGCAACAAAAATCACGCATCCCGCAGCGACCAGCAGCGGCAGTGGAACATTCAGCCCATGCTGTGTGAGCAAATCATGCACGGAATGACCGAACATGCTGGCGGTTACCGCAATCCAGCCGAACAGACTGATGGCCATCAGGATATTGATAGCGATCGCGCCTTTTTCGCCAAACGCATATTTCACAATACCGTACGTTGGCAGGCGGGCTTTTTCGCCCACGCTGATGGTAATGGCAGACAAAATGGTGAGGATGAGTCCACCCAGCAATACCACACTCATCAGGCTGCCGCTGGAAAGCTGGTTACCCAGACTTGAAGATGACAGCAGAACCGGCGTAACGGCGATCCCAAGCAAAATCATGGCGATCCGTAACCCTGACGCAGTGTGAAGACTCTCTTCTGTTTTACGCATATCTTGTTCCCTCTGAAGTGCGCGTTACGCCGTGTGGAAATGGCCGGTGTACTGTCGCCAGCTTCCCTGTTCTGTGATTTCGCGTTGGCCCTCCGTGAGCCAGTTTTCCGCCAGCACGCCCAGCACTTCGCTGCCATCGGCGAGTTTGACTTTACCGATGGCCAGCCCCGCAGGTTCACTCATCAGTAATTCGGCAAAACTGGCGAGCGGAAGCGCCCAAATCTCCAGCGCAACCTGCGTGCCGCCTTGTGCGACGCGGATCATCCCAGGGTGTCTGTCGTTAATGCTCCACAGGCGATAGTGCGCGTCGGTGAGGTCTTCGCGCACGAATACACCGCCTGCCTTGAGCATGTTTTTGTTCAATTCCAGGCCGCGCATCAGGGTGCCATTCACAGCCAGCAGAGTAGTGGTTGTCATATTATTCTCCGGTAAATGTTATGGGGTGATCCAGGTTCCGCTCTGGTGTGAAAGGGCGGCTTTAATGGCCTGCGGGCTGGTGATCAGACCGCTGGCGTATTTACCCTGTTGTTGGCTGGTGTTCACAAAATCGAGAATTGCTTCGACTTTCGGTTGCATGCTACCGACCCCAAATTGCCCCTCTTGCACGAGCGCCTGGGCTTGTTCGACGGTAAGGGTGTCCAGCCATTGCTGCCGGGGCGTGCCGAAGTTGATCGCCACTTTTTCTACCCCGGTGGGAATGAGCAGCAAATCGGCTTGCAGTTGGCTGGCGAGCAGAGCAGACGCGCGATCTTTATCAATCACCGCCTCGACGCCTTTCAGCTGTTGTTGTGCATCGCGAACGACCGGGATCCCGCCACCGCCGCAGGCGATGACGATATAGCCCTGCTTCACCAGTTGGGCAATGGTGTTGTGTTCAATGATTTCCAGAGGTGAGGGAGAAGGCACGGTGCGTCGCCAGCCCCGGCCCGCATCTTCCATCAGTGTCCAGCCGAGTTGCTGCTGACGTTCGCGGGCGGTCGCTTCATCAAGGAATGCACCGATAGGTTTGGTTGGGTTTGCGAAGGCGTCATCCTCCTCACTGACCCGTGTTTGCGTCACCAGAGCAATAACGGGTTTGTGAATACCGCGACGTGCCAGGGCGTTATGCAGCGCTTTCTGGAACATATAGCCGATTGCGCCCTGGGTATCGCCCACGGCGTAATCCAGTGGGACGGGGGCAACTTCACCGCTCGCCAGTTCGGAACGGCGTAAAATAAACCCTACCTGCGGGCCATTGCCGTGGGTCAATACCAGATCCCACCCGGCCTCGACCATATCGGTGATATGTTCAACGCTTTCAATCACCGCATCGTATTGATCGGGAATGCTATTCCGTCGATCGTCCTGGATCAGGGCGTTACCACCGACAGCAACGACAGCCAATGGCCTGCTCATTGTGGTTCTCCTTTTGCAACGATCTGCGCCAGTGTGGAAATTGCCTCGACAAAGCAGGGCATGGGAGCGGTCGTGATGCCCGCTCCAATCTGGCCGATGCCGGCCTGTTTGTGCGCAATCCCGGTGTTGATGACGGGTAAAATACCGCGGTCGGCGACCTTGCGGGCGTCGATACCGGCAGCCGTCGGGGCAAAGTTCAGGGCTGGCAGTGTGAAGGCCGGGTTACCACCCAGGGTAATTGACTGCATGCGGCGGCTATTGTTGGTCGCATCTGCGGGGGTTCCACCGACAAATTTTACAATTGCAGGGGAAGATGCCATTGCAAATCCACCCACGCCGGCGGTTTCCGTAATGGCGCTATCACCAAGATCTGCGGCAGCATCGTCCACGCCATAGCCCGGGAAAAATAGCCCTTCGACCGCGTTGGCTGGAGCCTGGAACCATTGCTCTCCGGTGCCGGACAAGCGAATGCCGAAATTAACACCGTTGCGTGCCATCACCGTAACCATTGAACTGAATGGCACACCGGCGGCTGCGTCCATCATGGCTTTACAGGCCGCCATCGACAGGTTGAGGAAGAAGTGATCGTTGCTGGTGATAAAGGCCACGACCTTTTGTACGCTCGTACCAGGCAAGTTGCAGGCCAGTAGCGCGGGCAGCAGGCGTTTGATCAGTAGACCGGTTGCTGCGGCGTTACGGTTATGGACTTCATCACCCATATGTAACGCCTGTGCCATCAGCGGTTTTAACTCCAGCTCGCCCAGGTGACGCACGGCGGCTTTAAGCGCAGGTCCCAGCTCATCGCGCATCCAGCACAGACGTTCGAGCACTTCTTCGTTGTTGGCACCAAAGCGTAAAACCTTACCTAACCCTTCGTTAAAATTGCTGAAGGCGCGTTGTCCGTTGGTTTTATTTTCAATAACCCACAGCGGCATAGACGGGCTGATAATGCCAGCCATCGGCCCAATGGCGTGATGGTGATGACATGGCTCAAGTGCTACCTCTCCCGCCAGGATCTGTCTCTCGGCCTCTTCATGGCCGCTAGCCCAGCCTTCAAACAACATTGCACCCACAATGGCCCCTTTCACCGGGCCGCACATGTTTTCCCAGCGAATGGGCGGGCCGGAATGCAGGATGAGTTTGCGATGAGCCATTTCGGGAATCGCTTCGCTGGCCGGCATGACATCCACCAGAGCCGGCTGGGCACTGAGGTAACGCGCCATCGCAATCTGGTTGGCGTGTTCTACTAAGGGGTGATGCAGCAGAGAGGCAAGATCGTGTCCGGCATCGATATTGCCCAGCGCAGGGGGTTGCCAGCTGAGTGCGATAACCTCGCCACCGACTTTCTGGATATTACTGGCAAAGCTCTGAAGCCCGACATTCACTACTTTCAGGGGCTGATTAAATAAGGTGTTCATGCGCAGACGTCCTTCTTCTGGAGCTGAATGTTAGCCACGATGCTGGCCCAGGCTGCGGCCTGCGCGTTGCAATCGGCGATGATGACGCCCGCTTCACGCAGGGCGTCAACCTGGCGGCTGCGCTGTTGTGGATCGGCTTCTGTGCCGCATACATGCGCAATCAATACCGGGGCATGGTGTTTATCAATGTGAGCAAGTTGCTCCAGTAATTCACTGGCAGGGGTTTCGGATGCGCCATATCCCAGCACCACATCGAACAACACAACGGCAGTCTGTGGATCGTTCAGCTCGTTAATGAGGCGCTGGTTGCGCAGCGTGGGGTCAATCATCGGGTGCGGTTTACCGCGGGTGAAATCGTCATCTCCCATGTCGATTAGCGTATGACCGTGGCTCTGCCAGATATCCTGCAGTTTTTTATTTCCGGAAACGGGGGTGTTTGATGCGGCGCTGAAACCGTTTTGTTGGCAGATGAGTTGCGCTTCATAGCAGAACGTCCCTCCCGCGAAGACGCCGCGAATATCCTGCCTTGCCGCAGACAAATTCAGGCAAGCCTGTTGCAGGGTAACGATGTCACGAGGTGTTGGGTCTGCCGGTTTTTCTGGTAATGGCTGATGGTTGGCTAATGCAACCGCGATTTCAGCTGCGCTGGCAAGCGTCATTGCGGCGCTTACGTTAGGGCGTGCGATCTCCTGCGGATCAGAACCAATAAAGTTCACTACCACGGGTTTCCCGGCAAACTGAGCCTGCTCCAGAATGCGCGTAGCCACAGTGGGTGAAGGTGGTTTTGAGATCAAAACGATGACGTCGGTGGCTTCATCTTGCATAAGTGCCTGGAGTCCATCCAGCATGGAAATCCCGCCGATTTCTTCGCTGAGGTCATGGCCGCCTGTGCCCAGAGCCTGCGAGATGCCTGACCCAAGTCTGTCAATACGGCACGTCACCTCCTGCAACCCGGTACCGGATGCACCGACGATACCGATGACCCCGCGTTTAACCACATTAGCAAAACCCAACGGAATACCGTTGATAATGGCAGTGCCACAGTCGGGACCCATCACAATACGGCGATGTGCGTGCGCGAGGGTTTTAATCGCTTTTTCCTGCCCGGAACTGACGTTATCGCTGAACATCATCACGTTCATACCCAGATTCAGCGCTTTTATCGCCTCGGCGGCCGCGTAGTCTCCGGGAACGGAAATCAGCGCCAGATTAGCATCGGCCGCGGTTTCCAGCGCCATATCCAGGCTAACCGGGTCGGGAGATTTGCTGATATCCGCACTCTCTTCAGGCTTACTGTTCAGGCGTTGCTCAGCGAGATCCAGCGCCGCTATGCAAGCGGCTTCTTCTCCCATGACGGCAATGATCAGATCGTTCGGACCGGCGCGGAGCTCCGTACCAAGTCCAGCTTCACGAAGCTGTTCGAGGTTCATCGGGGTTCCCATCACCACTGACGCGTTATGGATACCTGGTAGCTTGCTGATCCGCGCTGAAATCTGCATCAAAGACACAGAGTCCTGGTATAGGTTGCTGAAAACTTTGCTCTGAATTTTCATTATGTTAAGCCTGGTAATGACTGCCCGACAGCAGAGTGCGGACAAAGGGAACCCGCATAGCGTGGTATCGGGCGCTACGAAAAGGTCGTGATAATGTGAGGTTGTTAGATAGCGGATACCGCGAGGCCTCGACGGTATCTCCGTTATTTAGCCCTTAAGGCCTTCCTGAATGGCGGAGGAATGGCTGACCCAGCCGAAAATGGCACCCTGTGCCTTGATCATCTCCAGCGCATATTTCTGGAATTCCGGGAAATAAGAGCCGACACAGTCTTCCGGGATAATGCACTCGTAACCCCGATCGTTAGCTTCGCGAACGGTCGTGGTGACGCAAACTTCAGTGGTGACGCCGCAGACAATCAGCGTTTTAATGCCGTGGTTCTGTAAAATGAGATGCAGGTCAGTCTGATAGAACGCACCCTTGCCCGGTTTATCGATAACCGGTTCGCCCGCGACAGGGTAGAGCTCTGGAATAATGTCGTGGCCCGCTTCCCCGCGCACCAGAATACGCCCCATTGGGCCGGGTTCGCCGATAAAGGTTTTGCCCCCGCGGGTGAGCTTGGCTGCCGGGCAATCGCTAAGGTCTGCGCGGTGCCCCTCACGGGTATGGATCACCAGCATTCCCTGACTGCGGGCTGCTGCGAGCACGTTTTTACAGGGCTCGATGGCGCAACGAACCCGCGAAACATCGTTACCGAGCGCTTCACCAAACCCACCGGCTTCCACAAAATCACGCTGCATGTCGATCATCACCAGAGCGGTGCTATGGGGGGCAAATGGCAGAGCAAAAGGTTGAGCCTGGAATACGTATTGCGTCATGGTAAATCTCCTGTTCAGGTCATAAACGATCCGTAAATCTGATGCTGAGTATTCAGCAGAAAGAGGTGGTGAGACAGGAAAATAGTTTGGTGTGCAGCAACGAAAAATTTGTATTGGCAGGCGTTATACCCGGTGAGTGTGAAGGGAGTCATATCGCTGAATAATGTGGCAAAAAATTTGATGAGAAGAATATTTAGAGTGAAAAAATTTGTCGCAAGAATGTGATGAAATGCACTTATTTTTCATGTGGGAATGGCTCCGGTGTGCCCCGGAGCCATAAAAGTTATTTCTTATTACCGTACTGGCTGAACCAGGCCAGCATACGCTCCCAGCCATCTTTAGCGGATTCCACGTGATAGCCCGGACGATAATCGGCATTAAAGGCGTGCCCGGCATCCGGATACACCACAATTTCAGCCTTTGCGTTGGCTGCACGCAGCGCATGGCGCATCGTTTCCACGGTATCGAGTGGAATACCCGTATCCTGTCCGCCGTACAACCCCAGAACCGGTGCATTCAGGTCTGTTGCGATATCAACAGGGTGCTTCGGTGAATTCAGCGTCTTCTCACCCACCAGCTTACCGTACCAGGCCACGGCGGCTTTGAGCTGTGGATTGTGCGCGGCATACAGCCAGCTAATACGGCCACCCCAGCAGAAACCGGTCACCATCAGGCGATGCGGATCGCCACCGTTACGCGCCGCCCAACTGGCAACGTGGTCAAGGTCGGCCAGCACCTGCGCATCTGGCACTTTGCTGACCAGGTTGCTGAAAAGCGTAGGGATATCACTGTAATCATTCGGATCGCCCTGGCGGAAATAGAGCTCTGGTGCAACGGCCAGATACCCTTCCAGAGCCAGTCGACGGCAGAGGTCGCGAATATGTTCGTGAACGCCAAAAATCTCCTGAACCACAATCACGATAGGCAGCGGGCCGTCAGCGGATTTTGGCCGTGCGTGGTAAGCAGGCATATTATCGCCCTGCGAGGGAATGGAGGTTTCACCGGCCAGGATCGATTCTTCAGAGGTGGAGACGATGGTCGAAGCAAGAGGGGCGGCGGCAGGCGCAAAATTGGTTTTCTGAGTCATGGTATTCTCCGTACCCGTAAGTGCATATAAATATAGACCTCAAGATAACAACCCACAGTGCCTTAAACCGTCTATCTTTTGTGCAGTGCCCCGCGATATAACTTGTTAATGTGATGTGAATCACCATTTCATGGAAATCTACTGCAATCATTTTCATTCATGGTGAGGTGTGTCACGAAATTGTGCTTATTGCTTCTGTAAAGTACCATTTTACTTCTTCTGACTAACCGACCCACAGAGGAGTCACCTATGTCTAAGTCTGATGTTTTTCATCTCGGCCTCACTAAAAACGATTTACAAGGGGCTACGCTCGCTATCGTCCCTGGCGATCCTGAGCGTGTGGAAAAGATCGCCGCGCTGATGGATAAGCCGGTTAAGCTGGCAGCCCATCGTGAATTCACCACCTGGCGCGCTGAGCTGGATGGCAAAGCAGTGATCGTGTGCTCGACCGGTATCGGCGGCCCGTCTACTTCTATTGCAGTTGAAGAGCTGGCGCAGCTGGGCATTCGTACTTTCCTGCGTATCGGTACCACCGGTGCTATTCAGCCACATATCAATGTCGGCGACGTGCTGGTCACCACCGCGTCTGTGCGTCTGGATGGAGCAAGTCTGCACTTTGCGCCAATGGAATTCCCGGCAGTGGCTGATTTCGAATGTACCACTGCACTGGTTGAAGCCGCGAAATCCGTGGGGGCAACGACTCACGTGGGCGTGACCGCCTCTTCTGATACCTTCTACCCAGGCCAGGAGCGTTACGACACCTTCTCTGGTCGCGTCGTGAGCCGTTTTAAAGGCTCAATGGAAGAGTGGCAGTCTATGGGCGTAATGAACTACGAAATGGAATCTGCAACACTGCTGACCATGTGCGCAAGCCAGGGTCTGCGTGCCGGTATGGTGGCAGGCGTTATCGTCAACCGTACTCAGCAAGAGATCCCGAACGCCGAGACCATGAAGCAGACTGAAAGTCATGCGGTGAAAATCGTGGTTGAAGCCGCTCGTCGCCTGATCTAGTCCCGTCTTATGAGATAAAAGGCCGATACGTTCGGCCTTTTCTTTTTGCGTAGCGCCTCGCAGGAAAACCCTTTCAAACTGGACGTTTATACAGCACAATTCTATTTTGTGCGGGTAATACGTTGATGCAGGGGGCATTGTGGATATCTCAATCCTGATTTATGCGGTGATTGCGCTGGTGGGTGTGGGTATAGGCTGGCTGATTTCCAGCTACCAGCACGCGCAGCAGAAAGCCGATCAACTGGCAGAACGCGAAGAGATGGTCGCGGAGTTAAGCGCGGCAAAACAACAGCTTGCCCAGGGTTCGCACTGGCGCGACGAGTGTGAGTTGCTCAATAACGAACTGCGCAACCTGCGCGACATTAACACCTCACTGGAGGCCGATCTCCGCGAAGTGACCACCCGCCTTGAATCTACCCAGCTGCATGCGGAAGATAAAATCCGCCAGATGATCAACAGCGAGCAGCGCCTCAGTGAGCAGTTCGAGAACCTTGCGAACCGCATTTTTGAGCACAGCAACCGCCGCGTTGACGAACAAAACCGCCAGAGCCTGAACAGCCTGCTGACACCGCTGCGTGAACAGCTTGACGGTTTTCGTCGTCAGGTGCAGGACAGCTTTGGCCAGGAAGCCCGCGAGCGTCACACGCTGGCGCATGAAATTCGTAATCTCCAGCAGCTGAATGCGCAGATGGCGCAGGAAGCAGTCAACCTGACGCGCGCCCTGAAAGGGGATAACAAAGCGCAGGGTAACTGGGGCGAGGTGGTACTGACCCGCGTGCTGGAAGCTTCTGGTCTGCGTGAAGGGTATGAATACGAAACGCAGGTCAGCATTGAGAACGATGCCCGCTCGCGCATGCAGCCGGATGTGATTGTGCGGTTGCCGCAGGGCAAAGATGTGGTGATTGACGCCAAAATGACGCTGGTGGCCTACGAGCGTTACTTCAATGCAGAGGATGATTACATTCGCGAGGCGGCGCTGCAGGAACATATTGCCTCTGTACGTAACCACATTCGTCTGCTGGGCCGAAAAGACTATCAACAGCTGCCGGGTTTGCGTTCTCTGGACTACGTGCTGATGTTCATCCCGGTAGAGCCCGCATTCCTGCTGGCGCTCGACAGGCAGCCAGAACTGATTACTGAAGCACTGAAAAATAACATTATGCTGGTAAGTCCCACCACGTTGCTGGTGGCCTTACGTACCATTGCGAACCTGTGGCGCTACGAGCACCAGAGCCGCAATGCGCAGCAGATTGCCGATCGCGCCAGCAAGCTGTACGACAAAATGCGCCTGTTCGTGGACGATATGTCCTCGGTTGGGCAAAGCCTTGACCGCGCGCAGGATAACTACCGTCAGGCAATGAAAAAGCTCTCCTCCGGGCGCGGCAATTTGCTGGCGCAAGCCGAAGCGTTTCGCAGCCTGGGGGTGGAGGTCAAACGCGAGATTAATCCGGAACTGGTGGAACAGGCCACGGCTCAGGACGAAGAATTCCGTCTGCGAGAAGGTCATGCTGAACAAAAGACAAACAGTGAAGACAACGATTTAACGGCGGATTTATCGCCAGAAGAGGAGCCGACGCGTTTCTTTCGCGGTGGTTGAATCGTAGGGCAAACGCGCCCAATCTGTTACACTTCCCGGACATTTTACTGATAAGCAGGCTCTGAGATGGTTGACGATTCACAAGACACGACGCACTTTGGCTTTCAGACTGTCGCCAAAGCGCAGAAAGCTGACATGGTGGCCCACGTATTTCATTCCGTGGCGGCGAAGTACGATGTGATGAATGACTTAATGTCATTCGGCATTCATCGCTTGTGGAAGCGCTTCACCATCGACTGTAGCGGTGTGCGTCGTGGACAAACGGTGCTGGATTTAGCGGGTGGTACGGGCGATCTGACCGCGAAATTCTCCCGTCTGGTAGGGGAAAGCGGTCGCGTTGTTCTGGCCGATATCAACGACTCCATGCTGAAAATGGGACGCGAGAAGCTGCGTAACATCGGCGTTGTGGGTAATGTGGAATATGTACAGGCCAACGCTGAAGCTCTTCCGTTCCCGGATAATACCTTTGACTGCATCACTATCTCGTTTGGCCTGCGTAACGTTACGGATAAAGACAAAGCGCTGCGTTCCATGTACCGCGTGCTGAAGCCGGGCGGACGCCTGCTGGTGCTTGAGTTCTCCAAACCGGTTATCGAGCCGCTGAGTAAAGCCTACGATGCCTATTCATTCCACATTCTGCCGCGTATTGGTGAGCTGGTGGCAAACGATGCAGAAAGCTACCGCTATCTGGCAGAGTCTATTCGTATGCACCCGGATCAAGACACGTTGAAAGCCATGATGCAGGATGCGGCATTTGAGAACGTTGAGTACTTCAACATGACGGCCGGTGTCGTCGCGCTGCATCGTGGTTACAAGTTCTGAGTGGAGGTGTCCCGTGCCCTTTAAACCCCTGGTCACCGCAGGCATTGAGAATGTACTGAATGCCTTTCTGTACCGCGCACCTGCGCTGAAATCCGCACGTCAGCGGCTTAACGGAAAGGTACTGCGTATCGTTTTAAAAGAGTTTTCGACACCGCTTGTGCTGGTCTTCAGCGAACGTCAGCTCGACGTTCTGGGTGAGTGGGAAGGCGAGGCGGACTGCTCGGTCATTACGCACATGAGCGTGTTACCAAAACTGCGTGACCGCCAGCAACTGACCGCGCTTATCCGCAGCGGTGAACTGGAAGTTGAAGGCGATATTCAGGTCGTGCAGAACTTCGTTGCGCTTAGCGACCTGGCCGAGTTTGATCCGGCAGAACTGCTCGCGCCCTTTATTGGCGACATTGCTGCTGAAGGGATCGGTAAAGCGATTCATGGTGGTTCGGCTTTCCTGCGCAAAAGCCTGCAGCGACAGCAGCGCTATGCGTCAGAAGTGCTGACCGAAGAATGGCGCATGGCACCCGGGCCGCTGGAAGTGGCATGGTTTGCGGAAGAGACTGCCGCTGTTGAACGCGCGGTTGATGCCTTAACCAAACGGCTGGAAAAACTGGAGAGCAAATGACGCCTGGTGAAATTCGCCGCCTCTATTTTATCGTCCACACCTTTTTGAGTTACGGGCTAGACGAACTTATCCCCAAAATGCGCATTACGCTGCCGCTTCGGATCTGGCGGCGGATGTTGTTCTGGATGCCAAATCGTCATAAAGGTCAGCCGCTGGGTGAACGTCTGCGTCTGGCGCTACAGGAGCTTGGCCCGGTATGGATCAAGTTTGGGCAGATGCTTTCTACCCGTCGCGATCTCTTCCCACCAAACATTGCCGACCAACTGGCACTGTTGCAGGATCGCGTTGCCCCGTTTGACGGGGGAAGGGCGAAGAAACAGATTGAAGAAGCGATGGGCAATATCCCCGTCGAAACCTGGTTTGACGATTTCGACATTGAGCCTTTGGCATCAGCCTCCATTGCTCAGGTACACACGGCGCGTCTGAAAGAAAACGGCAAAGAGGTGGTTATCAAGGTTATTCGCCCGGATATCCTGCCGATAATCAAAGCTGACATGAAGCTTATCTACCGCCTGGCCCGCTGGGTTCCACGCTTGCTGCCTGATGGCCGTCGACTGCGTCCAATGGAAGTGGTGCGGGAATACGAAAAAACGCTGATTGATGAACTTAATCTGCAGCGTGAAGCAGCAAACGCCATTCAGCTGCGTCGTAACTTTGAAGACAGCCCGATGCTGTATGTGCCTGAAGTCTATTCTGACTACTGTAGCCAGAATATGATGGTGATGGAACGTATCTACGGGATCCCGGTATCGGATGTGGTTGCGCTGGAAAACCAGGGCACCAACATGAAGCTGCTGGCCGAGCGTGGCGTGCAGGTCTTCTTCACCCAGGTGTTCCGCGACAGCTTTTTCCATGCGGATATGCACCCGGGCAATATCTTCGTGAGTTACGAACACCCTGAGAACCCGAAGTACATCGGTATTGACTGTGGCATTGTGGGCTCGCTGAACAAAGAAGATAAGCGCTATCTTGCCGAGAACTTCATCGCCTTCTTTAATCGCGACTACCGTAAGGTGGCCGAGCTGCACGTAGATTCAGGCTGGGTTCCGGCGGATACTAACGTCGAAGAGTTTGAGTTTGCTATCCGTACCGTATGTGAACCGATTTTTGAAAAACCACTGGCGGAGATCTCCTTCGGCCATGTTTTGCTGAACCTGTTTAACACCGCCCGCCGCTTCAATATGGAAGTGCAACCGCAGTTAGTTTTACTTCAGAAAACATTACTTTACGTTGAAGGCGTAGGTCGTCAGCTCTATCCTCAGTTAGACTTATGGAAAACCGCGAAACCTTTCCTGGAATCCTGGATTAAGGATCAGGTTGGCATTCCGGCGCTGGTGCGCTCTCTGAAAGAGAAAGCCCCGTTCTGGATTGAAAAAATGCCTGAAATTCCTGAGCTGGTTTATGACAGTTTGCGTCAGAACAAGAACCTTCAGCACAGCATGGATAAAATCGCCCGCGAGCTTCAGTCCAGCCGCGTTCGCCAGGGACAGTCACGCTATCTCTTTGGTATTGGGGCGACATTGCTGCTGAGCGGTACGCTGTTGCTGATCAATCGCCCGGACTGGCAGATGATGCCTGCCTGGCTGATGGCTGGCGGGGTTGTTGTCTGGCTCGCAGGCTGGAGAAAAACGCGCTGATTTAGCGTCGCTATCGCCGGGTTGCATACGTATAATGCGATCTGACTAATTAATCATCTATCCCTGAGGAACATGTATGGGTGGTATCAGTATCTGGCAATTGTTGATCATTGCCGTCATCGTCGTGCTGCTGTTTGGCACGAAGAAACTCGGTTCTATCGGTTCCGACCTCGGCGCATCTATCAAAGGCTTTAAGAAAGCCATGAGCGATGATGAGAGCAAGCAGGATAAATCCAGCCAGGATGCTGACTTTACTGCGAAATCCATCTCTGACAAGCAAGATGACGCCAAAAAGGAAGACGCTAAACGCCACGATAAAGAGCAGGTGTAATTCGTGTTCGATATTGGTTTTGGTGAGTTGCTGCTGGTCTTCGTGATTGGTTTGATCGTGCTGGGGCCGCAGCGTTTACCTGTTGCGGTGAAAACCGTCGTCGGGTGGGTGCGTGCGCTTCGCTCGCTGGCAAGTACCGTTCAGAACGAGCTGGCGCAGGAGCTTAAGCTTCAGGAATTTCAGGAAAGCCTGAAAAAGGTTGAGAAGGCGAGCATGGATAACCTGACGCCGGAACTGAAGGCCTCGATGGATGAGCTGCGTGAAGCGGCGGAGTCCATGAAGCGTTCTTACAGCATCAATGATCCTGAAAAGGCGAGTGATGAAGCTAACACCATCCATAACCCGGTGGTGAAAGATAACGAAGCGCAGCGAGAAGGTGTAACGCCAGCCAGCGCCGGGCATCAGGCTGCCGCGCCAGAACAGACGCCGCAGGAAACTGAAGTGAAAAAGCAGGTGCAGCCGGAAGAGCCCGTTGTAAAAGCGGCTGAAGCAAAACCCGCCGTACCCGTTTCCGAATCATCCCCCTCGTCGAGTGATAAAGCGTAAACATGGCAGTAGATGATACTCAACCGCTCATTGCACATCTCATTGAGCTGCGTAAGCGCCTGTTAAACTGCATTATTGCAGTTTTCCTCATTTTCTTGTGCCTGGTCTATTTCGCCAACGATATCTACCAGGTGGTTTCTGCACCGCTGATTAAGCAGATGCCGCTGGGCGCAACAATGATTGCAACGGATGTTGCTTCGCCGTTCTTTACCCCCATCAAGCTGACCTTCTGGGTTTCGCTGATTGCGTCTGCGCCCATTATTCTTTATCAGGTCTGGGCCTTTGTGGCTCCGGCGTTGTATAAGCATGAACGCAAATTAGTTATCCCGCTGTTGGTATCCAGCTCGCTGTTGTTCTATATCGGCATGGCGTTTGCTTACTTTGTGGTCTTCCCACTGGCCTTTGGTTTCCTGACACACACCGCGCCGGAAGGGGTTCAGGTATCGACGGACATCGCCAGTTATCTCAGCTTTGTCATGGCGCTGTTTATGGCGTTCGGCGTTGCGTTCGAAGTGCCGGTGGCGATAGTGCTGCTCTGTTGGGTGGGGGTTACGACGCCAGAAGATCTGCGCAAGAAGCGTCCGTATATCCTGGTGGGGGCATTTGTAGTGGGTATGCTGCTGACTCCGCCGGATGTCTTCTCGCAAACGTTGCTGGCAATACCGATGTACTGCTTGTTTGAAGTCGGTGTGTTTTTCTCGCGTTTCTACGTGGGTAAGCGACGTCCACAGGATGACGAAGACGACGAGTCTGAAAAGACCACTGAAGAATAAAACCAGCCGCCCGTCAGGGCGGTTGTCATATGGGGATCCGCATGTTTGATATTGGGCTTAACCTGACCAGCTCGCAGTTTGCGAAAGATCGCGATGAGGTGGTGGCGCGTGCTTTTGCCGCTGGGGTGAAGGGGCTTTTGCTGACGGGTACTAACCTGCATGAAAGTGAACAGGCTCAGCAACTGGCGCAACGCTACGACCGTTGCTGGTCAACCGCAGGAGTGCACCCTCATGACAGTAGCCAGTGGACACACGACAGCGCTGAGGTGCTTCATCGTCTGGCAAAAAAACCAGAGGTGGTGGCCATCGGTGAATGTGGGCTCGATTTCAATCGCAACTTTTCAACACCCGAAGAGCAGGAAATAGCATTTACCGCGCAGCTCGCGATTGCGGCGGAACTCGGGATGCCAGCTTTTATGCACTGCCGTGACGCGCATGAGCGCTTTCTCGCTTTGCTGGAACCGTGGCTGGATAAACTGCCTGGCGCGGTGCTGCACTGCTTTACCGGTTCCCGGCAGGAGGCGCTGGATTGTCTGAACCGTGGGCTGTATCTGGGTATTACTGGTTGGGTCTGCGATGAACGCCGCGGGCTGGAACTTCGTGAGTTGCTGCCGGTGATCCCTGCTGAACGGTTGCTGGTAGAAACGGATGCACCGTATCTGCTGCCACGTGATCTCTCACCGAAGCCCGCTTCGCGTCGTAATGAACCAGCGTATCTGGGGCATATTGTTGAGAAAGTGGCGCACTGGCGTGGAGAAGAGCCGCACTGGCTGGCGGCGCAGACGAATGACAACGTGCGTCGCCTGTTCGGAGTAAACGTTTAAACTTTGCGGAACCCGGTGTTTTTAATGCTCTGCAGCACCTGTTTATTCAACAGATTGAGCAACAGTATGGAGCGTGTTTCGCCGTCAGGTTCGGAGAAAATTGCCTGCAATCCTTCGAAGGAGCCTTCAGTGATCACCACGCAATCGCCCGCGAAAGGGGTTTCCGGGTCGGTGATATTCTCGGGTTGTTGGTAAACCGAAAGCTGATGAATGACCGTCGACGGGACGGTTGCCGGGTGAGTACCAAAACGTACGAAGTGGCTGACACCGCGCGTTGCGCTAATGGTGGTGGTATGGATCACTTCCGGGTCGAATTCGACGAACAGGTAGTTCGGGAACAGAGGTTCACTGACGGTGGTACGCTTCCCACGCTGCATTTTTTCAAGCGTGATCACGGGTGTCAGGCAGTTTACAGACTGACGTTCCAGATGTTCCTGTGCGCGCTGAAGTTGCCCGCGTTTGCAATACAGTAAATACCAGGCCTGCATAATCACTCTTTCCCTTAGTTCGGGGCGCAAGCATATCAAAACCCTGGCGGGATCGCTAAGTTGATTATAATGGTCGAAAGTGAAACAGGACGCAGAAGTTCACGCTAATTTAACAAAATTACAGCATCGCGCAGGCTTACGCCGTATAATGAAGCGCTTACAGAGAGGCCATGACTAACTGCATGAAATACCACGATCTACGCGACTTCCTGACGCTGCTGGAAAAGCAGGGCGAACTCAAACGCATTACACTTCCTGTTGATCCTTATCTGGAAATGACAGAAATTGCTGACCGTACCTTGCGTGCCGGTGGCCCTGCGCTGTTATTTGAAAACCCAAAAGGCTACTCCATGCCAGTGCTGTGCAACCTGTTTGGCACACCACGCCGTGTGGCGTTGGGAATGGGGCAAGAGGATGTGACTGCGTTACGTGAAGTGGGCAAATTGCTGGCCTTTCTGAAAGAGCCGGAGCCGCCAAAAGGCTTCCGCGATCTGTTCGACAAGCTGCCACAGTTTAAGCAGGTGTTGAACATGCCAACCAAACGCCTGCGCGGTGCGCCGTGTCAGCAGAAAGTGCTGGAAGGCGATGCGGTTGATCTGACAAAAATTCCCATCATGCAATGCTGGCCAGAAGATGCCGCTCCGCTTATCACCTGGGGGCTGACCGTCACGCGTGGCCCGTATAAAGAGCGGCAAAATCTTGGTATCTACCGTCAACAATTGATAGGTAAAAATAAGCTCATTATGCGCTGGCTGTCGCATCGCGGTGGTGCGCTCGATTTCCAGGAGTGGTGTGCGGAACATCCGGGAGAGCGTTTCCCGGTGTCTGTGGCGTTGGGTGCTGATCCGGCAACGATTCTGGGTGCGGTAACGCCAGTGCCTGATACGTTGTCTGAATATGCCTTTGCAGGGCTGTTGCGCGGTACCAAAACCGAAGTCGTGAAGTGTATTTCTAATGACCTGGAAGTGCCCGCCAGCGCTGAAATTGTTCTGGAAGGTTATATCGAACAGGGTGAGATGGCACCGGAAGGGCCATACGGTGACCACACGGGTTATTACAACGAAGTCGATAACTTCCCGGTGTTTACCGTTACGCACATTACCCAGCGTGAAGATGCGATTTACCATTCGACCTATACCGGCCGTCCACCGGATGAACCCGCAGTGCTGGGAGTGGCGCTGAACGAAGTGTTCGTGCCGATCCTGCAAAAGCAGTTCCCGGAAATTGTTGATTTCTATCTGCCGCCGGAAGGGTGTTCGTATCGCCTGGCGGTGGTGACGATGAAGAAGCAGTATGCTGGTCACGCTAAACGCGTAATGATGGGCGTATGGTCTTTCCTGCGTCAGTTTATGTATACCAAATTTGTTATCGTCTGCGATGATGATGTCAACGCCCGCGACTGGAATGACGTCATCTGGGCCATTACCACACGAATGGATCCGGCGCGCGATACGGTGTTAGTCGAAAACACACCGATAGATTACCTGGATTTTGCCTCACCGGTTTCCGGTCTTGGTTCAAAAATGGGACTGGATGCCACAAACAAATGGCCTGGCGAAACCGACCGTGAATGGGGTCGCCCGATCAAAAAAGATCCTGCCGTGACCGCGCGAATTGACGCGATCTGGGACGAACTGGCCATAATGAATAACGGTAAACCCGAATCTGACCGTTAAGCCCTTAGACTTCCCGACAGAGAGAGCGAATGACAACCTTAAGCTGTAAAGTGACCTCGGTAGATGCCATCACCGACACCGTATATCGCGTCCGTTTAGTGCCAGAAGCGGCATTCTCTTTCCGCGCTGGTCAGTACTTAATGGTGGTGATGGATGAACGTGATAAGCGCCCTTTCTCAATGGCTTCTACGCCAGCAGAGCAGGAATTTATTGAGCTTCATATTGGTGCGTCAGAGCTGAATCTGTATGCGATGGCCGTTATGGATCGCATTCTTAAAGAGCGTGAAATTGTCGTAGATATTCCACACGGTGACGCCTGGCTGCGTGAAGATGAAGACCGTCCGCTGATCCTGATTGCCGGTGGTACAGGCTTCTCCTATGTGCGTTCTATTCTGTTGACCGCACTGGAGCGTAACCCGAACCGCGATATCACCATTTACTGGGGTGGCCGCGAAGAGAAACATCTGTACGACCTGTCTGAACTGGAAGCGCTGAGCGTAACCCATCCGAACCTGCGTATTGAGCCGGTAGTCGAGCAACCGGAAGAGGGCTGGCGTGGGCGTAGCGGTACGGTGCTGACGGCAGTGCTGCAGGATTACGGTACGCTGGCCGGGCATGATATCTACATCGCTGGTCGTTTCGAGATGGCGAAAATTGCCCGTGACCTGTTCTGTAATGAACGTGGTGCGCGTGAAGATCGCCTGTTCGGCGATGCGTTTGCATTCATCTAAATAAAAAACCCGCCCCTGACAGGCGGGAAGAACGGCAACTAAACTGTCTCTCTTGCCAATGACGCCATAACTGCGCTCACTTGTCGCCTTGTTCTGACGCCATTGGCTTTGAGATACTTTTCCTGGAATTACACTCTTTCAAATACTGTCGCGATACCCTGACCTAACCCGATACACATCGTTGCCAGTCCAAACTGAGCATCTTTGCGTTCCATCAGGTTAATCAGCGTGGTGCTGATACGTGCCCCGGAACAACCCAGCGGGTGACCCAAGGCGATCGCGCCACCGTTGAGGTTAATCTTCTCGTCGATCTTGTCCATCAGCCCCAGATCTTTAATGCATGGCAGGATCTGTGCGGCGAAAGCTTCATTCATCTCAAACAGATCGATATCGCTTGCAGTCAGACCTGCTTTTTTCAGCGCCAGTTTTGACGCCGGAACCGGGCCGTAACCCATAATCGACGGGTCGCAGCCCACCACCGCCATTGAACGCACGCGAGCGCGTGGCGTCAGGCCAAGCTCACTGGCACGGCTTTCACTCATCACCAGCATGGCAGCTGCGCCATCGGAAAGTGCTGAGGAGGTACCAGCCGTTACCGTGCCGGTCACCGGATCAAACGCCGGACGCAGCGTGGAGAGCGCTTCGACGGTAGTTTCCGGGCGGATGACTTCGTCGTAGTTAAACTGCTTCAGTACGCCGTCAGCATCGTGACCTCCGGTCGGGATGATCTCGTTCTTAAATGCACCAGATTGCGTGGCGGCCCAGGCACGAGCATGGGAGCGCGCAGCAAAGGCATCCTGCATTTCCCGGCTGATACCGTGCATGCGGGAGAGCATCTCGGCGGTCAGCCCCATCATACCCGCGGCTTTCGCCACGTTACGGCTCATGCCTGGGTGGAAATCTACCCCGTGGCTCATCGGCACATGGCCCATATGCTCTACGCCACCCACCAGGCAGGCCTGTGCATCGCCAGTCATGATCATGCGGGCAGCATCGTGCAGCGCCTGCATTGACGAACCACACAGGCGGTTCACGGTGACAGCCGGAACGGAGTGTGGGATTTCCGCCAGCAGCGAGGCATTACGGGCGATGTTGAAACCTTGCTCCAGGGTCTGCTGTACGCAGCCCCAGTAGATATCGTCCAGCGCAGTTGGGTCCAGCGCCGGGTTACGCGCCAGCAGGCTGCGCATCAGGTGCGCGGAGAGGTCTTCCGCGCGCACGTTACGGAATGCGCCGCCCTTTGAACGGCCCATCGGGGTGCGAATTGCATCAACAATGACAACCTTTTCCATTGTGACTCCTTAAGCCGTTTTCAGTTCGCCAACCGGACGGGCTGGCTCAACTGCTGGATAGTAGGGTTCGTTATGGCACGCTTTGTTGCGCAGACCTTCCGGCACCTCATACAGCGGGCCGAGATGCTGATATTGCTGAGCCATATCGAGATAGCGGGCGCTGCCGAGCGTATCCAGCCAGCGGAACGCACCGCCGTGGAACGGAGGGAAACCGAGGCCGTACACCAGCGCCATGTCGGCTTCTGCCGGGCTGGCGATGATGCCTTCTTCCAGGCAACGCACCACTTCGTTGATCATCGGAATCATCATCCGGGCGATGATTTCATCGTCTGTGAAGTCGCGTTTCGTCTGGCATACCCCGGCCAACAGATTGTCCACTGCGGCATCTTCTTCTTTCTTCGGTTTGCCTTTGCTGTCTTCTTTATAGCGCCAGAAGCCCAGGCCATTTTTCTGGCCGTAGCGGCTGGCGTCAAACAGGGCGTCAATCGCATCGCGGTAATCTTTCTGCATACGCAGTGGGAAGCCAGCAGCCATGACTGCCTGTGCGTGATGCGCGGTATCAATGCCGACCACATCCAGCAGATAGGCAGGCCCCATTGGCCAGCCGAACTGTTTTTCCATCACTTTGTCGACTTTGCGGAAATCCGCACCGTCGCGCAGCAGCTGGCTGAAACCAGCGAAGTAAGGGAACAGCACGCGGTTGACGAAGAAGCCCGGGCAGTCGTTCACCACGATTGGCGTTTTACCCATCTTGCTGGCCCATGCCACCACTTTGGCAATGGTTTCATCAGACGTTTTTTCGCCACGAATGACTTCAACCAGCGGCATACGGTGCACCGGGTTAAAGAAGTGCATGCCACAGAAGTTTTCCGGGCGTTTCAGCACGCTTGCCAGCTCACTAATCGGAATGGTGGAGGTGTTCGACGCCAGAACAGTCTCCGGGCGAACTTTATCTTCAGTTTCCGCCAGCACTGCTTTTTTGACTTTCGGGTTCTCAACGACCGCTTCAACCACGACGTCCACACGGTCAAAACCGGTGTATTCCAGCGTTGGCTGAATAGTGGAAATGACGCCGGCGAGTTTGAGACCGTCGATCTTGCCGCGCTCCAGTTGTTTATTCAGCAGCTTGGCTGCTTCGGTCATGCCCAGCGTCAGGGATTTCTCGCTGATATCTTTCATGACCACCGGCACGCCTTTCCAGGCCGACTGATAAGCAATACCGCCACCCATAATGCCAGCACCGAGTACCGCCGCATGTTTTGGCGTCTCAATGTTTTTGGTCAGCTGTTTGGCTTTGCCTTTCACGAACTGATCGTTCAGGAAGATGCCAACCAGTGCGCGGGCTTCATTGGTGTGTGCCAGCGGAACAAAGCTCTGATTTTCTAACTTAAGGGCTTCATCGCGACCAAAGCGGGCTGCGGCTTCAATGGTTTTTACGGCGGTAATCGGAGCCGGGTAGTGCTTACCTGCCGTCTGCATCACCATGCCTTTGGCGATGGTGAAGCTCATGGTGGCTTCAATTTTGCTGAGTTTTAACGGTTCCAGCTTCGGCTGACGTTTGGCTTTCCAGTCGAGGTCGCCGTTAATAGCCTGGCGCAGAATGGCGAGGGAACCCTCAACCAGTTTTTCTGGTTTAACGACACCGTCCACCAGGCCGATTTTCTGTGCCTGGTCAGCGCCGATGTCTTTACCCGCAGCAATGATTTCCAGGGCGCTATCGGCACCCAGCATACGTGGCATACGCACAGAGCCGCCAAAGCCCGGCATGATGCCCAGCCTGGTTTCTGGCAGGCCGATGCGCAGGTCTGGCGTCGCCAGGCGGTAGTCGGTGGCCAGCACGCATTCGCAGCCGCCGCCCAGCGCGTAGCCGTTAACGGCGGAGATCGTTGGAACCGGTAAATCTTCCAGACGATTGAAGACGCTGTTGGCAAAGTGCAGCCACTGGCTGAGTTGCTCTTCCGGTACCAGGAACAGCGAGAGGAATTCGGTGATGTCGGCACCGACAATAAAGGCCGCTTTGTTCGAGCGTAGCAGCAGCCCTTTTAATTCAGATTGCTTTTCAAGTACATCCAGCGCCTGGCCAAGACTGGCCACTGTCGCGGTATCGAGCTTGTTCACTGAGCCGGGGGCATCGAACACCAGTTCGGCAATGCCACTTTCCAGCCAGTTGAGGTACAGGGTGTCGCCTTTGTAGAGCATGTCAGTCTCCTGAATCCAGCAATTGGATCTGGTCATACCAGATGAAACGGAGTGTGGAATTTATGTTAATAAAATGCAAATCACTCATTAAGAAATTGCTGCATTGATCACGGTCGGTGGAAATCACGCAGTCGGAGTCAGGTGTGCTAAGATGCGAGAACTTGAGGTCAAAAAAACAAAAGGAAGAAAGATGGACTCACTGTCTTCGCTTTATAAAAATCATATCGTTACCCTACAGGAACGTACCCGTGATGTCCTGGCACGCTTTAAGCTGGATGCTCTGCTTATCCACTCCGGTGAGCTGATGAATACGTTTCTTGATGACCATGCTTATCCGTTCAAAGTTAACCCGCAGTTTAAAGCCTGGGTTCCAGTAACACAGGTTCCAAATTGCTGGTTGCTGGTGGATGGCGTGAACAAACCGAAACTGTGGTTCTACCTGCCGGTGGATTACTGGCACAACGTAGAGCCGCTGCCGACCAGCTTCTGGACGGAAGAAGTGGATGTCATTGCCCTGCCAAAAGCAGACGGCATTGGCAGCCAGCTGCCTGCTGCACGTGGCAATATCGCCTACATTGGCCCTGTCACTGAGCGTGCGCTGGGTCTGGGGATCCAGGCGGACAAACTGAACCCGAAAGGGGTACTGGATTATCTGCACTATTACCGTGCGTATAAAACCGACTACGAACTTCACTGCATGCGTGCAGCGCAAAAAACGGCGGTGAATGGTCACCGTGCAGCGTATGAAGCGTTCCAGTCTGGTATGAGCGAGTTCGATATTAACCAGGCGTACCTGACCGCAACCGGCCACCGTGATACTGACGTGCCTTACAGCAACATTGTCGCGCTGAATGAGCATGCGTCTGTTCTGCACTACACCAAACTCGATCACCATGTTCCGTCTGAAATGCGCAGCTTCCTGCTGGATGCGGGGGCAGAGTACAACGGCTATGCGGCTGACCTGACCCGTACCTGGGCGGCGGATGCAGATACCGATTTTGCGCACCTGATTAAAGACGTTAACGATGAGCAACTCGCGCTTATCAGTACCATGAAAGCGGGAACCCGCTATGTGGATTACCACATTCAGTTCCATCAGCGCATCGCTAAACTGCTGCGTAAGCATCAGATTGTGAAAGAGATGAGTGAAGAAGCGATGGTAGAAAACGACCTGACCGGGCCATTTATGCCTCACGGTATTGGCCACCCGCTGGGTCTGCAGGTTCACGATGTTGCAGGTTTTATGCAGGATGACACTGGCACGCATCTGGCGGCACCGTCTAAATATCCATACCTGCGCTGCACGCGTATCCTTGAGCCGCGTATGGTGCTGACCATCGAGCCGGGCATCTACTTTATCGAGTCACTGTTGGCTCCGTGGCGTGAAGGCCCGTTCAGCAAGCACTTCAACTGGGCAAAAATTGAAGCGCTGAAGCCGTTTGGTGGCATTCGTATCGAAGATAACGTGGTTGTTCACGAAAGCAATATCGAGAATATGACGCGAGATCTGAAGCTGGCCTGATGGAAAGCTGGCTGATACCGGTTGAACCGGTCACCTTTGTTGAGGAAATCAAGAAAAGCCGTTTTATCACGCTGTTGGCACATACCGATGGCGTAGAGGCGGCAAAGGCGTTTGTGGAAGCTGTTCGCGCGCAACATCCTGATGCTCGTCACCACTGTGTGGCGTGGGTGGCAGGGCCGCCGAAC
Organism: Enterobacter sp. LM3; assembly: GCF_046622475.1. NCBI lineage: Bacteria > Pseudomonadati > Pseudomonadota > Gammaproteobacteria > Enterobacterales > Enterobacteriaceae > Enterobacter > Enterobacter sp. LM3. The sequence continues at coordinate 2,610 of NZ_JBJURN010000019.1, read as the reverse complement.
GACTCGCAGCAACTGGGGTTTTCTGATGACGGTGAACCGGCAGGTACGGCCGGTAAACCCATGCTCTCACAGCTTATGGGCAGTGGTGTGGGTGAGATCACCGCCGTAGTGGTTCGCTACTACGGCGGCATTTTGTTAGGTACGGGTGGGCTGGTTAAAGCCTACGGCGGTGGCGTTCAGCAGGCGCTTAATCTGCTGATAACCACCCGCAAAACACCGCTCACTGAATATACTTTACTGTGCGATTACGCTCAGTTATCCGGTGTCGAAACGCTGCTGAAACAATTTAACGGCGTAATTGCGCACAGTGAGTACCAGGCAAAGGTACAATTGCGCGTGGCGCTCCCTCAGGCTGAACAGGCTGCTTTTTCAGCAAAACTGGCGGATTTTAGTCGTGGTTCGTTGCAATTGCTGCCGATTGAAGAATAATCCCCACCTCACTTTTTTGAATACCAAAGGAAGCGGCAGAGATGCATTTTCGTGCCATTACCCGAATTGTTGGACTGCTGGTCATACTTTTTTCCGGGACAATGATCCTCCCAGGGCTGGTGGCACTTATCTACCGGGACGGCGCAGGGCGGGCATTTACCCAGACCTTCTTTGTCGCACTGGCGATTGGTTCGTTGTTGTGGTGGCCAAACCGTCGCCAAAAAGGTGAGCTGAAATCTCGCGAAGGGTTTTTGATTGTTGTTCTGTTCTGGACGGTACTGGGGAGCGTCGGTTCGCTGCCCTTTATTTTCTCTGAACAACCCAACCTGAGCGTCACGGATGCATTCTTTGAATCCTTCTCTGGTTTAACGACAACCGGGGCGACCACGCTGGTGGGGCTGGATTCGTTGCCGCACGCCATCCTCTTTTATCGCCAGATGCTTCAATGGTTCGGCGGTATGGGGATCATCGTCCTGGCTGTGGCTATCCTGCCTATTCTGGGCGTCGGTGGGATGCAGCTCTATCGCGCCGAAATGCCCGGCCCGTTGAAAGATAACAAAATGCGCCCGCGTATTGCGGAGACGGCGAAAACGCTGTGGCTTATTTATGTCTTGCTGACGATTGCCTGTGCGCTGGCGCTGTGGTTTGCCGGGATGCCCGCTTTCGATGCCATCGGACACAGCTTTGCGACTATCGCCATCGGCGGGTTCTCCACGCACGATGCCAGCGTTGGCTACTTTAATAGCCCAACGATTAACACCATCATTGCCATCTTCCTGCTGATCTCCGGCTGTAACTATGGCCTGCACTTCTCTTTACTTAGCGGACGCAGCCTGAAGGTGTACTCGCGTGACCCGGAGTTTCGGATGTTTATCGGTGTCCAGTTGACCCTGGTGGTCATCTGTACTCTGGTGCTGTGGTTCCACGATGTCTATAGCTCGGCAGTGACAACATTAAACCAGGCCTTCTTCCAGGTGGTGTCGATGGCGACAACCGCCGGGTTTACGACGGACAGTATTGCGCGCTGGCCGCTGTTCCTGCCTGTACTGCTTCTGTGTTCTGCGTTTATCGGGGGCTGTGCCGGGTCAACGGGCGGTGGCCTGAAAGTGATTCGTATTCTGCTGCTGTTTAAGCAGGGGAACCGTGAACTGAAACGTCTGGTACACCCGAATGCGGTCTACAGTATCAAACTGGGGAACCGTGCTCTGCCGGAACGCATTCTTGAAGCGGTGTGGGGGTTCTTCTCAGCGTATGCGCTGGTGTTTATCGTCAGCATGCTGGCGATCATCGCCACCGGGGTGGATGATTTCTCTGCCTTCGCTTCTGTTGTGGCAACGCTGAATAACCTGGGGCCTGGACTGGGGGTTGTGGCAGATAACTTTGCCAGCATGAACCCGATAGCGAAGTGGATCTTAATCGCCAACATGTTGTTTGGTCGTCTTGAGGTCTTTACGTTGCTGGTGCTGTTCACCCCAACATTCTGGCGCGAATAAGGAGTCGTCTGTGAAAACACTTATTCTTTTTTCTACGCGAGACGGACAAACGCGTGAGATTGCCTCTTATCTGGCATCTGAATTAAAAGAGCTGGGCATTTACTCGGATGTGGTGAACCTGAATCGCGCGGAGCATATTGCCTGGCAGGATTATGATCGCGTGGTGATTGGCGCATCCATTCGTTATGGTCATTTCCATCCGGCGCTGGATCGTTTTGTGAAAAAGCATACGGCGATACTTAACAAGTTGCCCGGTGCTTTCTATTCGGTAAACCTGGTTGCCCGTAAAGCCGAAAAACGCACGCCGCAGACTAACAGCTATACGCGTAAGTTTTTGCTGGGTTCGCCCTGGCAGCCAGACCTGTGTGCTGTGTTTGCTGGCGCGCTGCGCTATCCACGCTATCGCTGGTATGACCGTTTTATGATCCGTCTGATTATGAGGATGACCGGCGGTGAAACGGATACACGTAAAGAAGTGGTTTATACCGACTGGTCGCAGGTAGCCAGTTTTGCACGGGAAATCGCACATTTAACGGGCGATTCGCGTCTTAAATAAGCGTTGAGTTTGAAAAGTGAGCGAACGAAAAGTTTTTTGTATTTTGTGCTTGTCACTTCAGAATAACTCCCTATAATGCGCCTCCACTGACACGGAACAACGGCTTACAGGCCGCCGGGTTAGCGGGGTTCA